>CAYXXN010000048.1:8008-17335 GCA_964469055.1 uncultured Thermoanaerobaculia bacterium
CAGGGCTTGGTCGAACCGCCATACCGTCTCACCCGGAAGCTGTTCCTTCGCCGTCTTCTCCGCGGACAGATCGAGCAACGGGCTCGAGATCGCTGCCGCGTCGAGGTGATCGATGAAGCGCAATGTCCCCTGGCTCGCCGGCCAAGGGACGACCTGACCCTGCCGGGCACACGCCAACCCGAGGATGAAGAGAAGCCCCGCCGTACGCGGCGGCGAAGAGCTCGAAGGAGCGGTGCGGCGCGCCACGGCGGGGTGCGCTCAGCGCGGCGACTCGTCACCCTCGGGCTGCGGTGGCGGGATGGCGAAAGCCTCGCCGCGCTCGCCGGCGCGGTAGGCCGCGGCGGCTTCGTCGTACCAGCGCCGCGGGTGGAGAACTCTCCAGTCCCGGTCGCCGCGATTCAAGGCCAGGGCCGCATCCAGGAGTCGCCAGCGAACGTAGACGGCGCCGTGGGTCGCCTTCTCGAGCAGGTCGAGCTCGGCGAGGATCTCGAGCTGGTCCTTCTTGCCGCCGATGACCTGCAGGTCGTGGAGGCCCAGCTCCGGTCCTGCGACGCGCACGTGGCCCGTGAGCTCCACTTCGGGGACCGTCAGCGCCTCGCGCAGCCAGCGTAGCTTCGGCAACCGGTGTTCGAGGAGCGCGACGAGCGGCGCCGTGTCGAGGAGCTCCGAGGCGACCTCGGCTTCGATCACCGCCGGCTCCCGCACTGGCTTCACCGCCTCCGGCTCCGCTTCGGCGGTCGCCAGCCCCTCCGCGACCTCGAGGGCCGGCGGCCGGGTCACGCTCCCCGCCGGCACCGAGAGCCGCGCCCACCAGGCCTGCGGGAGCGGTTGGCCGCCGCGCACGATTTTCGCTCCCTCGACGGTCAGGCGCGAGCCGGACACGTCGACCGTGCCGCCCAGAAGGTCGGCGCGCGGCATCTGGGCGTCGAGGACGAAGTCGGCCTCGAAGGCGATATCGCCGAAGGTCGCGGTGACCTTCCGGCCCGAGAGCTCGAGCCACCCCTTGCCGTCGCGGGCGACCGTGTCGTAGGCGACCTCGGCCGCCAGCTCGGCCGTGCCGCCCGTGAGCGCCAGGCCGGTCGCCGCGGGCAGGTAGGCGCCGAAGGCGGCGACGTCGGGCGCCTGTGCCGGCGGCAGCACGAAGGAGAACGCGATGCCCTGCGCCGGCCGGAAGATCTCCGCCGTGTCGTTGGTGACGTGCAGCTCGAGGTCGTGGCCGTCGAGGAGCGTCGCGCCGTCGCTCAGCCGACCGAGGGTGAACCGCTCGAGCAGGGCGTCGAGCTCGGCGTGCTGGGCGCCCACGGGCACCCGGCCCTCGATTCGACCCTCCCCCACGGCCGCGAAGTCGAAGAAGGTCGCCTCGACTTCGGAGCCGGCGAGCGACAGCTCGCTGCCCGGCAGGAGCGAGCCCTCGGCGACCTCGAGGTCGAGTGCCAGCGCCCCGGCGCCGCTGACGCCGAGCCACGGGACGGCCCCGAGGTAGGCCGAGACGAACCCCAGGTTTTCGACCTCGGCCGTCAGGTCGAGGGCTCCCGTCGTCCCAGCCACCAGATCCGGCAGCCCGTTCTCGCCCGGCACGTACGGGCCGGTTTCGAAGCGCGCCTCGAAGTGGAGGTTCTCGGCCACCCGTTGGCCGCGGCTCTCGACGGCGGCATTCTGGAAGGCGAGGCGCGCGAGCTCGAGCTGCATCGGCCCCCGCACCTGGAAGCGGAACCTGCCTCGGGCCGCACCTTCGCCCACCAGCGCGTACTCGCCGACCCGCACTCGCTGCAGTTCGTCGACAAGCAGATGGTCGAGAGTCACGATCCAGCCCCGCCGGGTCGGCCGCGGGCCGCGCTCCGTCTTGGGCAGCACATCGACCTCGACCTCCTCGCCGACCGTCTTGCCGGCCAGCACCCGCACATGGCGCCGGGCCAACGACGGCAGCCAGACCAGCATGTGGCTGCGGCCGAGGGCTGCTTGCCAGGCCACGCGGTGGCTCTCGCCTTCGAGGTCGAGGCCCCGCAGGTGGACGAGCCCCGGCAGGAAGGTCCAGCCGCCGTTCCAGGCCGCGGTCAACCGGTCGGGCCTGCCGTTGACGAGGCCGCGCCCCCAGTCGCTGTGGAGGAAAAAGTTGGCGACGACGAGGTAGGCGAGCTCGAAAACGACGAGCAGCAGCAGGGGCAGCGGCCAGTCCGGCAGCCAGCGACGCGACGCGGCGCCGTCTCGCGTGGACATCGCGCGATTCTATGCGCCGGGCGGTGTTAGGCTTCTCGCAACCATCAGCTCGTCTCGAGCGCGGAGGTCGTTATGGTTGCTCTCTCGGCGTTGTGGCTGCCGATCGTCCTGTCGGCGGTGATCGTGTTCGTCGCTAGCTCGGTCATCCACATGGTGCTCAGATATCACCGCAAGGAGTATCGCGGCTTGCCCGACGAGGCGGCCGGGCTGGAGGCCCTGCGCAAGCAGGGCTTGACCCCGGGGACCTACATCCTCCCCTACGCCCCGACCTCCAAGGCCATGGGCTCACCGGAGATGCTGGCGAAGTACAACCAGGGACCGGTGGGGCTCCTGACCATCATCCCCTCCGGCCCGCCGGCCCTGGGCAAGAACCTGACGCTGTGGTTCCTCTACTCGGTGCTGGTCGGCGTCTTCGTGGCCTATCTCACCGGCCGCACGGTCGCCCCCGGCGCCGAGTACCTGGGTGTGTTCCGCGTCGCCGGCACCGTCGCCTTCATGGGCTACGGCGTGGGCAACCTCGTCGACTCGATCTGGAAGTGCCAGCGCTGGTCGGCGACCCTCAAGATGACGTTCGACGGCCTGGTCTACGCCCTGTTGACCGCCGGCGTCTTCGGCTGGCTCTGGCCGCGTTGAGGGCGGCACGGCGGTAGGATCCGCCGCCATGCTCCCCTACGACCTCGCCGAGTCCTTCGACCTTCTGGCGCGCACGCCGGCGGTGCTCCGGGCCTGGCTCGGCGGCCTGCCCGACCGCTGGCGCACGGTCACCGAGGGGCCCGGCACCTGGAGCCCCTACGACGTCGTCGGCCACTTGATCCACGGCGAGCGCGCCGACTGGGTCCCCCGCGTCGAGCACATGCTGCACGGCGATCCGGCGCCGTTCACGCCCTTCGACCGCGAGGCGATGTTCACGGCTAGCGGCGGGAAGTCGCTCGAGGATCTGCTGGAGGACTTCGCGCGCCTGCGGGGCGAGAACCTCACCCGTCTGCGCGCCCTCGGCCTGGCCGCGGCCGATCTCGACCGCCCCGGCCTCCACCCCGCGCTCGGCCCGGTGACCCTCCGCCAGCATCTCGCCTGCTGGGTGGCCCACGACTGGACGCACCTGGCGCAGATCGCCCGGGTGCTGGCCAAGCAGTACCGCGAAGAGGTAGGCCCCTGGCGCGCCGTCCTCGGCGTGCTCGCCGACCGGGAAGGATGATGGCGGAACAACAGTCGTACTTACGACGTGGAAACAGGGGGTTCGTGGACTCCTAAGTCTAGAGAGTTATATGGTTTACGCTCTAGAACCACGGTGGGGTGGAGAGGTACCCCTCGCACACCGCCCGCCAGCGCAGCCGCACTGCGTCGCGGGCCATCTGCGCGGAGTGCCGCGGTTCTCCGGCAGACGAAGGACCCGGACCTCGGGTTCGCCGAACCGCTCGACGGCGCCGGCAGTATCGTCGTCGCTGCCGTCATCGACGACGAGGATCTCGGCGCCGCGGCCCGTGGCGCGCAAGTGCTCGACGATTCGCCGCACGGTCGGGCCGATGCGCGCGGCCTCGTTGTAGGCCGGGATCACCACCGACAGCTCGACTGCGGTCACCGAGCGACTCTACCGAGCGACGGACCGCTTGGTTGGTGACGACCGACAGGCGGAGGGGCGAATTGCATCCGGGCTTCACGCGTTGTACCTGTTAGATTGACGTCCCTCTCCTTGACGGAGGACCGCTCGATGAAGACCTCCATCCCGACCGCCCTCGCCCTCACCGCTCTGGCCGCGATGCCGCTCGTCGCCCAGCCCACGATGGATGACTCCCGCCTGACGGCCGAGCCCTTGCTCGCGGATTTCTCGCTCGCGCTGCCCACTACCATGGCCTTCCTCGGGCCCGACGACATCCTCGTGCTCGAGAAGGAGACCGGGAACGTCCAGCGCATCCTCGGCGGGGTGCTGCAACCGAACCCCGTCCTCACCGTCGCCGTCAACGGTGAGAGCGAGCGGGGGCTCCTGGGGATCGCCCTCAACACCGAGGTCCCGCCGGGCGTCTTCCTCTACTACACCGAGGCGGTGCCGCTCGCCAACCGCGTCTACCGCTACGACTGGAACTCGGGCACGGGAGAGCTCGAGAACCCGCAGCTTCTGCTCGACCTGCCGGCGACCCCGGGCCCCAACCACGACGGCGGGGTGCTGCTGCTGGGGCCTCCGGCCGTTGATGCGAGCCAGGGGCTGCCCGGTGACGGGGCGCCGCTCTACACGGTGATCGGCGACCTGAACCGCAACGGCAGGCTCCAGAACTTCCCGGCCGGGGACTCACCCGATGACACCGGTGCGGTCTTCCGCGTCGACCAGGCCGGGGACCCCTTCCCGGGCAACCCCTTCACCCCGTACTGCGAGGGCGACGAGGTCCAGACCTGCGCCACCGACCTCGAGTGCGGTCCCGACGGCCCGTGCATCACCGAGGTGGCGAGCTACTGGGCCTACGGCGTGCGCAACAGCTTCGGCCTCGCCCTCGATCCGGTCACGGGCGGCCCCTGGGACACCGAGAACGGCCCCGGGACCTTCGACGAGGTGAACCGTCTGCCGCCGGGCACCAACAGCGGCTGGGAGCAAATCATGGGGCCCGACAGCCTCGACCCTCAGGACCCGGACGACCTCTGGGACATGCCCGGCGAGGGCTCGACCTACAGCGACCCGGAGTTCTCCTGGCTCGACACCAACGCCCCCACCGGCATCCTCTTCCCGGTCGGCAGCTCCTGGGGCCCGGACTACGACAACGTCATCCTGGTCAGCGACAACAACCGCGGCCAGATCTACGCCCTGCCGCTCAACGGCAGTCGCACGGCCCTCGACCTCTCCGCCTTCCCCCTGCTCATCGACCTGGTGGCCGACAACGACGCCCAGGCCGATCTGCTCCGGGTGGGCTCCGACTTCGGCGCCGCCACCGATCTCGAGCTCGGCCCCGACGGCCACGTCTACGCCGTCGCCATCGGCCTCGGCAACATCTACCGCATCACCGGCAAGATCTTCGAGGACGGTTTCGAGTCGGGCGACACCGGCGCCTGGGACGTGGTCGTCCCCTAGAACCGCCGCTCGCGACTACCCGCTCTTCTCGGGATAGAGCCGCTCGAACTCGGGGTCGCCGTGCAGCGGAGCGAGATCAGGGTCGCGGCGGGTCCAGTCGGCGTCCTTGAAGCCGGCGCGCCAGGCCTTGCTGAGGGCCTCCATCGCCTCGGCCTTGCGGTTTAGAAAGCAGAACGTGCAGGCCGCATTGTAGAGGATGCCCGCCTCGTTGGGACGGAGGTCCATGGCCAGGCCCACCTCTCGCACCGCGTCGTCGGGCCGGTTCTCCTCGGCATAGCCGATCGCGAGAAGGGTGCGCGCCCGCGCGTCCTCGGGCACCTGCCGGAGGTGGGTCTCCAGCGCCTGGATCATCCGATGGCGCACGTTCCTCATCGCTTCCTGCTTCCCCAGGGCGCTCAGGGCGTTGAGGATCGGCGGGTACACGTTGTAGTTGTCGCCGCTGGCCTCGAGAGCGGTCTCCGCCATGGTCGCGATCTCCTGGTTGAGCCCGGAGGCGAACATGATCCGCAACAGGAGGAAATAGGCGCCCTCGCAATCGCTCTTGCGCTCGACCACCGAGCGCGCGATCCGCAACGCCTCCTCGTATTTACCCTGGGCGTAGAGCAGCCAGCCCTGCGACGCCTGCACTTCCGGCTCGTTGGGCGCCAGCCGGACCGCCTTCTCGGAAGCCGCCCGCGCGCGATCCATCCAGGACGCGTCGAACCCGGACCAGTAATGGGCGTTGGCGCAGCCATTCGCGATGGCGGCGTAGGCCAAGGCGAAGTCGGGATCCAGCGCCACCGCGTTCTCGAACATCTGCAGCGCGAACTCCATGTCCTGGCGCGTCCGGCGACGGGCGTAGCTCCGGCCGCGCAGATACAGATCGTAGGCCTGGAGGTTCTCGGTGGGCTTGGCGGCGATCGCCGCCTGCTCCTGCGGCGAGAGCTTGATCCTCAGCGCCTCCGCGATCCGGCGCGCGATCTCGTCCTGCACCTCGAAGACGTCCTTCATCTCCCGGTCGTAGCGCTCCGACCAGAGCGGGAAGTCCGTGTGGGTGTCGACGAGCTGGGCGTTGATCCGCAGGCGGTTGCCGGCGCGGCGCAGGCTCCCCGCCAGCACGTAGGCGGCCTTGAGCTGCTGGCCGATCTGCGCCGGCGTCACCTGCTTGTCGTGATACGCGAGGACCGTCTGGCGGGAGAAGATGCTCAGTCCTTCGATCTTCGAGAGCTCGGTGATGATGTCCTCGGTCACGCCATCGCGGAAGTACTCGTCTTCCTTCGCGCCGCTCAGGTTCTCGAAGTAGAGGACGGCGATCGACCTCTCGGTCTGCTTCTCGGGCCCGCCCTTGGACGCCGACAGCTCGGCGGCTCGCCGGCGCTCCGAATCGAGGTCGCGCTGCAAGCGGATGAGATCGGTCTTGAGCTCGGTGGCGCTCTGATACCGCAGGTTGCGGTCCTTCTCCAACGCCTTGTCGAGAATGCGCCCGAGCCCCGGCGGCAGCGCGGGATCGATCTCGTTCAACGGACGCGGATCTCGGTTGAGGATCGCCTCGAAGATCACCGCCTCGGTGTCGCCCTGGAAGGGCAGCGTGCCCGTCGCCATCTGGTAGAGCACCGCGCCGAGCGAGAAGAGATCCGTGCGGGCGTCGGTCGGCTGCCCGCGCGCCTGCTCCGGCGACATGTAGCACGCCGTCCCGAGAACGGTTCCGGCGATCGTCAGGTCGCCCGGCTCGAGTGTCGTCTCCACCTTCGAACCCGAGATGCCCGACTCCTCGGGGTGGCGTGCCGTCTCGATCTTGGCCAGGCCGAAGTCGAGGATCTTCACCTGCCCCCGAGAGTTGACGAAGACGTTCACCGGCTTGATGTCGCGGTGGACGATCCCCTTCGAGTGCGCCGACTCGAGCGCGTCTGCGATCTGGACGCCGACGTCGAGCAACCGGCCGATCTCGAACGGTCCCTCGTGGATGAGCTTCGCCAGGGTCTGCCCCTCGAGCAGCTCCATGACGATGAACTGCTGGCGGTCGTGCTGCTCGATGGCGTAGACCGTGCAGATGCCGGGGTGATTGAGGGCCGACGCGGCCCGCGCCTCGCGTTGGAAGCGCTCGAGCGTCGGCGCGTCGCGCTGCATCTGCTCGGAGAGGAACTTCACCGCCACCCGCCGCCCCAACTGGTCGTCCTCGGCCTCGTAGACCACTCCCATCCCGCCGCTCCCCAGCTTGCGGAGGATCCGGTAGTGGGTGACCTTGCTGCCGATCAAAGGCTCCATCGCTCCTGCCGCCCCTTCCAGCGCCACCTGCGATGTCGTCGGGCGCTCTCGGGAGTCTCCGCCCGAAGAGCCGATGGAGCCTATCAGGCGCAACCGGCCTGTCCCCGGCAAGCTGCGGGTCGCCTACTACGAGTCCGGCCACATGATGTACGTCCGGCGAGCCGATGCCGCGAAGTTCCGCCGCGACTACCTGCAGCTCCTGGCCGAGGCAACGGCGGCGCCGTGAGGGCGTCGCCCGTTTTCACCGAAACAGGAGGTGTCGGTCGTCTGCGCTCAGTTGGCAGACCAGCAAGCGCGCGACCTCGTGGAGCTCGCCGTCCTTGAACTCGCGCTCCTCGACGACCCCGGCTTCGACGGTCAACGGTACACCCTGAGCGGTCACTACGGTGATCGTCTCGCGCTCGCGCAGCACGGTGACCTCGAGCTGGATCGCCTCGCCGTCCAACTCGCCTTCCAGCACCGCCTGATGCCCCGGGCGAAGGCTGTAGTAGGGGCTCTGCTCCCCCCTGGTGGACCAGGAGCCGTCGTTCAGCAGGTGCTCGGTGGTGGAAGGCATGGATCTCTCCTCTCCGGCTCGTCCTCGGTCTCGCGACCCGGCCCGGTCGGCCGTCGGTCTCGAGTGCTTGGATGTGCCGGGCCCTGAAATCCTCCGCGTCGCCGGCGGCGCCAGGGCCGCGCTACACGCTGTAGATCAGGCTACAGCAGGTCACCCCGCCCTCGGCCTTGGCGAGCTCCGAGACGTCGACCACGAAGACGGTGAGGCCGCGGCGAGCCAGGCGCTCGTGGGTCTTCGCGTAGGCGGCGGGGAAGACGACCACCTCGCCGACCCGCAGGGCATTGGCGGCCATCGGCTCCCCGGGGGCGACATCGATCAGCTCGAAGCCGGCGAAGGCGACGGCGTCCACCCAAGCTCGCTGGATCAAGAGCGTATCGCGCGCGACCCGCGTCACCGCCGTCTTCAGGTGGAGGCAGCCGTCGAGGGCGACGGGACGGACCTCGTAACCGAACGGCTCCACGGCCGCCCGCAGCTGCTCGATCCCCGAAGCGTTGGTCCGAGTGGAGAGACCCACGTAAAGAAACCTCCCGACCGCGAGGACGTCGCCGCCGTCGAGCGTGCCCGGCGGCTCGATCCGCCGCAGCGCGCGGTCCTTCCCGAGGGCCGCCGCGACCGACGCCGTCTCCGCCCGCCGCGACGCCGCGCCCGGCCGGGCGATGATCGCCAGTTCGTCGAGCACGACGGCGGCGTCCTCGACGAAGACGGCGTCCGGGAGCTCGGCCGCGACCGGCAGCCGCCGGATCTCGCAGCCGAGGGAGGCGAGGCACCGCTCGTATCGGTGGTGCTGCTCGCGCGCCAGCTCCACGTCGATGGGCTCTCGCGCGAGATGCGTGAGCTCGCAACGCGCGAGACTCGAGCTGACTTCACGGATCAAGGCGACGCGCATCGAAGGTCCCCGACTGCAAAGCCGATGATAGGCTGCCCTGGGATGCAGCTCCTCAAGGATCTCCTCTTCCACCAGCCCACGACTATTCTCGTGGTCGCCGGGTTCTTCTTCGTCGCCCACGTGGTGTTCAAGCGGTTCAGCGCATCGAACGACGCGCCGCTCCTGGTGCCGGCCGTCGGCTGGGCGGTCTACGGCGTTTGGGAGTTCGCGATGATGAAGTGGAGCCCGCCGGCGAACCCCCCGGCCGACATTCGATTCGACCTTCTCCTGATCTGGCCGATCCTGCTGGTGCTGTCGATCTGGTTCGTGATCCAGGCCTTCCGCTCAGTCTAGGCGAGAGCACGCAACTCGGCTCCCGGTCGTGCGATG
>CAYXXN010000049.1:0-17147 GCA_964469055.1 uncultured Thermoanaerobaculia bacterium
CGCGTTTCTTCCTGGTGACCGAGCACGGGGTCGCGGCGATCAACGCCCGCCCCCAGGACGAGTTCATCCGGAGCATCGTGTCGGTCGCTCACCCGGACTTCCGGGACGAGCTGGAGAAGGCGGCATGGGAGTTGTTTCGAGTAAGGGTCTGAGGCTTCAGGGCGCGGGCGAGAGGATGGCGTCGACCGCGGCCTGCGCGATCGGGTGGTACCCGGGCCGCGCCTTGGAGTAGATGGCGGCCGCCCGCTCGCGCCCGGCCGGGGTCTTCACCAGCTCCTCGAATAATGGCTTCAGGAACTTGCGGCGTCCCTGGCTGGTCAGGAACTCCTCGAGCCGAGGCCAGGCCGGCGCGTAGTCGCTGGCGATCGCCATCTTCAACCACTGAAAGGCGAGCTCGGAGTTGCCGGAAGCCGAGAGGCCGAACGCCCCGTCGAGCTCGGCCAGTCGCGCGGCCCCTTGCGGCAACGGCGCGGCGCGCAGGAAACGCAGCCGCTCCTGGGTGCTCCAGTCGGCAATCGGCAGCTCGGCCGCGGTCGTCCTGCTCGCTGCCCAGTCCGCCGCCAACGCATCGACGCGCGTCAGACCCGCCGCTGACGGCTCGGGGGCGCTCGCCGGCAGGCCTGGGCCGTAGAGCCAGGACTCGATCCCGACCCTCTGCGCCGGCTCGGGGTCGCTCGCCACGAGGTTGGCCTCGAGATCGGCGAGGAAGCCCGCCGTCGTCAAGCTCTGGAAGGCATGGCGCTCGAAGTAGCCGGCGAGCCAAGCGTCGAAGCGATCGCGGCCGTAAGCCTGCTCGAGGGCGCGCAGCAGGAGGGCCCCCTTCTGGTAGGGCACGCCCGAGAAGATCGCGTCCGGGTCGGCGGCTCCCTGCGGCCCGGCGAGAGCCTGCTGCCAGGCGGGCATCGGCGCCATCTCCTCCTCGACCGCCTGCCCGCCGAGCGCCCATTCGAGCTCGGCGTGCTCGCGCCCGTAGAGGGCCTCGAGGATGCGGCGCTCGATGTAGGTCGTGAAGCCCTCGTTCAGCCAGAAGTCGTTCCAGGTGGCGTTGGTCACCAGGTTCCCGGACCACGAGTGCGCCAGCTCGTGGGCCACCAGGGCGACGAGGCTCCGGTCCCCGGCGATGACCGTGGGCGAGGCGAAGGTCAGGCGCGGATTCTCCATGCCGCCGTAGGGGAAGCTCGGCGGCAGCACCAGGAGGTCGTAGCGGCCCCAACGGTAGGGGCCATAGAGCGCCTCGGTCGCCGCGATCATCTTCTCGGTGTCGGCGAACTCCCAGGCGGCGGCCTCGACGACGGCCGGCTCGGCGTAGACCCCGCTGCGCTCGCCGGTCGAGGCGAAGGCGATGTCGCCCACGGCCAAAGCCACGAGGTAGGACGGGATGGGCTGCTCCATGCGGAAGTCGTAGTCGCCGTCGCGCGGCGAGAGCGGATCGTTCGCGGCGCTCATCACCGCGAAGAGCTCCGGCGGCGTTTTGATGCGGGCGCTGTAGGTGATGCGCACCTGCGGCGTGTCCTGGAGCGGAATCCAGCTCCGCGTGTGGAGGGCCTGACCCTGGGTGAAGAGGTAGGGATGGCGCTTCCCAGCCGTCTGCGCGGGCTCCAGCCACTGCAGCGCCGAGGCGCCAGGACTCGTGGTGTAGGCGATGCGCACGTGGGTCGCGTCGGCCGGCAAGGCCACCGCGAGGGGGGCGCCGCGCACCGGGTCCGACGGTCCCACGAGCCAGGTCGCCGGCTGGAAGGCCGCGCCATCCGCCGAGGTCTCTACCTGCTCGATCGCCAGATCCTTGGTGTCGAGGACCAGCGCGGCCGCTTCGGGGCGCCGGCGCTCGAGCGTGAGCTCCGCCGTCCCCGCCAGGGTCTTGTCGGCGAAGCGCACCTCGAGGTCGAGAGCCAGGTGGCGGACCGCGACCTCGCCGGGGTTCGAGTAGGACTGGAGATCGAGCGCCGCCGGCCCGGAATCGGGGCTCGCGGCGGCCACGGTGGCGGACAGCAGGGCGGCGGTCACGATCGAGGTCGGGCGATGGCGCACGGGTGGGACACTCCTGGGAGGGGTTGAGAGAGGTTGGCGATTATAGGCGTGGCCGGCGCCGCGCCGCCGGCGGCTCGCTTACAATCCGGGCGCCCATGAAAGGCGACACCTCCGGCCGCCGCTTCGCCACCCGCGCCATCCACGCCGGCCAGGCGCCGGACCCCACGACCGGCGCCATCTCGGTACCCATCTACGCCACCTCGACCTACGTCCAAGAGGCGCTGGGCCGCCACAAGGGCTTCGAGTACGCCCGCGTCCAGAACCCCACGCGCACCGCCCTCGAAGTGAACGTCGCCTCCCTCGAGGGCGGCCTCTCGGGCCACGCCTTCGCCTCCGGCATGGCGGCGATCTCGGCCTTGATGACCCTGCTCAAGAGCGGCGACCACCTCGTCGCCTCGCACACCGTTTACGGCGGCACCTACCGGCTCTTGAACCAGGTGCTCGACCGCTACGGGCTCGCCTCGTCCTGGGTCGACACCAGCCGGCTCGAGGCGATCGAGGCGGCGATGACCCCGGCCACGAAGATGGTCTACGTCGAGACTCCCACCAACCCGATGATGGAGGTCACTGATCTCGCCGGCGCCGCCGCCATCGCCCACCGCCACGGGGCGATCCTGGCGGTCGACAACACCTTCGCCTCGCCGTACTTCCAGCGGCCGATCGAGCACGGCGCCGACCTGGTCGTCCACTCGGCCACCAAGTTCTTGAACGGACACAGCGACGCCCTGGGCGGCGTGTTGGTGACCCGCCGCCAGGAAGACGCCGACTGGTTCGCCTTCATCCAGAAATCGGTCGGGGCCGTGCTCTCACCTTTCGACAGCTTCCTCACCCTGCGCGGCATCAAGACGCTCGCCGTGCGCATGGAGCGCCACGAGGTCCTGGGCCGCGCGGTCGCCGCCTTCCTCGTCGGCCACCCGAAGGTCGAGAGGGTGCTCTACCCGGGGCTCCCCGACCATCCGGGCCACGCCGTGCACCGGCGCCAGGCGAGCGGCTTCGGCGCCCTCATCAGCTTCGATCTCGGCTCGTTCGACGCGGCCAAGCGCTTCCTCGACCGCCTGGAGGTGCTGTCGCTCGCCGAGAGCCTGGGCGGGGTCGAGACCCTGATCTCGCATCCGGCGACCATGACCCACGCCTCGATCCCCGGGGAGGCCCGCGCGCGGCTCGGCTTGACCGAGGGCCTGGTGCGGGTGTCGGTCGGGCTCGAGGATCTCGACGACCTCTTGGCCGACCTCGATCAGGCGCTCTCCGTCCTGTAGCGGCCGGCCTCGGTGGCGGCGGCCCCTCAGGGTGCGGCCGCGCGGACCTTCCCTAGCTCTCGCCGTGCTGCTGGATCTCGTCCTCGAAGGCGGCGTTCTTGTCGAGACTGGCGGCGATCCAGGCGAGGAACCCCGGCTCGCCCTGCGTCACCTTGAACGAGAGGATCTCCGGCTGCTCATAGCTGTGGAGCTCCTTGATCATCGCCTCGATGAGCTCGTACTCGGACTCCATGCTCTTGACGAACAGCAGGTACTCGCAGTCGTCACAGATCTTGCCCTGCCAGCGGTAGACGGAGCGGTGAACCTTGATGATGTTGACGCAGGCGGCGAGGCGGCGGGCGACGAGCTCGTTGGCCAGGAGGTTGGCCTGCTCCTCGGTGCCGACGGTCGTGGCGATGACGATGGCGCCCACCGGCGAGGACGTTACTGGAGCGCCGGGGGGCCGTCAAACGGCGGCTCAATCGAGCCGCCAGGTCTCGCTGTCCGGGTCGTAGAGCAGCACCTTGACCTTGCCGGTGCGGCCGAAGAGGCGCACCGCAGCCAGGTGGCGCAAGGAATCGGTCAGGTAGGCCGAGCCCGGTGTCGACTCGCCCACCGGGCTGAAGACGGCCAGGTCGGAGCGGTTGAAGCGGATGGGGTCGTCGAGGTCGGTGAGGCGGCGGCTGGGGTCCGCAGGGTCGCGCGGCGCCGGCCCGGGAGGGAAGCCGAAACGCACGTGCGCGCCCAGGTGGACCAGTCGGCGGGGAGGCGAGAGCGCCGGATCGACCCCGCTCGCGATGTCGCTCGAGCGCACGCCGTCGCCGTCGCCGTCGCGGTGCAGCCGAAAGGTCACACGGTCGTCCTTCTCGACCGTGAACTTGACGCCGACGTTGGCCGATCGGCGGACGGCCTCCGACTGGGCCAGCCGCAGCACGGTGGCCACCTCGGCGGCACCGTGGCGCAGGCGCACCCTCGCCGCCCAGGCGAGGGCCGGCGGCACGGTGGCGGCGAAGAAGACCCCGAAGATCGACAGCATCACCAGAGCTTCCACGAGGGAGATGCCACGGGCGCGGCGTCCGCGGCGGGGGCGCCCCGAGGGCGGGGCGGCTCGACGGCCGCCCCGCCCGGCGGCACCTACTCTCCCTCCGGCTCGGCGCTCGCCACGCGCACCTTCTCGGCGAGGCTGGTCTCGCCGGAGAGCGCCACGTGCGGTCGCATCTGCTCGAAGGTCCGCTCGCCGATCCCCTCGACGAGCATCAGCTCTTCGACAGCCTTGAACGGGCCGTTGGCCTCGCGGAAGGCGAGGATGCGCTCGGCGATGGTCTCGCCCACACGGGGCAGCAGCACCAGCTGCTCGGCGCTGGCCGTGTTGAGGTTGACCGTGCCTTCGGCGGCTGCCAGGACGGAGGTGACCCCGACCAGGGCGAGGACGGCGAGGGCGGCGGGGAGGAAAGAGAACTTGCGAAGCATGGTGGGTACTCCTTTCGTGTGGATGATGGGTGGGTGCTGTGTGGACATCGAAACGAATGCTCGGTACTGCGCTGGAGGACCGTCGCGGCCCTCCGTGCTTGCCGTCGGTGTTCGTCGAGCCTGCCGCTAGCCGCACCTCCTTTCTCCGGTTCATGAGGGCAGGCGTACGTCAACTTCCCTGCCAGCTGGGAACTCCGCCGGAAGTGACTGCAAGGCCATGAGTTGTCGCCCGCTACGGACCTGTGCCCCGAGCGCGGACGGCAAGCGATTGGGCGCCGACGGGCCCCCGAAGAGGCCGACGGCGGGGAGCGCCGCCCGCCGCGACGGCGCTACCGCTCTCTGTCCAGGGATCTGGTCAGGCGCGCAATCCCCGGCGCCCGGCCGGCTGGTAGATTAGGCGGCCCATGCCGGGGCGCCGCGTCTCCACTCTCCGCGAGTACTTCGAGGCCCTGCTCATCGCCGGGGTCTTCCTAGGCTTCACCAACACCTTCGTGGTGAAGACCTTCTACATCCCGAGCGCCTCGATGGAGGACACGCTGCTGGTTGGGGACCACCTCTTCGTCAACCGCTTCATCTACGGCGCTCGCGGGCTCGGCGAGCTCGGCGGCGCCCTGCCGTGGCGCGACGTCCAGCGCGGCGACATCGTCATCTTCCGCTCCCCGGAGCGGCCGACGCTCGACATGGTCAAGCGCTGCGTGGGGCTGCCCGGCGACGTCGTGCAGGTCGTGGATAAGGACCTCTACGTCAACGGCAAGTGGGTCGAGGACGGCATCTACACCAAGCACGCCGACGCCCAGCTGGTCGCGAAGCGCGACCGCTTCGGTCCCTTCACGGTGCCCGAGGACCACTACTTCTGCATGGGCGACAACCGCGACAGGTCCCACGACTCGCGGTTCTGGGGCCCGGTGCCCCGCCGCTTCGTCAAAGGGCGGGCGTTCCTCGTCTACTGGTCCTACGGCGGCGAGACCTCGGACGGCAACTGGCACGGCTGGGGCGTGAAGGTGCGCCAGCTCGCGCGGACCGCGGTCGGCTTCTTCACTCGCACCCGCTGGGATCGCACCTTCGATCTCATTCGCTGAGGCGAGGATCGGGCACGGCGTGTCCTCGCCCTCGATGTCGCGCGATTACCTCGAGGCGCTCCTCGTGGCGCTGCTCTTCGCCCTCTTCGCGCGCACCTTCGCCGTACAGGCCTTCAAGATCCCCACCGGCTCGATGGAAGAGAACCTCCTCATCGGCGACCACATCCTGGTCAACAAGTTCGCCTTCGCGCCGGTGGCCGCGGCAGCGGAGCGACGTTGGCTGCCGAGCCGCGCCATCCGTCGCGGCGACGTCGTCGTCTTCCGTTTTCCAGAGGACCCACGTCGGGACTTCATCAAGCGCTGCATCGGACTGCCCGGCGACCGCGTCGAGATCCGCGCCAAGGTGACCTGGGTGAATGGTGAACGACTGCGCGAGGAGGGCTACACCTTCTTCACCGACCCCCACGTCTACCCCGACAACCCCTTTCTCGACGAGTCCAGAAGCCGGCGGGACAACTTCGGTCCGTACACCGTGCCCGAGGGCCACTACTTCTTCCTCGGCGACAACCGTGACTACTCGAACGACTCACGTTTCTGGGGCCCGGTGCCGGCCACGTACGTCAAGGGACGTGCCTTGCTCGTTTACTGGTCGTTCGCCAGCGACGCCCAGGGGGAGGCCGCACCGGGCCTCGTCGGGAAGCTGCGTCACCTGGGCGAGGTGCTGACCCATTTCGTCGCGCGCACGCGCTGGGAGCGCAGTTTCCTTTTGGTCCGCTAGGTCGGGCCTGCTAGAATCTCGCCAACTCGAGCCAACTCGGCCACCGGGAGACGTCGGGAATGTCCATGCGCAGAAGGTCTCATCAGGCCGGCGAGGGGGTCGCGGGCTGCCTGTTCTGGGCGGCGATCCTCGGCATCATGCTGTTGGTGGCCTTCAAGATGGCGCCGGTGAAGATCGCCAGCTCCGAGCTCTACGACTTCATGGTCGAGCAGGCGAAGTTCGCCGGTCGCACGCCGGCCGA
Organism: uncultured Thermoanaerobaculia bacterium; assembly: GCA_964469055.1. Classification (GTDB taxonomy): domain Bacteria; phylum Acidobacteriota; class Thermoanaerobaculia; order Multivoradales; family JAHEKO01; genus CAYXXN01. The sequence continues at coordinate 6,772 of CAYXXN010000049.1, forward strand.
TACCGTCAAGGGACGGGTGCTGGCCAAAGCGCGGGAGCTCGAGCTGCCCGTGGCCGAGAAGAACGTGACCGTCGAAAAGGCCGGCGGTCGCATCCGGCTACGCTGCACGTACACCGTGCCGGTCGACTTCTACGTCTACGTCTACCAGTGGCGGTTCGTCCACGAGGTGGACCGGCCGATCTTCGTCGTCTAACCGGGCCGGCGGCTAGCCCAGCGCCTGCGCCAGCTCCGAGAGCGCCCGTTCCGGGTCCGCCGCCCGGGTCAGCGGCCGGCCGATCACCAGCAGGTCGGCGCCCGCCGCCCGTGCCGCCGCCGGTGTGGCCACCCGCTGCTGGTCGTCCCCGACGACCTCGGCGAGCCAGCGGATGCCGGGAGTGACGAGCCGGAACGGCGCCGGCAGAGCCGGCCGCAGGAGGGCAAGCTCCTGCGGCGAGCAGCCGGCGCCGGCGCAGCCCGCCTCCCGGGCCAGCCGCGCCCAGGCGAGCGCCCGCTCGGCCGGCGGCCCCGGCAGGTCGAGTCGCGCCAGCGCCGCGGCGTCGAGGTGGGTGAGGAGCGTGACGGCGAGCAGCGCCAGCGCCGCGCCCGCCGCGGCCCGCGCCGCCGCCAACATCGCGGCGCCGCCGCCGGCGTGCACGGTGAGGTAGTCGACCGAGAGATCGCGGGCGGCCGCCACGGCGCCTGCCACCGTCGCCGGGATGTCGTGCAGCTTCAAGTCGAGAAAGACCGCGCGGCCGCGGCGGCGAGCCTCCTCCACGGCGCGGGGCCCGAACCGGCTGAAAGCCTCGAGCCCGACCTTGAGCACGCCCACCCGCGGCCCGAACCGTTCCGCGAGCGCGACGAAGCTCCCCCAGTCAGGGGTGTCGAGGGCGACGACGACGCAGTCGAGCGCCTTCACGCCGCCTCCCTCCTCAGATCGGCGCCGACCGCCTCGGCGATCGAGCCCAGGCCATCGCGATCGAGTAGCTCCAGCAGCCCCCGGTGGATGCGCCGGAACAGAGCGGGACCTTCGAAGACGAGCCCGCTGTAGAGCTGCACCAGCGAGGCGCCGGCACGCAGCCGGCGGTAGGCCTCCGCGGCGCTGTCGACGCCGCCGACGGAGACCAACGCGCAACGGCCGAAGAGCGCACCGGCGAGCGCTTGAAGCTGGGTGAAGCTGCGCTCCCGCAGGACCCGTCCGGAGAGCCCGCCCTCCGGGCGGGCACCTGGTAGGAGGGTGCGGTCCACCGTCGTGTTGGTGGCGACCACGCCGGCCGCGCCGCCCTCGACCGCGGCGCGCGCCAGCTCCACCGCCGCCGCCGGCTCGAGGTCGGGGGCAAGCTTGACCAGCACTGGCCGGTCGGTGAGCTGGCGAGCCCCAGCGAGCAGCGGGACCAGACCCTCCGCCGTCTGCAAGGAGCGCAGGCCAGGAGTGTTGGGAGAGGAGACGTTGAGCACCAGGTAGTCGGCCCATGGCCCCAGGGCCTCGACCAGCTCGAGGAAGTCTCGTTTGGCCACTTCAATGGGTGTGTCGCTGTTATTGCCCAGGTTGACGCCCACTGGAATGCCAGAATCTGCGGAAAATCTGAGGTTGCGCTCCACCACAACTTTCCCTGAGCTGTTGAAACCAAGCGAGTTCTGGAGGCTGCGCTCCGCCGGGTAGCGGAACAGGCGGGGCTTGGGGTTTCCAGGCTGGGGCCGGGGGGTGACCGTGCCCACCTCGACTGAGCCGGCGCCCAGGGCGGCGAAAGCCCGCACCAGCCGGCCGTCCTTGTCGAAGCCCGCTGCCAGCCCCACCGGGCCCGGGAAGCGGCAGCCCAACAGATCCTGGACCAGCCGCGGCGAAGCGAGGGCGCAGCGGCGAGCGACCGCGCGCTCTAGGGCCGGCAGTCGCTGCAGACCTGCGAGGGCTCGGGTCGCCAGCCCGTGCGCCGCCTCGGGCTCGAGGGCGAAGAGCAGGGGGCGCAATAACGGATAGCCCATCGAGGGGTCGGCGAGCGGCCTGTTACTATCTCACGGCCGCCGCGCCTTGCCGTCTCGATGCTCGTAGCCGCTTCGCCCTCGCGTCCCTGGCCGGGGCGCCTGGCGCGTGCCCTGCTGCTCGGTTCCCTGCCGGGATGGCTGGCCGGAGCCTTGCTGACCGGCCTGCTCTTCTTCCTCAACCCCGGCCTCGACTTCGACGTCGCTTCTGTGGCGCGGGGCGTGGGCTCGTACGGGCCTCTGCTCGGCGCGGTCTCGGCCCTCGTCGTCGCCGGGGCTTGCCGCCTCTCTCCCGAGCGCGCCGCGAGGGCCTTGCCCTGGGCGATGACCGGTGTCCTCGGTTTGGCCGCAGCGGCCGCCGGGTATAACGCCTCGCACTACTCCTTCTTCCTGCCGCCGGGCATCGGCACGCGCCTGATCAAGGCGGCGGTCGTCGTCGCGGTGGCGGCCCTGATCAGCTTCTACACGGCGCTGCTCCACAGCCTCAACGACCGACCCTACGGGCGGCGCAGTCGTTGGGGCCTCGCGGCGGTCGCCCTGGCCGCCGTTTACTTCATGCTGGAGCGCCGCGAAGCGTTCGCGCCACGGCCCGAGGCGGCCCCCCTGCCCGCCACCGTCGACTTGCGCGAGCTGCCGCGGCTCTACGTGCTGGGCTTGGAGGGAGCGACCCTGGACGTCATCCTGCCGCTCGCCGGCGAAGGCCAGCTCCCGTTCTTCGCCAGGACGCTCGCCGAGGGCGCGTACGGCCGGCTGGGCTGCGTGCCGCCGGTGGTGACGTCGGCTGTCTGGACGACGCTCGCCAGCGGCAAGCTGCCGTTCCGTCACCAGGTCCTCGGCCGCAAGCTGGTGTCCACGCCCCTCGACCCCGACACCCCGCTCGCCTTGGCGCCCCATCGGCTCGGCTTAGCGCGCTGGGGCACCTTCGGCGCGGCGCCCAGGCCGGTCGACGGCAACGACCGGCGGGCTCTCACGCTCTGGGAGATGTTGGCCCGCCTGGACCTGGCGAGCGGCGCCGTCGGCTGGCCGGCCTCGTGGCCGGCGCAGGGGCCCACCGCCTTCGTCTTCTCGGACCGCTACTTCTACGGCGAGCTCGAGGCGGCGGCGGCCGTGCCAGCCGATCTGGTCGACCGCGGCGCCCTGTTCCGCGTGGGCACCTACGAGATCGACCCGCGATTGCTCGCCGAGATCGAGCGGCCCCGTGACCGACGCCTCCTCGAAGGCGCCTTCGCCTCCGACCTGTGGCGGCAGGCCCTCGCCCGTTTCCTCCTCGACCAGGCGCAGGGCCTGCGCGGATTCTTCTTGCGCCTGACCGGTCTCGGGCACGTCTCGCGGGCCTCTTTCGGGGGCTTCACGGCGGTCGTCCTCGAGGGCAGCCGGCGGCGTGACGACCACGCCGCGGCGGCCGAGCTGGTCCTCTACTACCGGTGGCTCGACCGTTGGCTGGACGACTTCTGGTCCTCGCAACCCGCGCCCAAGATCCTGGCCGTTGTTTCACCGCATGGTTTCGTGGCGCCGACCCGCTGGCGGCGGATGCTCGGGGTCGGCGGCGTGCGACAGCAAGGCCAGCTGTGGGGTCCGCCGGACGGCCTGGTGCTCCTGGTCGGCGAAGGCATCTCGCCCGGGCGTCTCCTGACCGACGCCGAGCTCGCCGACGTCGTGCCGACTCTGCTCTACGCCCTCGGCCTGCCGAGCGCCCGCGACTTCGACGGCCGGGTGCTGACCGAGGCGTTCACCCCCGCCTTCCTGGCCAGTCGTCCGCTCACCTTCGTGCCCTCGTACGAGACCCTGCTGCCGGCGGCCACGACGCCCTAGAGGGGTTCTCGCTCCTCGTCTGCTGTCGCTCCCTCCAGGGGCGGGGTGCCCGTGTCGCAGCTCACCCGCAGGATGGCCCCCTCGGCCACCACCAGCGACGGCGTCACCAGCTCGGCCTCGACCCGCGAGCCGCGCTCGAGCTCGATGTGGGCCGCCGTGGCCCGGCCGCGCAGAATCCCGCAGACGAAGAGCCTTCCCACCTCGATCTCGGCCTCCACCTCGCCGGCCTCGCCGATGATCAGGTCGCCGGGCGAAACGATCCGACCGGAGACCCTGCCGTCCACCCGGAAGGTGTCCTCGAAGCGGAGCTCGCCCACTAGCTGGCTGCCGGCATCGAGAAAGCCGTTGAGCTCGCCGCTTGCGGCCAAGCGCTAGTCTCCGCCCCGGCTGAGCGACTCGAAGAGTCGGATGAGATCCTCCTCGTCGTGGAAGTGGATGACGAGTCGCCCGCCTCGCTTGCCGCGCCGGATCTCGACCTTGGTCTTGAGCTTGCGGGTGAGCCGCTCGGCGGCGGCCGCGGTGTCCGGATCGGACGGCCGTGCCGCTCGACGTCGTGGCCGCGCTCCCGAGGCCAGCCGCTCGAGCTGGCGGGCGGAGAGGTCGAGGGCGACCGCGCGGCGCGCCAGATCGATGGCGCGGTCGGCCGGCAGCGGGACCAGCGGCCGTGCCTGGCCGGCGGTGAGCGAGCCGTCCCGCAGGAGCTCTCGGACCTCAGAAGGTAAACGCAATAAACGCAGTGAGTTAGATACTGCAGTGCGACTCTTGCCGAGGCCCTGCGCGATCCTCTCCTGGGACAGCCCGAAACCGGCGGCCAGGGCTTGCAGCCCCTCGGCCTCCTCTAGGGGGTTCAGATCGGTGCGCTGCAGATTCTCGACCAGGGCGAGCTCCAGGAGCTCGCGGTCATCGGCGACCTCGCGCACCACGACCGGCACCTCGGCTAGACCCGCGCGCTGCGCCGCCCGCCAGCGGCGCTCTCCGGCGACGATAACGAAACTCCCATCCACCGCGGGAGTGACCAGGAGGGGCTGGAGTACCCCTTGGGCACGGATCGACTCGACGAGCTCGCCCAAGCTCTCCTCATCGAAGCTCGCCCGCGGCTGCAGGTGGCTGGGCCGCAGCCGGCCCACCGGCAGGGTTCGCGCCGGCGCCTCCCTCGGTCCTTCGAGCAACGCGTCGAGGCCGCGCCCCAGGGCTCGCCGCTTGCTCATGCCGCCCGCCGCAGGAACTCGCGCGCCAGGGCAAGGTAGGCCTCGGCGCCCCGGCTCTTGATGTCGTAGAGGATAACCGGCTGGCCGTGGCTGGGCGCCTCGGCGAGCCGCACGTTGCGCGGCACGACGGTATCGTAGACCCGATCCGTGAAGTGCCGCCGGATCTCGAGAGCGACGTCGCGGCAAAGGTTGGTGCGCTCGTCGTACATGGTCAGGAGGACACCGGCGATGCCCAGCCGGGGGTTCGACGACGAGCGCACCCGCTGCACGGTCTTCACCAACTCGCTCACGCCCTCGAGAGCGAAGTACTCGCACTGCAGTGGCACCAGGACGCCGTCGGCCGCGGTCAGGGCGGAGACCGTCAAGTGACCGAGGGAGGGCGGGCAGTCGAGCAGCACCGTGTCGTAGCGTCCTACCACTCCCTCGAGGCTTTCGCCCAGCCGGTACTGCCAGCCCTCGAGATCGACGAACTCGACCTCGACTCCCACCAGGTCGCGGTCGGCGGGCAGCACGTCCAGCCCGGCGAGTCCCGTCGGGCGCACTGTCGCCGCCGCCGAGGCCCCCCCGGTCAGCACGTGGTAGAGGTGCGGCGGGGTCCGCTCCAGGCCCAGGCCGCGGCTGGCGTTGCCCTGGGGATCGCAGTCCACCAGGAGAATCCGCCGCTCGAGCGCCGCCAACGCCGCGCCTAGGTTGATGGCGGTCGTCGTCTTGCCGACCCCACCTTTTTGGTTGGCGATCGCCAGGACCGTCGCCATGCCCTCAGGTGGAAGGCGGCCGGCCGACGGCCACCACGCGCAGGAGCTGTCGGTGGGCGCCCGCCAGCCGCCGGCGCTCGGCGACGACCAAGGAGTCGGGCAGCACGGGATCGATCTCGCCGCTCCACAGCAGCAGGCAACCCGTCGGCGCCAACCGCAGGCCGAGCCAGGCGAGATCCCGCGGTGGCAGCTTCAAGGCCCTGACCGTGACGACATCGACGACGGCGGGCAGGGCGGCTGCGGAGGCGGCGCCGACTCTAGCATCGAGACACACGCACGACAACGCAGCGGCCCGCCGCGCGGCCTCGAGGAAGGCCCACTTGCGCTGCCGCGCCTCGACCAGGACTGCCTGGAGCGAGGGCTCGGCGGCCGCCAGCACGAAGCCTGGGAAGCCGCCCCCGGAGCCGACGTCGAGGAGGCGCGCTCCGGGCTCGATCAGCGGCAGGCCCGCCAGGGACTCCCCATAGTGCCGCTCGACGACCTCGCCGGCCGTACCCGGCCCGACGAGCGAAAGACGCGGGTTCCAACGACGCAGCTCCTGGTAGTGCCGGTAGAGCATCCGCTCGGAGCTCTCCGCCAGCGGCCGGGGCGAGCTGCGGCGCAGGCGCTCGGTGAAATCGTCGAGCGAGAGGTCGGGCAGGGTGGAGCCCACGCCGCTATTCTCGCCGGGAATTGACCGACCGTGCCTCGGGTGCCACCATGTTTCACGTGGCACACAGGGCAACCGGTTCCACGGGAAACATGACGGTGAAACAACAGCCTCCCCTCTCGGAGTTCGAGGAGGGCTTCCTGGTCGGCGTGCTGGTCGGCGAAGGGCACTTCGGCGGCGACGGCCGCCAGCCGCAGGTCACGCTTCGCATGCACACCGACCACGTCGCGCTCTTCGAGTGGCTCGCGCGGCGCTGCGGCGGGCGGCTCTACGGCCCCTACCACCACGGCGGCCGCAGTTACTACCAGTGGATGGCGCGCGGTGCGTACCTGCGCGAGCGCCTCGTACCCCTGCTCGATCGCCTCCTGACCGCCGAGCTCGACGGCAAGGCGCACGCACGCTACCTCGAGATGAAGCGGCGCTACGGGCTCGCGCGGCCCGCGCCGGGCGGCGGAGAGCTCAGCCCTGTGGCGAAGCCGGCTGGCCCTGCGTCAGCTTGATGCGCACGCGTTTCAAGTAGCCCTCGCCCACGCTCTCGGTCTCGATCTCTGGATCGTCGGCGAGAGCGAGGTGCACGATGCGGCGCTCGTGGGGAGCCATCGGCTCCAGGTGCCACGGTCGCCCGCGCTCGCGGACCTTCGCGGCGGCCCGCTGCGCCAGCTCGCGCAGCTCCTCTTCCTGCGTGGCGTGGAAGTTGGCGCAGTCGACCCGCACGGGCAGCGCCTCGCCCGTCAGCCCCCACAGCAGCCGCGGCAGCAGGTGCTGGATGGCGAAGAGCGCGCGGCCGTGTTCGGCGGTGGCCCGCTCGCGGTCCGGCCCCGAGAGCTCGACGAGAAGCCCGTCGCCCTCGACCGTCACCGTCGACTCGAGCCGCAGGCGCGAGAACGAGAAGAGCTTCTCCGCCGCCTGCCGCGCGGCGGCCACGCGCTCCGCCGGCAAGACGTCGGAGCGTCGCTCGAGCGGCTGCTCCTCTTCGGCGCTCTCGCCGACTACCTCCCGCTCCGGGGGGAGCGCCGCGGGTGGGGCCGCTGGCACCACCGGCGCGGGCGGCGCGGCCGCGCTCTCCTCGAGCTGCAGCGGCGCGCCGGGATCCACCTCGATGACCACTCCTCGCTGCCCCTTGAGGAAGCCGCGCCGCCGGTCAACCTCGCGCCAGGCGAGCCGCTCCGGCTCGCAGCCGTGATGTCGTGCCGCCTGGAGCAAGGCTTGCTGCAGGCTCGCACCGGAGAAGAATCTTCGCGGAAGAGCGCTCATCGCTTGCCACTCCTCTTGCCGCCCGCCTCGGCGAGGGCCGCCGCCGGCGTGCCGCGGAACTTCTTGTAGCCGATCTGCTGGGCGATCGCCAGCACGTTGTTGGTGAGCCAGTAGAGCACCAGGCCGCTGGGGAAGCCCAAGAAGAAGACGGTGAAGACGATCGGCATCGCCATCATCATCCAGCGCTGGACGGGATCGGCGGCGGGCGGCGTCAGCCGCTGCTGGATCACCATCGTCGCGCCCATGACGAGAGGCAGGACGTAGTAGGGGTCCTTGATCGACAGGTCTTGGATCCAGCCGAACCAGGGGGCGCCCCGCAGGTCGAAGGCGCTGCCCAGGAGACTATAGAACGCGAAGAGCACGGGCATCTGCAGGAGCAGGGGCAGGCAGCCGGCCGCGGGGTTGATGCCTTCGGCCTGGTAGAGGGCCATGATCTCCTGGTTCATCTTGGCCTGCGCCTCGCGGTCCGGCCGCCCCTGCCTGTCGCGCAGCTTGGGGCGCCACTTCTGCTGGATGGCCTGCGCCTTGGGCTGGACGCGCTGCATCTTCTCCATCGAGACGATGCTCTTGTGGTTCAGGGGAAAGAGCAGGATGCGGATGGCGAAGGTCAAGAGAATGATCGCCCAGCCGTAGTTGGCGACCAGACGGTCGTAGGTCCAGTGCAGCGCCAGGAGCAGCGGCCGAGCGAGGAAGCCGAACATGCCGAAGTCGACGGTGCGGGCGAGGCCGTAGGGCAAGGCCCGCAGTGCCTCGTACTCCTTGGGCCCGAGATAGACGTGCGCCGAGAGCACGTCGCCGGCTGGCGTCAGCATCAGCGACAGCTCGCGCACCGGCTCGGCTTCCTCGCCGCCAGGTGCGAGCGGCGGCAGGTCGGTGGGCGCGAAGGCGACCTGAGCGAGGGGCCGCTGCGGCGCGACGGCGACGAGGAAGTAGGTGTCCTGGAGTGCCGCCCAACGCAGACCGGCGCCGGACACCAGAAGCGTCTCCTTGGTCGAAGCCGCGTCGTAGCGCTCGACCTTGCCGCCGGCGTCGACCGCCCCGCCACGCCGCAGGAAAGAGCTGGCGAGCTCCGTCGTCGGAGGGTTGCGGATGCCGGGGCCGACGAGCAGGGTCCAAGGGCCCCCGGGGTGGGCCTCCACTTCGACTTCGAGCAGGCCGTCCGGTCGCAACGTGAAGCGCTTGCGGGCGCTGCCCTGCGCTCCTCGATAGACGAAGGTCACCTCCGGCCGCTCACCGCCGCGCTCGACGGCATAGAGCTCCCCAGCCAGCGGTAGGGGCATCCCGGCGGTGTCGCCCAGCGCGAAGAGGTAGGGCGCGGCCTCGCGCCGCCGCACGAGGTCGAGCAACTCGCCCTCGCTCCCCAAGTGTCGTTTGAGTGTGAAGGAGACGAGCTCGCCGCCGCGGTTGGTGAACTCGGCGCGCACCTCGCCGGACTCGAGCACCACCCGCTCCTCGGCCGCCGCGGCGATGGGCGGCGCCTCGGCCGCGGGGGCGGCCGGCTCGCCAGCGGGGAGTTCCGGGGCGAGGGGGACGGCAGGCGCCTCCGACTCCCGCGCCGGCTCCGCGAGGGGCTCGAGCGCTGGGGGAACAGGGACCGGCTTGGGCGGCGGGAAGAGCAACTGCCAGCCGACGATCACGGCGAGAGACAACAAGGCGGCTAGCAAGAGGCGGCGGTTGTCCATGAAGCCTCGGGCGGCTCTACGGCAGGTCGACGCCGCCGGGGTGGAACGGGTGGCAGCGCAAGAGGCGGCCGAACGCCCTCAAGCCGCCCCGCCAAGGTCCGTAGAGGACGACGGCGTCGCGGGCGTACTCCGAGCAACTGGGCACGAAACGGCAGGTCTGGGGCAAGAGGGGCGAGAGGAAGCGCTTGTAACCCCGCAGGAGAGCTACGAAGAGCCGGGTCAGGCCGGAGGCGTCGGCGGGGGCAGGAGCGAAGAGAGCAGGCGCTCGAGCTCCCTCTCGAGCTCGGCGAAGCTCGCCGACCCCGCCGGCGGCTTGGCGTGCACCACCATGTCCAGACCTGGCAGCCGGCTGCGCTCGCTCCATCGGCGATAGATCTCCCGTACCCGACGCTTCACTCGGTTGCGGACCACCGCCCCGCCCACCTTGCGCCCCACCGTCAAGCCCAGCCGCGGCGCGTCCGTTCCGTTGGCCAACGCGTGGAGGATCACCAGCTCGCCGTGCCGCCGTCGGCCCTCCCGATAACAGCGCAGGAAGTCGCCCCGGCGCCGCAGCCGCTCCCGGCGGGGGAAGCGCTCCCCAGCCGGCCGGCGGGCCCGCAGCGCGGCCATCGCTCAGGGGGTCAGGCGCTCGCGACCCTTCCGGCGCCGCCGCTTGAGCACGGCGCGCCCGGCGCGCGTGCGCATGCGGCTCCTGAAGCCGTGCGTCTTCTTGCGGCGGCGATTGTTGGGCTGATAGGTGCGCTTCACGGCCGTTGGGTCCTGCGGCGTCCCTCGCTGAGCTGGGCAAATCGGAGCGACCGCCGGTCCGGGCAGCCGCAAAGAAGCGAGGCTAGCGGATCGGCCGGGGGAGGGTCAAGCCGGCAGCGGACATCTCCAGCCGAACTCCCGCGACGTCCGTCTGCGGCCTCGCCCGACTGAATTGCCGTGTTTGACCAGTAAGCCCGTGCTGCGGTTGGGCAAACCAGCGTTCACGGCCGTGAGCGGCAGATTAGGGACCGCCGCGCTCACAAGCGGGGGCGCTCGACGCGCGCGATTCTTCGTGTGGTGGACGACCGCTGCC
>CAYXXN010000050.1:0-17124 GCA_964469055.1 uncultured Thermoanaerobaculia bacterium
CCACGTAGACGCAATCGAAAGGCTCCAGGGGGTGTTCGACGCCCTCGAGCACGACGCTTCCCCGGCCGCGCAGCACGATGACCGCGTGCGGATGCTGGTGCCGTTCGAGGCTCGACCAGCCGCCGGGGGCGATCTCGAAGTAGCGGGTGAGGAAGCTGAGGTCTTCCTCGCCCTCGCCGAGGCCCAGGAGCGTCTGGCGGACGACGCCGCAGAACTGGCCTTCCGCGACCTCCTTGTAGGCGCGCTCCGGGACGCCCTGCCAGCGAAAGTCGCTGTGCTTGACGACCTTCGAGCGGTCGCTCACCCGGCCTCCAGAGTCGCGATGAGCTCGGCGGTGGCAGCCTCGAGGTCACCCTGCTGGTAGAAGCTGCCGCCGATCAGCACCATGGTGTCCGGCCCGTAGCGGGCCACCCACTCCGGCACGCGAGCCACTTGCACGCCACCCGCCGGCACGGGGAAGGCCGGACGAACCGCGCCGAGCGGCGCCCGCAGGGCTCGGGCGATCGCCGCGCAGCGCTCCTCGCTCCAAGCGAAGCGCCCTCCGGCGTTGACGAAGATGACGCCGTCGCAGCCGGCCAAGCGGAAGAGCTGGCCGAAGAGGACCTCCGGGGCGATGCCGTGGTCGTCGCCGAAGAGGGCGCCCGAGAAGGTGGGGTGGCCGAGGAGGGCTAGGCGGGACGCGGCAGCGAGCCAGCGCACGGCCTCGAAACCCAGCAGCATGGGGCTCACCATCGCGCCGCGGACACCGAGCGAGCGCAGCCACGCGACCCGCTCCGGCAGGTCACCGGGCGAGCCGGTCAGGTTCGGAAAGTAGAGCGTGCGCCCGCCGGTCGCGGCGTTCGCCGCGAGGACCGCCTCCTGGCAGCGCGCCGCCCGCTCGCGGAACGGCGCCAGCTCCGGCTGCTCGTCGAGCGAGTGGTCGTCCTTGACCATGTCCGCGCCGCCGCGGGCGAAGGCGGCCGCGTCGCGCGCGAGCTCGGCGACGGAGAGACCGAGCGGTTTCACCGCCGCGCAAACCAGCGGCCGGCGCGCAACGCCGCAAAGCTCGCGCAACCCCGCGATGCCGAAGGCCGGGCCGCGGAAGCGCTCCGGCAGCTCCAAAGGCCACTCGACGGCGGCGAGCCGGATGCCGCGGTGCATCGAGATGTTGCCGAACAACAGATTCACGAGCTGGGTGAAGTGCGGCCCGACGACACAGCTCGAGTAAGAGACGACCACTCTGTGCCGCCCGTCCGGCAGAGGCTCGATCGACTCCGTGTGCCCGACGATCCGCTCCTCGATCTCGGGTGAGAAGCAGTCGGGGGGGATCTCCACCGTTTGCTCGAGGGCGATCTCCCGCGCCCGCGCGGCCGGACTCACCCCCGCAGGGCAGACGAGCTCGTAGTGGGCACGGATCCTGGCCAGGCTCGACCCCTACTCGAAAGCAGCGGTCCGGACTCCTTGGATGAAGTCCGTGTACGGCGGATCGACCCCGGCCCCCCGCAGCTCGACCGCGATCTGGCCGCGGTGGTAGGCGGAGTGCACGACCACGTGGGTGAGGATGTCGTCCACCCGATTGCTCCAGCTTTCCCCCAGTGAGTTCACGTAAGAGCAAACGCGCTCGAGCTCGGCCTCTCCGAGCCGTTCGAGGTAGCCCGTCCAGCGCTCGGCGAGCCGCGCCAGCACCTCCCCCACCCCCGCCGGGTCCAGCTCTGGCCACACCGCCATCGACCGGGGCTCGCCGAGCAGGCGCTCGAGCCACAGCACTTCGGCTGCGGCCACGTGCGCCAACCAGCGCACGGCCCGCGGCGGCGGACTCGCCACCGCCGAGAGCGCCCTCGAGAACTCTCCGTTCGCCCAGCGGTCGTAGGCGAACTGGCGGCGGTGGCGGGCGACGGAGTCCACGCCGCGGATCCTAGCTCGCGGGTGTCGACGGCTCGGCGAGCAGCTCCTCGATGCGTGCCTCGAGCGCCGCGTAGTCCGCGTCACCCTTGACGTACTGGCCGCCGGGATGGAGGTACCGCACGACGCCGTCGCGGTCGAGCAGGAAAGAGACGCTCGTCCAGCTCGCCGGCACCTCGTCGAGCCACCAGAGACGCAGCGTCACCCAGTCCTCGTCGATCGCCACCGGGAATTCGAAGCCCAGCTCCCCGGCCCAGCGCGCCACCGCCGCCGGGTCGAGCGGGCCGGCGCTCTTGTGGTGGTAGAAGCCGAGCACGACGAGGCCGCGCTCACGGTAGCGGTCATGGAACTCGTTCAACGCCGGCGCCGAGGCCCGACAGAAGGAGCAGTACGGCGCCGTCCACCAGCGCACCAGCACCACCTTGCCGCGCAGCGCTTCGAGGGTGAGCGGCGGGCCGGGGAGCCAGTGCGAGACCGTCCACTCCGGCGGCTGCCGGCCAAGGAGCCGCGCCGGCGGCGGCGGCTCCGCCGCCCGGGAGACGGCGAGAGCCGGCAGTACAAAGAGCGCGACGAGGGCCGCGAGCCGCTGCACGACGACCATCCTAGCTCGCGCCCCCGAAGGGCGGCCCGCCGTCGTCGCGGTTCACACCCCGAAGTAGCGCGCGTCCGGATGCTGAAAGACCAGTGCCGAGACGGAGGCTTCGGGGTCCATCATGTAGCCCTCGGTGAGCTCGACGCCGATCTCCTCCGGCCGGAGGGCGGCGAAGAGTTGCGCCTGACCCTCGAGGTCGGGGCAGGCCGGGTAGCCGAAGCTGTAACGCTTGCCGCGGTAGCGGGCCTGGAGCAGGTCGTGGGTCTCGAGCTCCGCCGGATCGGGGAAGCCCCAGGCGCGGCGTAGGCGGCGGTGCAGCAGCTCGGCGGCGGCCTCGGCGGTCTCGAGGGCTAGCGCCGCGAAGGCGTGGCACTTCAGGTACTCGCCGTCGCGCTTCCACTGCTCGACCCGCTCGCGCACGCCGGCGCCGGCGGTGGTGACGAAGAGCGCCACGTGGTCGCCAGGGAGCACGTAGTCGGCCAGTGAGAGGCCGCCCTCACCGCGCTGGCGGGGGAAATCCCACTCCGCGGCCGGCCGGCCGGTCGCGGGATCGAGCAGGGTGAGGCGGTTGCCGGTGGCACGGGCCGGGAAGAAGCGCCAGACGGCGCGCACCACGAGCGCGCCGTCGCGGGCGACGGCCTTGAGCTCCTCGACGACGATCGCGAGTTTGGCGAGCTTCGGGTCGCCCGCCTCCTCGAGCTTGCGCACCGAGCCCCTGAGCCCCAGGTGCTTAGCGTAGAGCATCTGCGGGTTCAGGTAGGCCCAGACCTCGTCTGGATCGAGCTCCTCCACGTGACGCTCGACATCGGGCGGCGGCGGCACGGCGAGGTCGGCGCGCACGGCGACGCTGCGGGCCGCCGGTGGCGCTGCGCCCTCCCCGCCCTCCCCCGCCGTTTGGTCCGCGGCCCGGGTCGCCGCCACCTCCTCGGCGAGCGCCGGACGCTTGGCCGGATCGACCAGGCGCTCGACCAGTAAGAGACCTTGCATCGCGTCGTTGGCGTAGGTACAGAGGCCTCCGTACGCCGCCGCGATCTTCTTGTGGGTGAAGCGGCGGGTGAGCGCCGCGCCGCCCACCAGCAAGGGAGTGTCGATCCCCGCCGCCGCGAGGTCGCCCGCCGTCAGCACCATCTGTTGGGCGCTCTTCACCAGCAGGCCGGAGAGGCCGATCACGTCCGGCCGGTGCGCGGTTACCGCTTGAATGAGCTGCTCGGAGGGCACCTTGATGCCCAAGTTCACGACCTCGAAGCCGTTGTTCGAAAGGATGATGTCCACGAGGTTCTTGCCGATGTCGTGGACGTCGCCCTTGACGGTCGCCAAGACGACGCGGCCGCGCCGCGTGCCCTCACGACGCTCCATGCGCAGCTCGAGATACGAGACCGCCGCCTTCATCACCTCGGCGCTCTGCAGCACCTCGGCGACGATGAGCTGATTGGTGTTGAAGAGGCGCCCCACTTCCCCCATGCCTGTCATCAGCGGCCCGTTGATGATGTCGAGCGGCTGCGGCCAGCGCGGATCCCCCAGCGCCTCGTCCAGCGCCGGCAGCAGCCCGTCCTTCGTGCCCTCCACGACCATCCGCGCCAACCGTTCGGCCACCGGTAGGTCGGCCAAGGGCGCGCGCCGGGCGGTCGCCGCGCGGCCGCGGAAGTGCTCGGTGAAGGCCGCCACCGCCCGCCCGCTCTCCGCCCGGTCGCCGGGCGAGAGGAAGAGCAGCGCCTCGGCGAGGTGCCGCTCCTCCTCCGGGACCTCGGCGTAGCGCGCCAGCCGCTCGGTGTTCACGATTGCCGCGTCGAGCCCCGCCTGCGTGCAGTGATAGAGGAAAACCGAGTTCAAGACTTCGCGCCCGGCCGGCGGCAAGCCGAAGCTCACGTTCGAGATGCCGAGCACGGTCTTGGTGAGCGGAAACTCGGCTTTGAGCAGGCGCACACCCTCGATCGTCTGCCCCGCCGACCCCACGTAGGCCTCGTCGCCGGTGCCGCAGGGGAAGACCAGGGCGTCCCACCAGATGTCCTCCGGCGGCACCTCGAGCTCCTCGGTCAGGATCGCGTAGCTGCGCCGTGCCACCTCGAGCTTGCGCGCCGCGGTGACCGCCATGCCCTGTTCGTCGATCGCCCCGACGACCAACGCCGCACCCCAGGTGCGGGCGAGCGGTACCACGCGCTCGAAGCGGGCCCGGCCGTCCTCGAGGTTGATCGAGTTGAGGATCGACTTGCCCTGGCACCAAGCCAGCGCTCGCTCCATCACGTCGCCGTCGGTCGAGTCGATCATCAGCGGCGCCTTGGCCTGACGCGTCAAACGCCCGAGGAAGCGCTCGACGTCCCACCCCTCGTCGCGCTCGGAGTCCTGCATGCAGACGTCGAGCACCTGGGCGCCGCCCCTGACCTGGGCCCGGCCGACCTCGGCCGCGCCGTCGAAGTCGCCGGCCGCCACGAGTTGCTTGAACTTGCGCGAGCCCAGGACGTTGGTGCGCTCGCCGACCAGCAGCGGCCGGTTGTCGGCTGTGAGTTCGATCGCCTCGACGCCGGAGACTAGGGCGCGCTGGTGGTGAGGCACCGCCCGCGGCCGGCGTCCGTCGACCAGCCGTCGCAGGGCGGCGACGTGTCCCGGTCCCGTGCCGCAGCACCCGCCCACCAGGTTGAGCCACCCGGCGTCGAGGTAGCGCGCAAAGATCTCGGCGAAGACACCGGGGCCCTCCCGGTAGCGGCCTTCCTCGTCGGGCAGGCCAGCGTTGGGGACGCAGGCGACCCGAGTGCGGGAGAGCTCGGACAGGGTTCGCAGGTGATCGGCCATCAGGCCCGGCCCGGTGGCGCAGTTCAGGCCTACGTAGAGCAGGTCGATGTGGGCGAGCGAAACCGCCAGCGCCTCGGCGTCCTGGCCGGCGAGCATGGTGCCGGTGACTTCGATGGTCGCCGACACGGCCACCGGCACTTCCCAGCCGGCGGCGGCGAAGGCGCGGCGGATGCCGGCGACACCTGCCTTGATGTTGCGGGTGTCCTGGCAGGTCTCGAGCAGCAGGTAATCGGCCCCACCCGCCATGAGACCGAGCGCCTGCACGCGATAGTGCTCGACCAGGTTCCAGAAGCCGATGCCGCCAGTCACCGAGAGCGCCTTTGTGGTCGGTCCCATCGAGCCGCAGACGAAGCGCGGCCGGCCGGGAGCGTCGAAGCGGGCGCAAGCCGCGCGGGCGAGTCGCGCTGCCTCGCGGCTCAAGTGGAAGGCCTGGTCAGCGAGACCGTACTCGCCGAGGACGAGCGGCGTCGAGCCGAAGCTGTTGGTTTCGACGACGTCCGCGCCGGCCTCGAGGTAGGTGGCGTGGAGCCGCTCGACAACGTCGGGCCGTGTGGCGCAGAGGTTTTCGTTGCAGCCCTCGAGCTCGGGTCCGCCGAAGTCGGCCGCGGTCAGGCTCTCGCGCTGGAGGGCGGTGCCGGTGGCGCCGTCGAGGACGAGGATGCGCTCGTCCAAGGCCTCGAGGAGGGCTGCCCTCCTCGCCGCGCGGTCGGCGGGCTCGGGTGGCGTTTCGACGGCGATGGGTTCGGCGACGGCGGTCTCTGGGTCGGCCATGAACGAAAACCCGCTCCGGACTGCAACGGAGCGGGTCGTCGCCTACCGGACAATTCGTTGCCGCTCTCCGCGGCCACATCCTCGCCTCACTGGCGAGAGGGCACCTTGGGTGTCCGTCCCAGGTTGCCGAGCCCGGTTTGCGAACCGGACCGCTCCTGATGCGGGAAGGAGCCTAGTGCCAGATTGCGAGCGCTGTCAACTCGTCGCTGCCGGCGAGGGCGGCTGGGATCGAGCCCGTCAGCTGCGACGCAGGGTGACCGGACCGAGCTCGATGACGTCGTTCGAGCGGATCGTGCCGCGGAGCGTGTTCCCGCCGACGGTGATCTCGATCTGGCGGCCGTTGAACTCGCCCTCGAGGGCCTGCTCGACGGAGACGGGGTGGTGCACGGCGCCGAAGAAGCGGGCTTGACTCGCAGGGCACTGCTCGCAAACGAAGGCGTACCTGCCTCCCGAGCTCGCCGTCCAGTCGCCCGAGATGTCGAAGACCGAGGGCTCCGTCGGCCCGCCGTCGCAGGCGACAATCGAACCCAAGAGAAGCGCGCCGACTCCGATGAGGGACCTGGTCGTCATGGTCTCCTTCTTTCTGTTGCTCGGCCCGGAGAGGTGGACACCGCTGCAAGCCGTTCCACGCCAGACTAACGCCGAAGGCGCCCAGCCTGCAAGGGCCTCCGCCGCAGCGCCCGGCCGGGAGGCACGACCCCTTCAAAGGCCGAGCTGCTCGACCACCCTCCCCACCGCCTTGCTGCTCGACATGACGTAGAAGTGGAGCGCCGGGACGCCGTGGGCGATGAGCTCGCGGCTCTGCTGGACGGCCCATTCGACGCCAACGTCGGCGGCGCGCTCGCGGGGGACGCGATCGATCTCGTCGGCCAGGGCGGCCGGGATCTCGCAGTAGAAGTTCTTGGGCAGGGCGGTGACCTGGCCGGCGCCGGTGATCACCTTGAGGCCAGGGATGATGGGCACGGTAATCCCGGCCGCCCGGCAGCGTTCGAGGTAGGTGAAATAGTGGTGGTTGTCGAAAAACATCTGGGTGACGATGTAATCGGCTCCTGCGTCGACCTTGGTCCTCGTGTAGCGCACGTCGGCCTCGAAGTTCGGCGCCTCGAAGTGCTTCTCCGGGTAGCCGGCCACACCGACGCAGAACGCCGACGGCTCGGCATCGAGGAGGTCGCGGGCCAGGTACTCGCCGCGGTTCATAGAGGCGACCTGATCGACCAGCTCGCAGGCCCAGCGGTTGGCTGTCCGCCCGTGCTGCAGGGGCTTCACGAAGCCGTTCTCGTCACCGCGGATGGCGAGCACGTTCTCGATCCCCAGGTACTTGAGCTCGATCAGGAAATCCTCGGTCTCCTCGCGGGTGAAGCCGGTGCACAGCACGTGCGGCACCGCATCGACGCCGTACTTGCTCTGCACGACCGCGCAGATGCCGATCGTCCCCGGCCGCTTGCGCTGGACGCGGCGCACGATCCCCTGCGCGGTCTCCTCGTAGATCGCCTGGGCGGCGTGGCTGGTGATGTCGATGAACGGCGGCCGGAAGCGCACCAGGTCGTCGATCAAGGCGACGAGTTGCGAGAAGCTCCCACCGCGCAGCGGCGGGATGATCTCGAAGCTGATGAGCGGCCCGTCGGCGCGGGCGAGGTGCTCGGTGACCTTCATCGCGACGCGGCAGTATAAACGCGAGGGCCCCCGCCCTCCCAACGGTGCATGGGCGATAATTCGGCGCCGTGACCTCCCAACCGTCGGTCGGGCGCCGCGTGGGCCGCTGGGTCGCCGCCACCGCGGTCGTCGTGCTGGCGGCCCTCGCCGCCGTCGCCGATTACCGCGCCTGGGAGGGCGAGCAGCGGTGGCTGGCGGCGCTGGCGCGCGAGACGGGAGCGCTCGATCGCTTTCCCGAGCTCCTCAGCGCCCTGCGCCGCGAGCCCCACGCGGCCTTCGCCCGGCTCGGGTTGGCGCGGGCGCTCCTCGCGCTCGAGCTCGACCGCCGCTGGCTCGCCGACCTGCCGGAGGTCGAGCGGGAGCGGGAGGTCGAGCGGGGCTTCGGCCGCCTCGCCGTGGCTCGCGAGCTGGCGCTGCGAACGCTGGCCGCGCAGCCCGGGGCCTGGCAAGCTGCCTACGTCGTCGGCGGCGCCAACTACTTGACGCTTTCGCGGCGCGGCGACCCAGCCCTGCGCTCGAACCCGGCGCTGTGGGAGGGGCTGCTGTTGCGTTCCCGCGAGCTCGCCCCCGAGCACCCCGAGCCGACCCGCTTCCTCGCAGCTGCCTACCTCGGCAACTGGTCGGGGATGAGCGCCGCCGCGCGCACCGCCGCCACCTCCATCCTCGCCGAGGCGCTGCGCAACCCCACGACCTTCGACCTGCTGATCCCCTCGTGGCTCCGAGTCGCGCCGTCGCTCGACGCCGCGCTCGCCCTGGTGCCCGACGATCCCCGCGTCTGGTCACAGCTCCAGTCTCTGTTCGCGAGCCGCGGCGACCTCGAGCGCTACCGTGACGTGACGGCGCGCCTCGACGCGAGTCTCGAGCCGTTCATCGAGGCCCGCCTCGACGAGGCCGTGATCCTGCTGGCGCGCGGCGCGGTCAAGGAGGCGCGGGAGCTGATCGGTTGGCAGATCGAGCTCCTGCGCCCGAGCCGCAACCACGCACCGATCTTCGAGCGCGCGCTTTCTCTGCTGCCCCCGGGTCCGGCAAGCGGCCAGTGGTTAGCCGACTGGATCGGCTGGGCCGTCGAGCTCGCCCCTTTCGGCGACGGGCCGCTCTCCCGGGAGACCCTGGAGCGACTCGTCGGTCTTGCGCCCTCGCTCGACGCCTCGATGCGCGCCGCGGCCGCCCTTGCCACCGGTGACCTGGTCACCGGCGAACGGCTGGAGCGCGAGGCGGAGAGCGCGGACAGCGAGGCCTGGGCGCTCTACCGGCTGCTCCGCGGCCAGGCGCTCCTCGAGCGCGGCGAGCCGGCTGCCGCCGCGGCGGCCCTGGCCCGCGTCACCGGTCCCTGGGGTCGCTCGCCTGTTGCCTGGGAAGCGCGCCGCTCGGCGGCGGCGACGACCGGGGACGAGATCCTCGCCAACCAGGCGAGCGCCGTGCTCGCCGGCCTCGCGACCACGAGCTGGCCGGCGACGGCCTGGGAGCGCGGCCGGCGGGTCCAGAGGTTGACGTTGGTGCCGGCGAGCGGCAGCCCGGGCCTGGCGATCGACTTCGATGTCGACCGCGACGGCGGCGTCGCCGAAGTGCTCTGGGACGGGGGTCGGCTCGGATTCTACGCGGTCAGCCCGGGGCGCACTCTCACTCTGCGCCCGGAGCTCGGCGTCGGAGCCCACGTTCTCGACGTGGTGCCGCTGCTGGGCCGCTCCCTGCAGCCGGCAGCGGCACGGCTCCTGCCTCCGGCGCCGTAGGACCGGCGGCCGCGGCCGCCACCAGGACAGCGCAGGCGACGAGGTTGGCCGGGACCGAAAGGCCGAAGTCGAACAGCTCGTGCAGGCCGACCGCGGCGAGCGCCCCGAGGGCCGCGAGGGCCGCCGCCCGCTCAGCCGTGGAACGGCCGCTGCGCTGCACGAGGAGAAGCCGACGCACCAGCGACGCCATCGCCACCGCCATCAGCGCGGCGCCCACCAAGCCGCCGGTCGCAAGGAGCTCCAGGTAGTCGTTGTGGGCGCGCCCCCAGCGCACGCCGAGCAGCTCGGCCGGCTGCACGAGCGGCATCGCGTTGTCCCACGTCCCGAGCCCGCAACCCGTGCCCGGAAACCGGCGCCAGAGGTCCATCGCGAGCCCCCACACTTGCTGCCGCGGGCCGCCCACCACCTCGTGGACCGACGTGCCGAGCAGGCGGGCGAACCCCCGCTCCCCCGCCGTCAGCAGAGCGAGGCCGACCGCGGCGAGCGCCGGCAGTGTGGCGAGGGCGAGCCAGCGCAACCGGCGACGGCCAGCGAGCGCCAGCAAGAGCGCCTGGGCGGTCGTGCCGACCAGCGCCGCGGCGAGGCCGGCCCGCGAGCCGCTCAGCACTATGCCACCGAAGGCCGCCGCCCAGAGGACGAGGGGCGGCGAGACCAGCAGGAGCCGTCGCTCGAGCCTGGGCTCGGCTCCGGCCCGACGCGCCGCCCACCAGCCCCAGGCAAAGAAGGCCGCCATCGCGATCTCGAAGTAGAGCGCCGCGTGGTCGGCGTTGACGAAGGTGCCGCGCAGACGCCCCTGCCACTCGGTCGCCCGGCCCCAGATCGCGGGCGACCCCGCGAGCCAGGCGCGCAGGCCATAGAACAGTTGACCGACGGTCGCCACCGCCAGGGCCGCGAGCAGCCAGCCGCGGCTGCGGGCGCTGCGGCCGGTCGCGGCGGCCGCCACGACGAGCGCCGCCAGGGCGGCGAAGGTGAGGGCGGTCGACAGGGTCGCGCCCGGGGCCAGCGTTAGGCGCGACCAGACGCCGACGCCCTGCAGCGCCTCGGCGGGCAGGCGTGCGGTGAGCTCGGCGTGAACCGGCGAGAGCCGGGCGACGAGCGCCGGCGGCCACGGCGCCGCCTGCACGATGCCAAGCAGCGCGAGACCGGCGATCGCCAGCGCCGGGACGCGCACCGGCGCCCAGGCGTCTCGCAGGCGAGTGTCCCAAACCACTGGCAAGACAGCGGCGAAGGCGGCCAGCCGGACGACGAGCAGAGCCCACGGCGTGACGCTGCCGAAGGGCAGGGGGGTCCACACCAGGAGGGCGGCGAGCCAGCCCGTGAGCCAGCGGCGCTCGGCGGAGGGAGTGAGTATCATTTCGCGACCTCGCCGAGGCTATCGACCCGCGATCCAGAGGGCAACGACACCGATGCGCCGCCGCTCGATCCTGACCCTGCTCGCCGCTTCCCTGCTCCCGCCGACGGCCGCCGCCGCGCAGTTCGTCCAATACACCGCTCCCGGCACCTTGCTGCAGCCCACCGAGTCGCGCGCCGAGGCGGCTCGGCGCCGCGCCGAAGAGGCCCGCTGGTCGCTGGGCAAGCTGCGGCTGGCCCCGGAGTTCGGGCTCGCCGACGTGGGCTACATCGACAACGTCTACGACACCGCCCAGGGCGCCGCGAGCGAATCCGACTTCCGCGGCACGGCCCGCGCGGGCCTGGAGGCGTTCCTCCACTTGGGGCCGGAGACGATCCTCAGCCTGTGGGGCCGGCCGAGCTACGTCTGGTGGCAGGAGCAGAAGGAGCTGCGCGAGATCGAGGTGAGCTACGGCACCGGGCTCTTCGCCGACCTCAACCGCCTCGACCTCGAGCTGGTCGCCGAGCGGGTGGAGGAGCAGGGCTACGCCAACGACGAGCTGCGGGTGCCGCTCGAGCTCGCTACGGACCGCCTCGGTGGCCGCTTCACGCTCGACTTCCGCGGACCGTTCGGCCTCTTCGGCGGCGCCGGCCTGACGAAGGTGGAGCTGCCGGAGGCGACGCCGGTAGGCGCCACGCCGATCGCGCTCTCGCCGCTCGATCGCGACGAGGTCCTCTACGACCTGGGGCTCACCTACGAGCTCGCGAACGGTTTCCAGGTCGGTCTGGGCGTCGAGCGTTCCGAGGTCGACTTCGACGACGACCCAGGCGGCCGCTCGAACAAGGGAACGAGTCCGCTCCTCTCGCTGCACTTCGCGGGCAACCGCGCGGATTTCGACGTGAGGGCGGCCCTCTCCCGGATCGACTACGACAGCGCCGCGCTGGCCGAGTCGGAGGAGGTCACGGGCGCCCTACGCAGCGCCTGGCTCCTCGGCACGCGCAGCGACTTGACGCTTTACGCCTCCCGCCAGTTGGTTTATTCGGTCCTCGACGCCGGCGCCGTCCTCACCAGCGGCGTCTACGGCCTCGGTGCGGGCTGGGGACGCCTCGAGGGCGAGGATCCCAGCCCTCGAGTCACGCTTTTCGCCGAGAATGGCGAGAACCGCTACGAGGAGACCGGCGGCGGGCTCACGGGCCGCCAAGACGATCTCCTCGCTTGGGGCGCGACGGTGGCGTTCCCGCTGCGGCGGCTGGCGACCCTCGAGCTCGGCTGGATCGAGAGCGAGGTGGACTCCAACCTCGATTCTTTCGACCGCTCGTACTCGACGATTCGCACGGCCTTCACGGTGCGCCCGATCGGCGTCGGCCGGCCCTGAGGCGGGCACCCACTCCCCTAGGGCTGCGATAAAGTGACCCGGTGTCCCGCCGTCTCCTGGTCGCGTCGCTCGGCGTCACTTGGGCCCTGGCAGCACTGTCCCAGGTTCCCCTCCCCGGTCCCGACTACCGCATCGGCCCGGGCGACCTCATCGCCATCGAGGTCTTCGAAGAGCCGGGGCTGGCCGTCGAGCGACGGGTCGCTGCCGACGGCGCCATCAACCTGCCACTGCTCGGCGACGTGACGGTCGGCGGGCTCAGTCCCGACGGGGCGGCCGAGCGGATCGCCACTGCCCTCGAGGCGAGCTACCTCCAGCGCGCGACGGTCACCATCGAGGTGAAGGAGTTCCTGTCGCAGGAGATCACGGTGCTCGGCGCCGTGGCCAAGCCCGGCAGCCTCTACATGTCCAGTCGCTGGACCCTTTTCCAGGCGCTCACCGCCGCCGGCGGTCTCACCGCCGACAGCGGCAACTCGATCTACGTGCTGCGCCGCGCCGCCAACGGTCTTTCCGACCAGCTCGAGATCGGCGTCGACGACCTGCTGGTGCGCGGCGACGCCGCCGTCAACGTGCCCCTTCAGGCCCACGACGTGGTCAACGTGCCGCTGGCGCGCACCGTGACGGTCTACTTCCTCGGTGAGGTGGCCACGCCGGGGGCCGTCACCCTCACGACCCGCTCGCCGGTGACGCTGCTCACTGCCATCGCCCGCGCCGGCGGCCTGACCGAGCGCGCCGCCGATCGCATCACGGTCAAGCGCAAGCAGAGCGACGGCACGACCGTCGAGCTCGAGGCGAGCTACGACCAGATGCTCGCCGGCAACGCCTCCGATTTGGAGCTGATGGAGGGCGACCTACTCGTCGTCAAGGAGTCCTTCTTCTGAGCCCCTTCGACCCACCGGCGCCGGACGAGCTCGGCCCGCCGCTCCCGGAGCAGGGCCCGGCGATCGACCTCCTGCAGTACGCGCGGCTGCTGCAGAGCCGCTGGCAGTTGATCGCTGCGGTCATCGCCGGCTGCCTGGTCATCGGTTTCGCCAACTACTTCGTCAGCCCCAAGCTCTACCGCGCGACGACCACGCTGCAGATCGAGCAACGGAGCCTCGTTCCAGTGGGGTCCAACCGCAACCCGTGGCTGGACCAGTGGGCGAGCATGAAGTACTTGCCGACGCAGTATCGACTGCTCGAGAGCCGGGGTCTCGCCGAGCGCGTCGTACGCGACTTGCGACTGCCGGAGGAGCCCGCCTTCACCGGGCGTCGGGCGGTTCGCGGGGACGCCGACGGCGTCACGGCAGCGGATGACCAGCTCTTCTTGGCGAGCCTCGCCGGCCGCGTCCTCGGCGGCCTGGACGTCGAGCCCATCGAAGGCACCGAGCTGGTCACCCTGTCGTGGGTCGGCAGCGACGGCGAGATGGCGGCGCGCATCGTCAACGGCTTCGCCGACGCCTTCATCGCTTGGGGGGTCGAGAACCGCGCCAGCACGGTGGGCCGCGCCACCGAGTTCCTGGAGAAGCAGATTGCCGACTTGAAGCAGCAGATTCAGACCAAGGAGGCGCAGCTCCAGCAGGTCGGCCTCTCGACCGACATCGTCTCCCTCGACCCCGGCGCCAACGTCGTCCTGCAACGCCTCACCCGAGTCAACCAAGACCGGAGCCAGGCGGAATCCGGGGTGCTGGCCAAGGAGCAGCGCTACCGCGAGCTGCAGGCGACCCCGGCGGCCGTGCTCGCCAAGAGCCGGGATGGAAGCCAGGTGCCGGCGCTCGAGCGCGAGCTCCTGGAGCTCGAGACCGAGTACGAGACCAAGCTCCAGACCTACAAGCCCGAGCACCCGGACATGGGCGACCTCACGAGCAGGATCGAGGAGAAGCGGCGCCTCCTCGAGGAGACGACGGGGCGCGAAGCGCAGGCCGTGCGGCAGGAGGCCTACGCCGAGTGGCAGGCGGCGCAGAATCTGGTCGGGCGCCTGGGCGAGCAGCAGCAGCAGGCCAAGAGCGAGACGCTGGCGCTCAACGTCGACGCCGTCGAGTACTACAACCTCCAAATGGAGGTCAACGCGCGCAAGGAGATGCTCTCCGACTTGATGGCCCGGCTCTCCGAGGCCGGGGTGTCGGCGAGCCTCGACGGCTCCGAGGCGTCGAGCAACGTCCGGACCATCGACCGCGCCCTGGTGCCGACCGCACCCTTCCGGCCGTCGCTGCGCAACAATCTGTCGCTGGCGCTGGCGGTGGGCCTAGTGCTCGGCGTGGGCCTGGTCCTCGGCATCCACTTCCTCGACCGCACGGTCAAGACCCCGGACGAGCTGCAGACCCTGCTCGGGGCCGGTGTGCCCATCCTGGCCGTGATCCCGGATGTCAACGCGCCGCGCCCGAGCTACGGGCGCGGCAGCTACGGCTACGGCGCCGGCCGGGTGCGGCCGGCCACGTCGCCCGGCCAGCCGCTCGAGATCGATTTGCTGCCGGAGCGCCATCCCCGCTTGGCGGTGGCCGAGGCCTACCGCTCGCTGCGCACCGCACTGCTGCTCTCGAGCGCCGAGCGCCTGCAGGTGGTCACCGTCACCTCGGCCGAGGCCGGCGAGGGCAAGACCGCGACCGCCATCAACCTGGCCGTGGTGCTCGCGCAGCTCGGCAAACGCGTTCTCTTGGTCGACGCCGACCTACGCAAGCCCCGCGTGCACCGGGTCTTCCATCTGTCGAATCGCCTGGGGCTGGTGAGCTTCCTCACCGGCTCGGCGGAGGCCGAGACGACCGTCGCGGTGAGCGAGATCGCCGGGCTCGCCGTGTGCCCGTCGGGTCCCCTGCCACCGAACCCTTCGGAGCTCTTGGCCTCCGAGCGCATGGCGCGCTTCGTCGAGGCCGTGCGCAAGCGCTTCGATTACGTCATCGTCGACTCCCCGCCGGTCCTGGCGGTGAGCGATGCCATCCTCCCGGGGTCGCTCTCCGACGGCGTCGTGCTGTGCTTCCGCGCCAACCAGATCCACCGCGAGGCGGTGCGCGGCTGCCGCGACCAGCTGCGGATGGCGGAAGTGAAGGTCCTGGGCGCCGTCTTCAACCGCCAGCGCCCCACCGGCGGTCGCGGCTATCGCTCCTATCACTACTACGAGAGCTACTCAGAGGCCTCGGAAGCCGACTCGGCAGCCTGAGCGAGCGGCCCGACGCCGCCGGGCGGGCGACCCTCGCGGGGCGCCGTGATCGATCTCCACATCCACCTACTGCCCGGCGTCGACGACGGGCCGTCCGACCTCGCCGAGGCCGCCGCCATGTGCCGGCAGGCGGCGAGCGACGGCTGCACGGTCCTCGTGGCGACCCCGCACCAGCGCTGCGGGCGCTGGTGGAACACCGAGCCGGAGCGACTCGAGGAGTTGCGTCGCGCCGTCGCCGAGGCAGCCGGTACGGCCGTCGAAGTGCGACTGGGAGCGGAGATCCGGGTCGACTCCGACTTGCTGGAGGATGTCGAGGGCCTGCCGGCTTCCGGCCTACTGCCGCTCGCCGGCTCCCGCTTCCTGCTCGTCGAGTTCGACCGCTACGGGCTCGGGCCGGAGCCCGAGCCCGTCATCGACGAGCTGTTGGCGCTCGGCTGGCGGCCGCTCGTCGCCCACCCGGAGTTCGTGCCCCAGCTCGCCGGGAATCCCCAAAGGGCCGCAAGGTTGGTGGCCTCCGGCGCGCGCCTTCAGGTCACGGCGGCAAGCGTCGTCGGGCGATTCGGCCGGCTCGCCCAACGGGCCACGCATGAGCTGCTCGACGCAGGCCTCGTCCACGTGCTGGCAAGCGACGCTCACGGGCCCGTGTGGCGGCCGCCGGGCCTGACCGAGGCTCGCTCCTACGTGAGCGGTCGTTGGGGGGAGGCCGCGGCGACGCTGCTCACCGAGCGGAATCCCCGCGCCGTCCTCGAGAACCGCGAGATCGGGCTCTAGAGGGCGCTCGAGCGCCTCCTAGTGTTAGCTTTGGCGCCCATGCGACGTGCCGCGATCGTCTTGGCCGGGGCGCTGGCCGCGCGGTGTCTGCTCGCCGCCGACCCGTTCTACGAGAACCTGCTGGCGGAGGGCGCCCTCGCGGCCGAGCGCGGCGACGCCGTCGAGGCGGCGCGCAAGCTGCGCATCGCTTGCTTCGGGTTCCTGGGCGAGCCGCCGCTCCTGGCCGAGTGTCAGACGCGACTCGCCATGGTGCACGCCGAGCGCGGGGACCGCCCAGCCTTCGAGCAGGGCTTCGGTCGGGTGATCGAGCTCGAGCGGCGCTTCGGCGCCTACGGCGCGGCGGCGCTGCCCGAGCCGCTGCGCCTCGCCTTCGAGGAGCGGGTCCTGGCCTGGATCCCGGCGACGACGCTCGGCGAAGTGCCGGTCTTCGCCGCGGCCCTGCGCCGCCAGAGCGTGGCGCGGCTGGCGTCCCTGCCCACCACCGAGCGCCGCCACGAGCTCGAGGCCCTGGCGGCCGCCGAGCCGAACAACCCGGAGTGGCCGCTGGCGCTGGCCGGCATCGCCGCGGCCGAGCGCAACGTCCTCGTCGCCCGCGAGTGGCTGGATCGCGCGCAGTCGCTCTCCCCACAGGATGCGGTGGGCCGCTGCTTGCGCGGCGCGGTCGCGGCCATGGCCGCGGCGTGCGCCGCGGCCGTCGCCGACCTGCCTTCCTGCACGGGACCGCCGGCCGGGCCCCAGGAGGCCGTCGAGCAGCTCGCCTGCTGGGCGGCCACCGGCGATCTCGCGGCCGCCGAAGCTTTCGCCGTCGCCCTGCCACCCGCGCTGCGGGACTCGCGGCCGGTGCGCAAACTCAGCCGTGAGATCACGCGCGCCCGCGAGCAGCAGTCACAGGCCGCAGCGTTGGTCGCCGCCGCTACCTCGGCCGGGGACGCCGTCGAAGCAGCGGACCCGGCGGAGGACGCGGCTGCCTCCGCTCCGGAGCCGGCCCCCGCACCGCCTGCGCCCCGGCCCGAGCAGCAATTGCGCGACCTGCGCGGCGCCCTGCGCCGCAGCCGCGACTACGAGTCGGTCAACCGGGTGTGCGATCAGCTCACACGCCTCGCC
>CAYXXN010000051.1:0-4380 GCA_964469055.1 uncultured Thermoanaerobaculia bacterium
GGGTTGACGACGCTCAACATCTACAGCCAGGTGGGCCTGATCACGCTGGTCGGGCTGGTGTCGAAGAACGGCATCCTGATCGTCCAGTTCGCCAACCACCTGCAGGAGGCGGGACGGGAGAAGCTCCAGGCGGTGATCGAGGCCGCCGGCACGCGGCTGCGCCCCATCCTGATGACCACCGCCGCGACCGTCATGGGCCACCTCCCCCTGGTCTTCGCCAGCGGTCCGGGCGCCGGCGCGCGCAACTCGATCGGCATCATGCTCGTCACCGGGATGATCATCGGCTCGGTCTTCACCCTCTTCGTCGTGCCGTCGATCTACACCCTGGTGGCGCGCACCCGCGAGGCGACCGGCGCCGCCGAAGAACCCGAGCCGGAGCCCACCGAGCCCGACCTGGCGGCGGCCCCGATATAGCCGCGGCTACAATCCCTATCGCGGAAGCGCTCGGGGGCTGGTGCCTCTCGCGGTCTTCAAAACCGTCGTCGGGCGCGGGCAGCCGCGTCCGGGGTGGGTTCGATTCCCATGCGCTTCCGCCAAGTTGTCAGATGGTACAGCGGATCTCTTCCGCAGGGAGTCTCGGTGATTGCCAGATCCAGGACCCTTTTGCCTCTCGTCGTCGCCCTCGTCAGCCTGTTTGCGCTCGGCAAGTCCTGGGCCGCGGCGACGGTCGCCCTGGACTGCGACGTCGGCGGCGTCGTCACCGAGGCGGTGGCCCGGCTCGCGGCCGGCGACACCCTGGTCGTCAGTGGCACCTGCCGGGAGAGCGTCTTCATCGGTCCCGAAGTGCACCGGATCACGATCGACGGCCAAGGCAAGGCGACCGTGCTCGGTCCCGATCCGGAACGGGCTCCGTTCACGCTCCTCGGGCAGGAGATCGTGATCCGCGGCTTCACCGTGCGGGGCGGTCGCAACGGCATCAACGTTTTGCGCGGCGCCACCGCCGTCATCGACGGCAACATCATCGAGCAGACCGGCTCCGGCGGCCAGCCGGGCTCCGGCGACGGGATCAACGTCGGGCAACACGGCTACGCCCGGATCGTGAACAACACGATTCGCAGCAACCCGCAGTCGGGCATCGTGGTGCACGAAGGAGCGGCGGCACGCATCGGGCTGCTCGACGTGGCGAACGCGACCACCGGGCCCAATCTCATCGCGGACAACGGCGGCCACGGCGTGGTCATCGCACGTTCCTCCAGCGCTCGCCTCGCGGGCAACACGATCCGCGGCAACGGCGGCGACGGCATACATGTGCGGGGTGTCTCGCACGCCTCAGTCTCGGGTAACCACCTCGACGGAAACGCCGGCAGCGCCATCGCCGTCCTCCAGAATTCCGGACTCGATCTGGGCACCGAGACGGGTCGGCTGGGCCAGGCCGGCGGTGGCTTGCTGGGCGACCCCAATACGACCGACCCGGCCCACACGAACCGGGAGTTCGGTCTGCGCTGCGCGGACGGCGCCTACGTCGAGGGCCGCCTCGGCACGCTCGCCGGCGTGCAGGGTGCCAAGGCGTTGGACGACACCTGCGTCCACCGCCTGCAACCGTGAGTTCTCGCGCCCTGCGAGGAAGGGACTAGGCGAGCAGGTCGGGGCGGTGCCGCTCGACGGCGGCGCGGACGGACCCAGCGTCGGCTAGGCTCCAGGCCTCCGCCGTCCACTGCAGGGCATCGGTGAGGCTCGCCCCCTCGTCCTCGACCCAGGAAACGACGGCCTCGGCGAGGAGGTCTTCCCGCAGTCGCTCTGCGCCGATGTGCAACGGGCCGTTGTCCTGGCCGGGGCGTGGGTGGGTCTGGAGTGCGGCGGCGGGGTCGGTGCCGTCCACGGTTGCCGCCAGCGCTCTGGCGACGTACTGCCGCACCCGCAGGTCATCGGTACCGAGGGACCTACCGCGGTGGAAGATGCGGCGCAACTGCTCCGCGGCGTTCCGGTCCCCTGAGCAAGCCCGCTCGATCGTGCGGTCGAGTCCGTCCATGGTCCCGACCGTATCACGTGCGGTGGCAGTCGCTTTCCGGCGGTCGGCACGGAAAAGCGGCCGGCGCTGCGGCCGGCCGCTCGGTGATCCGTGGGCGGCTCCCCGGCGGAGCGGGGGGCTTACTCGACGCCGATGCTCTGCAGCTGGACGGGGATGGCGCCCTCGATGTCGCAGGTGCCGGGGGCGCTGAAGGCCACCGTATAGGCGCCGGCGGCCACGTCGCCGAAACTGTCCACCCGCACCTGGTAGGTACCGGCCCCCGCGTTGGCAACGAAGGCGATCTGCGACTGGAGCGCGCAGAAGTCGTCGTTGCAGGCGATCGGGACGGCGCTCGGGTTGAAGGCCTGTAGCGCGGTGTCCCAGGTCGCGCTGCCGCCGCCCTGACAGAAGGTGGCGAGCATGCCCTCACCGCCGGCGCAGGTGACATTCCAGAACTGGTGGCAGTCGGGGACGCTGCAGTTCGCGGCCGCGGTCACGAAGGTGCCGTTCGGCTGCCCGCTGAACAGCGGACCGATGTCGGTGTTGGCGAGGCCGGTGCAGTGCGACTCACCGCCTCCCTTCTGGGCGACGAGCGGCGCAGCGACGAGGACGAACGCGAGCGCGACGAGGACGCTGAAACACTTGGGCTGCATGGGACTCCCTCCTGGCTTGGGCTGTGGGGTACGGCCGCGGAGCGTAGCAGCAGGCGCCGAAAAAGCAAAGCAATACGGCTAGCCGCCGCCCACCACCGCCGCCATCTCCGCCAGCGCCTGCTCGACCCAGGTCGCGGCCCGGTCGGCGTCGAAGCCGACCTGCCTGCGCCGCAGGCGGCCCGTGCGGTCGACGATCCAGCTCTGGGGGAGCGAGAGGGCGCCCAGGTCGGCGAAGGCCGAGGCGGCGCGGAGGACGGGAAGCTCGAGGCCACGCTCCTCGAGGTAGGGCTCGATCAGGCCGGCGTCGAAGTCGACGTTGAAGGTGACGACCGCGAGGTCCGGATCCGCCGCCACCCGCCGCGCCAGCGCCGCCACCAGCGGCAGCTCGCCGGCGCAGGGAGCGCACCAGGTCGCCCACCAGTTGATCAGCACGGTCTTGCCGGCGAGGTCGGCGCGAGTCCAAGGGCGGCCAGCCAGGTCGACGAGGGCGAAGTCGGCGAGCTCCTCGTCGACCTCGCTCCAGCCGGTGGCGGCGGTCTCCTTGGCCGCGGTGAGCGCCGCGAGCGCTGTCGAGCCCTCCGCCGTGCCGTCGACCGCCCGCCACAGGGCCTCGATCCGCGCCACGGTCTCCTCCCTCGTCTCGCCCTCCGGGTCGAGCAGCAGCGCCCGGCGGTAGGCGATGAAGGCGTCGGCACTGCGACCCTCCGCCTCCGCCACGGCGCCGGCGAGCCGCCAGCTCCGCGCCTCGGCCGAGGCCACTTCCAGCCGCCTCGAGGCGGCGAAGCCGCGCAGCCGCTCGAGGATCTCCTCGTAGCGCCCGAGCGCCTGCCGCGCCGCAACGGGCTCGCCAAGCCGCAGGTGGGCGCGGACGGCGAGCGCGGCGACGTCGAGCTCGTGCAGCAGAGCCGAGAGCTGCTGCAGGAAGCGGAGCTCCGGCTCTTCGGCGAGGGGCCGCTCGCGTCCCGCGACCTCGGTCTCCCACGCCAAGAGGGCCGGAATCCGCCGGGGAGCCAGGCCTCGCCGGAAGAACGTCTCGGCGACCTGGAAGTAGGGCGACGGCACGAGGTCGACCTCGGCCTGACGAGCGTCCCAGGCGGCGAGGTAGCGATCGGCTTCGACGAGCAGGGTCTCGTCCGGCAGCTCGGGGAGGGAGCGGGCGGCGTTGAAGCGGGCCACCGCGAAGCGGAACTCGTCCGGGCAGGTGGCGAGCCAACGGTCGCTCTCGTGGTAGACCGCGCGATGACGCTCGAGGGCGTCGCCCTCGATCTGCCAGCGCCCCAGCTCGTCGGTCACCACCTCGCGACTGCACGGGGCCACGGCCGCCAGCCCGCGGCGTGCTCGCTCGGCTCCCGTGGCGTCGCCCACCAGGGCGAAGCCGCTGCCGAGGGCCTGCCACCACGCGGCGTCCCAGGTCTCGCCGCGCGCCTCGAGGGCGGCGAGATCGCGGCGGACCTGCTCGAGGGCCGGCCGCCCCGCCGCGCTCGTCGTCGAGCGCAGTTCCAGGCCCCAGAGCACCGGATAGAGCCGTACCGCGCCCGGCGAGGCGTCGGCGAAGAGCGCCTCCCGGATCGCCGGTAGCCGCCGGCGCCAGAACGCCGGATCGCTCACCAGGCCCGGGGTGCGGAGCAGATCCGTGATCCGCGACGGGCAGAGCACAAGGAAGGCGTCGAGCTCTGCCTGCACCTCGGCCGGCGACGCCAGCGGCCCCAGCTCGCGCGCCATGGCGGTGGCCACACCCAGGTGCGACCAGGGGAAGTCGGGCGCGAGCTCCAGGGCGCG
>CAYXXN010000051.1:4480-16660 GCA_964469055.1 uncultured Thermoanaerobaculia bacterium
GCCCCGGCGGCGGGATCGAGTCGCTCGACGGCGGCCGCGATCTCTGCCACCGGCCGGCACCACGGGCTCTCCGCGGCCCGGCCCGCCACGACCCCGAGTGCTGCCAGCGCGAAGCTGGCGCAGCTTCCCCGCCGTATTTCACGCCACCGCGGCGCACCCAACTGCCGCATCTCGGCCGGGGTGCCGGGAGAGGTCATCAGCACGTTCAGGGGGAGGCCGTCGGCGCCGGCGAGGAGTCCAGCAGGTCGAGACCGCCCAGGGCATCTACGCCGCTCGCTTCGTCCCAAAAGTAGACGCTCGCCCAGCGCACACCGGCGAGATCGGGCACGCGGAACGACGCGACCGGGCCCTCGACGGCGCGCTCCTCGTGCGCCAGGGACGCGGCGTGCCCGTCGAGCCACTCCACCAGCACCCGGCCGTGGAAGCTCTCGGCGCCCAGACGAGCCGACAACAGGACCTCGCCCCCCGCCGCCGGCAGGAGGTCGAGCGCGACCTCACGTTGCGGCACCGGCGTGGGCAGCGCCGGGTCGCCGAGCAGGTTGTACATCGCCGTCACGTCGGGCGAGGCGATCGACCGCTTGGCCCGTACCAGTGCCTCGCCGAGGGTGCCGGGGCGGGCGAGTCCGGTGGCGAGGCCCTCCACGAGCGAGACGAAGGGGAGGGTCCGCCACGAGGCGGCGATGACGGCGAGCGCCCCGCGATGGCTAAGCCGCAGGAACTTCTCTCCGATCGAGTCGGCGCTCGGGTGATCGAACGGAGCCGTATGGCAAGAGAGGCTCACCACCACCGGCAGCCGATCCGAGGCGGCGAGAGCGTCGAGGTGCTCCAGAGTGAAGAGGTCGTGGTTCTTGAACGGGTCCGGCGGGCCGGTGCGCCAGATGAAGCGGCCCCCGTGGCCGGTGAACTGGACGAGTGCCTGACCCGCCGCGAAGGAGTCTAGGATCGTTTGCTGGTGACCGGCGTTGGAGATCTCCTCAGGCCGTGGATAGACCCTCGTCGGTACGAAGCCGCGGGCGGCGAGCTGGGTGACCGCGCCGTCAGTCAACTGCTGCATCGTGGCGTCTTCGTTGGTGATCCACAGCACTCGGCGCCGCCAGGGACCCACGGGGGCGCTCGTCGAGGCGATCGTCTTGTCGATGATCGCCGCCAGCTCCGCGGGCTCGGTCACCGGCAGACGCCCGATGGCGATGGCGGGCTCGAGGTTGCCGAGGTCCTCGGCCACGTACCAGTCGTCGGCGGCTGCCTGGCCGTCGCTCGACCGGTAGGCGACGGCAGGGACCAGATTGCGGTCGTTCCAGGCCACTCCCTCTGCATAAGGGGTCATCTCGCGGGCGCGAAACCCCTGGCCTGGCGTCAGGAGCTGACGGTCCGCCCAGTCGGCGTAGAGCGCATCGTCGGCGATCGCGTTGTGGGTGTCCCAGCTTGCGTCCCCGACCAAGAGTACGAAGCGCGGCGCGGGGGAGCGCCAATCGTGCCGGGCGTGGGAGATGAAATCGCGCAAGGCGCGGGGGTGCGGCACCCCGTGATTGAACTCGTCATAGATGTCCTGGATATCGGCAACGGCAACCGTCAGGCCGCGGCCGCGGTGGAAGGCGGCCAGCCGCTGCGTCTCCGCGAGAAGGCGAGCGTGGGCGATCATCAGGTAGTCCGCCTGATGGTCGCTGGAGGCCCAGTCGGAGAGCTCGTCGCGCTCGACGGCGAGGGGCTCGAGCAGCGGGCCCTCGACCAGCCAGAAGGACTCGGACACCGCGCCGCGCGGCAGGCGCAGCTCCGCCGAGCCCGCCGTCGAGCCTCCCAGCCGCACCCTGCTGCCTTGGTCGCTGTAGACGGTGGGCGCGGCGCCAGCCGGTGCCGACAGCGCGATCGCCGCGGCAGCGCCCGCGTCGACGCGGAGCTCCACCTGACCGGGACGTACCTTGCCATCGTGCGGGTACGAGAGCTCGATCCAGTTGAGCATCACCACGTCGATGATCGGCTGGTCGGACGCGGCGCCGGCCCGGCGGGGGATCTGGAGCACGAGCTCGGCCGGCCCCTGCGTCCATGCTGCCGTGGGCAGGCGCCGAGCGGTGAAGCCGCCGACCCGGCGGCCGTTCCACGTCGCCTTGCCCAGGTCATGGCCATCGAGCGCGACGGCGACCGTGTGGTCGGCCGGCAGGTCGTCCTCGGCAGCCGGGCTCGGCCGCAACTGGTCCGAGAGCCCCCGAAACGAGGCAGCGAGCTCGAGCCGGCCGATTCCACCGGTGTCGAGGTCGGTGAGGTCGAGGGCCAACCGCAGCGGCTCCCCGAGGTGGGTCAGCTTCGACCAGAACCACAGCTCGGGCTCCGTAGCCTCGGGCTGATCGCGGCCCGAGATGCGAATCATCACCCGGTCCTCTTCGAGGTGGACCCGGCGCGTCAGAGTCGCGACGGGCCCCTGCGGGGTCGAGGCCGAGACCTCCGCGATGCGCGGTCCGCCCTCTCCCAGCGCCAGCCAATAGACGTTGGCCCTGGCGATCTCGTGGTAGTAGGAGCTGTCGCCGTGAAGCAACGCCGCCACGAACTCGAGGTGGTCGCCAGGGCCGAAGCGTCCGTCGCCGCCGTCCTCGACCGCCATGGGGACCGGCCGGCCGGCCGAGCTCAAGGCGAGTGCCGCGCTGACCACGGGCTCGCCGGCCAGGCCGGCAGCGGCCAGCGACTCGAAGGTGACGCGGTAGACCCCCGCCTGCGGGGCCAGGATGCGGAACCGCTCCGGCGCCGCCGAGCTCGGGAGCGGCGCGGCCGGAGCGGCCGCGAGAACCAGCCAGAGGGCTGCTAGCGGGCGACCCGAGCGGACTCCTCGACCTCGTCGAGCAGGCATCACGAGTCTGGTACGGGAGGCGCTCGGTGAGGTCACTCGGGCTCGAGTCCGGCGCGCGAGTCGGGCCATTGTACGCTTCCAAGCCGGGATCCATGCGGCGAACGGCCCTCTGGCTCGCCTGGCTCACCTGGGTCGCGGCCGCCCTCGAGATCGCGAGCCTCGTCGGCCTGAGGATCGTCGAGGATCGCTGGAGGATGCCGTCGTCGCTCTCCGCCGAGCGGCTCGCCGTCGGGGTCGAGGAGCAAGTCGGCGAGGAAGCGGAGGCGGCGCCCGCCGAGCCCCCCTACCGGATGCCGTGGACGCTCGGGGGTCTGCGCGAGGTTCTCCACCCCTACGTCGGCTTCGTGCGCGAGGTGCCGCCCGGCGATGTGCACGCGGCGCACGATCCCCTCCGCGCCTTGGGCTTCCACTTCGACCGCAGCCCGATTCCGCATCCGGCGGGGGCGGAGGACTTCGTCGTCCTCGTCTGCGGCGGATCGGTGGCCCAGGCCTTCGAGGAGCTCGGCGGCGCCGCGGCCCTCCTCGACCGGCTCGCGACGCTGCCCGGCGCGGCGGGCAAGCGGGTCCACGTCGGCAGCGTCGCGATGGGGGGCTTCAAGCAGCCGCAGCAGCTCCTGGCCGTCACCTATCTCCTCTCGCTCGGCTTCCGCTTCGACCTCGTCGTCAATCTCGACGGCTTCAACGAGGCGACGCTGGGGCCGTCGGAGAACGTGCCGCGCCACGTCGCCTCCTTCTTTCCCAGGCTCTGGGGACTGCGCGTCGAGGACACTCCGGATCGCCGGCGCCAATCGATGATGGGAGAGACTCGCTACCTGCGCGAGCGGCGATCGCGCTGGGCGAGGGCCTTCGATCGTCCTCCGCTGCGGTGGAGCGCCACGGCAGGTCTCCTCTGGCGGCTCGGGGACCGCCGTCTGGCCGGGAGGATCGCCGCGCTCGAGCGGGCGATCGTCGAGGAAGCGCCGGGGACCCAGAGCTGGGCGATCGCCCCGCCGCTCCCGGCGGGCGGACGCGAGCAGCTCGTCGCAGAGGTCGTCGCCGTGTGGCGAGAGAGCAGCCTGCAGCTCTCGCGACTGGCGCGAGCCAACGGCGCCCGCTACTTCCATTTCCTGCAACCGAACCAGTACCTCGCGAACTCGAAACCGATGGGCGATGGCGAGCGGGCGATCGCCGTCCACGAGCGCTCGCCGTCGCAGCGCTGGGTCGGTCGCGTCTATCCCAAGATGATCGCGGCCGGGCCCGACCTGCGCGCCGCCGGTGTGGCCTTCTTCGACATGACGCAGGTCTTCGCCCATGTCGCCGAGCCCTTGTACACCGACAACTGTTGCCACTTCAGTCCGGACGGCTACCGCATCCTCGGCACGGCCATGGCCGAGGCCATCGCCGGCGACTGGGACCGACCGGGCGAGCCGGCCCCGGGGAACGTCGGCGCCAGGGAGCGGGCGCCTGCGTCAAGAGCGCAACAGCGGAATCCTTCCCCCACTCCAACCCGGGAAGAGCGCCCGGTCGTCGGTGATTCCCAAGTGCTTACCGGCCACCTCAGAGAAGACGGCCCGGAAGTCCGTCGTCACCGGCAGGTCGCGGCCCTCGTAGAGGGCGTCGGGATCGAGGCTGGCGAGCGTGCCGTGCACCTTCCCTCCGTCCACGGCGGGCCCGACGACGAACAGGCACGAGGCGTGGCCGTGGTCGGTGCCGCCGGAGCCGTTCTCGGCCACCGTGCGCCCGAACTCGGTCATGGTGAGGAGGGTCACGTCGTCGCGATGCGGCCCCAAGTCTTGCCAGAAAGCGGCGATGCCGCGCGCCAGCTCGCCGGAGCGCTGGGCGAAGCTGCCGGCGGCGCTCCCCTGCAGCACGTGGGTGTCCCAGCCACCCGTCTCCGCGAAGGCGACCTCCAGACCCACCCCGGCCCTGATCAAGAGCGCGATCTGGCGCAGACTCCGGCCGAGCGGCGTCGGTGGATAGTCGGCGGCCGACCGCTCGAGGCCGGACGCCCGCACCCGCTCGAGCAGCGCCA
The DNA here is from genome assembly GCA_964469055.1 of uncultured Thermoanaerobaculia bacterium. Lineage (GTDB taxonomy): Bacteria > Acidobacteriota > Thermoanaerobaculia > Multivoradales > JAHEKO01 > CAYXXN01. The sequence continues at coordinate 9,328 of CAYXXN010000051.1, forward strand.
TCGCCTCGAAGCTCTCGCTGGCGGCGCCCCGTAGCAGCTCCTCCGAGGTCTGCCGGTAGAGCGCCTCGAAACCGTGAGCGGCCGCCGCCTGCCCCCCGGGGAGCGCCAGGTCGGCGAGGTTGGCGACCGCCAAGGCCGGCTCGGGGCCGTAGAGCGAGCGCGGCATGGCGCGGGTCAGGGCGACGGCGCGCAGCGGCGAAGCCTCGTGCCCGAGCTCGCCGCAGACGCGATTGAGCCAGCCGCTGCCGGTCGAGCGCACGCCCGGGGTCGCCGTCTCCATGTAGTCCTGGGCGTCGAAATGCGAGCGGGTGGCGTCGGGTGAGCCCACGCCGTGGACGACGGCGAGGCGGCCCTCGCGCCACAGCGGCAGGAGAGGCGCCAGCGCCGGGTGCAGCCCCCAGCCCACCCCCAGGTCGAGCAGCCGCTCGTCGCCGGCGCTCCCCGCCGCCGAGAGCGCCAACCGGGGCCGCAGCCTTTCGAGCCAGCGCTCCTCGCCGAGCGGGGAGACGGCAGCCAGGGCGTCCATGGCGCCGCGCTGGAAGATCGCCACCAGCACCCGCCGCCGGCCGGGCACGGCGGCCGGGGTCGCGGCGAGCGCCGCCCGCGCCAGGAAGGCCGGGCCGCCCGCCGTGACACCGATCGAGAACAACGCGATGCCGCCGCCTTTCAAGAACCCGCGTCGAGTCTGCACGTGGTCGCCTCTCTTTCGGTGGCCTCAGCGCTTCTGGAACTCGGGCGAGCCCAGGATCACGCCCACGACCTGCTCGAGGGCCGAGGGAGGCGGTTGCCGTACCTGACGCCGGCGCCGCTGGCTGGCCGGGTCACCGACCCCGAGCCATTCGTCCAAGTCCTCCGCCGCCAGCCAGTCGACCGCCCCCTCGGACGGCGCCGCCGCGGCGACCCGCTCGGCGAGCTCGGGCGCCTCGACCATCGGTGCCAGCAGCGCCCGGGTCTCCGCGAGGTCGCGCTCCGGCAGCAGCAGCGGCAGGTAGGCCGCGAGCGCCGCCGCCCGCGACTCGGGCTCGGGCCCCTCGACGAGGGCGGCGACCTCGAGGGCCACGCCTTCGATCCGCCCCGCCGCCAGCTCCAGGGCGAAGTTCATGCGGTTCAAGAGCGCCCCGGCGCTCACCCAGCCATCGCCCACCTCCGGGAACCCGGTCGGCGCCGGCGCGGCGTAGAGCGGCTGCCCCATGCGCTCGACCCACTCGACGACGCCGCGCGGGCTGACGGGCTCGGCCGCGAGGGCGCGCAGCGCCGAGACGGCGAGCTCGAAGGGTGACTTGATCTTGATGGCACGGGCCGCCGGGTCCCAGAACTCCGGGGCGGCGAGGAGAGTCCGCATCACCGCGCCGAGGTCGCCGCCGCTGGCTCGGAAGCTCGCCGCCAGGCGCGCCACCAGGGCCGGCGGCGGGTCATCGTCGACGAAGCGCACGGCGAGCTTTTGGGCGAGATGCTCCGCCGTCGCGGGATGGCCGGCCAGCAGGTCGAGCACCTGCTCGCCGTCCTCCACCCCGCGACCGGCCGGCAGCTCGACGCCCAGGACCCGCTTGGCCGCCGCGTCATGGGCGTCGGCGCGGAAGACGAAGGCCTCCTCGAAGACGAACCCGAGATCGGCGTCGCGGGCGCGGCGGATCCGCGCCGCCGCCTCCTCGCGGTCGAGGCCGGGGGGAACGGTCGTCCAGCCGGTGAAGGCGCGCGCCACCTCGACGACATCCTCCTGGGAGTAGCCACCGTCGACTCCCAGGGTGTGGAGCTCGAGGAGCTCGCGGGCGTAGTTCTCGTTCAAGCCCCGCGGGCGCTGCGGACGCACGGCCCCGCGCTGCCGCGCCCGGCGGCGCTCCCACTCGGCGCCGCGCGCCGCCACCGCCCAGTCGAGGGTCGTCAGGTCCCCCTCGCCCGCCGTCGACTGCGCGTTGTCGAGGTAGAAGAGCATCGCCGGGTGCCTGGCCGTGGCGCCGAGCAGGGCGCGGAAGTCGCCCAGCACGTGGGGGCGGATGGCGTCGCGCTCGTAGGCCAGGAGGTAGGGCCGCGCCAGCGTGTCGGTCGCCGCCACGTTGAAGTGGTTGAACCAGAAGTCGGTCAGGACCTCGGCGAGCTGGTTCTCGGCGTAGACGGCGCGCAGCGTCTTCTGCGCGGTGAGCTCGGCGGTGAGCTCGCGCTGCGAGCGGTAGCCGCGCGCCCGAGCGAAGGCGAGCAGCTCCGCGCGCAGCGCCTCGCGTCGCACCGGGTCGTCGAGGGCCGCGCGGTCGAGGTCGCGCGGGAAGACCCCGGCGTCCATCGCCTCCTGGACGACAGAGCCGAGCGGTGGGAAGCGCCGCGGATACTCCTCGACCGCGAGGTCGAGGGCGCGCAGGCCGGCGAGGCGGGGGCCGAGATCGTCTTCCGGCGCGCGGCGCCCGAGCTGCGTCTCCACCCAGGCGTCGAGCCCCGCCGCCACGACGCGCTCCACCTCCCCCGGCCGCGGCCCGAAAGTCAGCCGGTCGAGCAGGTGGGCAGCCGCCCGCCGCTCGTTCCAACCCGCTCGGCGCCAGGCCTCCATGGCTCCTAATCTATAGAGGCGTCGCGGCGGCGGGTTGTTGCTAGCGCCTCGCCGAGGGTCGCGCTCAGTCGAGGTAACCCAAGGCCTCGAGCTCGCGCATCAGCTCCTCGTCGACCCCGGAAGTCGGGGCCTCACCGGGCTCGCGGGTGCCGTAGGAGGGGACGGAGCGGAGCGGATGCGCGGCGCGGAAACGCTCGGTGAAGAGCTCCCGGCGGGCCTGGCCCGTGAAGTCCTCGGCCACCGGTAGACCCAGGCCGTAGAGAAGGGTGGGCGCCAGGTCGTGGATCGAGATGCCGGCCAGCGACGCCCCCGGCTCGACGTCCGGCCCGGCGGCGATGAAGATCCCCGCCGTGTGCGGGCCATGGGTGCCGGAGATGCGCGAGATGCCGCCGACGATGTCGCTCCACACCTCGTCCCCGCGGCGCAGCTCCGGCGTCGGAGCGCGCAGCGAGACGACGACCATGAAGTCGGCGCCCTCCGCCGCCTCCTCCGCCGTGGCGTCGCGCACGCCGAAGGCCGAGGTGCCGTTGCCGTAGGTCACGCCGGCGAGGTCGACCTCGAAGCGGCGTCGCAGCTCGGCGCGCGCCGCCGACCCTACTCGGCCGCCTGGCTCCCGGCCGGCCAGGGCGAAGCGCACCTTGCGCAGCGGCCGAAAATGCTGCGCGCCGTAGGTATAGAGGTCGGTGCCGGACCAGTCGATGCCGTCGCCGCCGCGCCGCTGATACCCCAGGCGCTCGAGGACGCGGTCGAGGTCGAGCTGCACGCCGACCTTCTCCGGCCGCTGGGCGTGGAAGCCGTGGTCGGAGACGACGAGCACGTTGCGCTCGGCCCCGGCGGCCGCGACGAGCCGCCCGATGGCGGCGTCGGTCGCCTCGTAGACGGCGACGAGCTCGGCCCGGCCCTGCTCGACCTCGGCCTCCGGCGCCGGCGGGAAGAGCTCCGGTCGCCAGGCTCGCCACCGGCGATGGCTGACGAGGTCGACGCCGCGCAGGTAGGCGAGGACGAGGTCGAAGTCGCCCGCCGCCAGGCGCTCGGCGGCGAGCGCCAGCGGCGCGTCGCGCTCGCGCACCGGGGCGGGGAAGGCGGCATCGGTGGCGAGGGCCTCGGAGCGCCAGGCGCTCCAAGTGGGTCCGAAGTCGATGGGCGAGACCTCGTCCGCCACCCCGAGCCCGGCGCGGTCGGAGACGACGACCCCGGCGATCGGCTCCGCCGGCCAGCTCGCCCACCAGCCGACGACCGCCGTTCGCCGGCCGGCCGCGTCCAGCATGTTCCAGAGGGCCGGCGCCCTCCGCAGCCGCGAGGAGACCGGCACGTCGCCTCCCGCCGTGGGCACGACGAACTCGGTGATGCCGTGGACCTCGGGGCGGACCCCGGTGGCGATCGTCGTCCAGATGACCGGCGAGATGCCGTAGTCGGTGGCGAGGCCGCTGCGCGTGCCGCGCTCGGCGAGGGCCCGCAGGTGCGGCAGCTTGCCTTCCACCCACAGCGCCTCGATGACCTCCCACTCGGCGCCGTCGACTCCCATGACGGCCCAGCGCGGCCGCGCCGGCGGCGAAGCGGGGCCGACGCAAGCGAGACCCCCGGCGCCAGCCAGACCCAGCGCGACGAGCAGGAGCGAGGAAGTGAGGCGCACGACCCGTCCTGCGCCCCGGCTCCCTAGGCGGTGCTCGCGGGCTTCGGGCTCGCGACGACCAACGGCAGCGGACCGGCGAGGGCGATGCCGGCGTCCTCGAGCGCCCACCACATCGCCTCGCGCAACTGGGAGCCGTAGGAGCGCACCCGCCACGGGTCTTCGATGAAGACCGAGGCCTCCCACACCGGCCCGGTCGGCCCGAAGTCGGTGAACAACACGACGGGCTCGGCCTTGCGCGAGCGCCACTCGAGCCCCGCTGCCGTCGCCTCCAGCACCTCGCGCACGCGGTGCATGTCGGCGGTGGGATCGATCCCGACGGCGACCCGCACGCGCAGCAGCTCGTCGCTCAGCGTGTAGTTGATCACTCGGTTCTTGACCAGCTCGGAGTTGGGGATGATGACGTCCTTGTCATCCAGGGTGGTGCCGATCGTCGCCCGCACACCGATGCGCCCGACCCGCACGACCTGGCCGTCGATCTCGAGGATGTCTCCCGTCGTGATCGACCGCTCGATCAAGAGCGTGATGCCGGCAGCGAGGTTCTCCCCCAGGTTCTGCATGGCGAAGCCCAGGGCGACGGCGAAGAGCGCACCGGCAGCGAACAGGGCGGAGAGGTTGACGCCCGCCGTGTTGAGACCGATGCCGATGCCCAGCCCCATGATCGTGTAGTGGATGAGGCGGCCGACGGCAGCCCCTGTGCCGGGATCGGCCACCCCGCGGCGCGCGAATACCCGCCGCAAGCCGCGCCGCAGCAGCCACGAGATCCCGAACGCCGTGCAGACGACGAGCAGTAAGACGACCAACGTCGAGACCGTGACCGGCGTGCCGCCGATGTCGAACAGGTGCAAGTCGAACAGGGCGTCGCGCAATGGCAGGGCGTCGAGGTTCACGGGGAGGATGCTACTTCCCAACGCGGCATCAGAGAACCACGAGGTGTGGCGCGCGGGCCGCGGCGACGGCGGCCGTGGGCACGGTGTCGTCGAAGGTCACGAAGCGGCCGCGGTTCGCGACGGCCAGGGCTAGAAGATAGGCATCGGTGACCTGACGCGGCCCGTGGATGCGAGTGCGATCCACGATCCGCTCGTCGAGGAGGCTCACCTCGCAGGCCCAGAAGGCGTGGTGCTTACCGCGCGTGGCGCGGGACAGCCGCGCCATGGCTTGAGCGGGCGGCACCGGGCTCGGGTAGCGGGGCTGGCTGATGACGCGAACGAAGCCGTTCTGGGTGATGGCGCAGGAGGCCCAGCCATGGCGGATCTCCGCCTCGAGCCAGGCCCGGGCCCGCCCGTGGTCCACGTGATCGGCGTCGAGCAGGGCCAGGAGCACGTTGATGTCGAGCAGTGCCCGCATCACTCCCGCTCGTCTTCGCGCAACTCGTCGATGAGGGCGTTGGAGACCGCCGGCCCGCGACGCGGGAACGGGTCGAAGCCATAGCGACCCGCGCCGTCGGCGATCTCGCTGCCGCGAGGCCCGCCGGTCAGCGCCTCGCGGGCGAGGTCCGACAACACCTCACCGGCACTCCGCCGCTCCCGTCGCGCGCGCTCCTTGACGGCATGGAGGACATCGTCCGCGACGTTCAGCGTGGTGCGCATGCATCGGATGCTAACACATCAAGGAGACTCGCGGACCCAGGAAGCACGCTAGCCGCCGCGCCACTCCCGGGCACGCCGCCAACGCCGCTCGAACGTCCGGCGATGCTACACTCCCGCGCTCCCAACGGTGGGGCCGTAGCTCAGTTGGGAGAGCGCTTGAATGGCATTCAAGAGGTCGAGGGTTCGATTCCCTTCGGCTCCACCAATCCCTCCAGCGCCGGCTAGAGTTCGCCCAGGTGTCGGAGCCTCTCGGCGACCTCGCGGAGCAGGGTCGGCGGCAGGGCGCGGAGGGCCTTGATAAAGCGCCGGTTGTCGATGGCTCGGCTCTGGTCGATCATTACCTCGCACTCCTGACGGTTGCCGGCGATCCCGCGCGGCAGCGCGACCCGCAGGAGACTGTCTCCGGTGAGCCGCGCGGTGCACGGTAGCGCCCATGTCGATGGGTGACCCGTCTCGTTCAGCAGGTCCGTCTGGATCACCAGCACCGGTTGGATCTTGCCGGGCTCGCTGCCCAGGCGCGGGTCGAGGTTCGCCAGGTAGAGAACGCCGCGGCGGACCCTCACCACTTGTCGAGACCTTCACCGGCCAGCGCGTCGAGCTCCTCGAGATCTGCTGCGCTGGCGGCACGCGTGGCCACCGCGGCCCGGCGGTAGGCCTCGCGCAGGCTCTCCCGCTCGGTCACGTCCCGCAGGAGGCGCAGCCCGCGCCGCACGACCTCGACCTTGCTCTTCGCCTTGAGTTTCTTCTGCAGTGAAACGACCAGCGCGAGCTCGTCCGGCGGCAGCGTGATGCTGGACTTGACATTCGATTTCATACTAACAAGATACCTAGGGTGACCCTCATCGTCAATCCCTCGCGGCTCGGTCACTGCTCCGGCTGGCCGCAGCCCTGTGCGGGGCCTGCCGGACGCGAAGTGCTTTTCGCGTCCGAGTTGGAGCAGGAAGGGCAAGGCCGCGGGATTCCTCGAAGTCGTGGTCTCCACGGGGTTTTCGGCCACCGCGACCAAGGAGCGGCGGGGACCCCGCGGGATCAGGCCAGGGAAGGGCCCAGGGGCTGCGGAGGCTGCGACGGGACCGTGGAAACGCGCCTTGTCCGGCCCACGGCGTCTAGCGCTAGCAGGCGCTCTCGCTGCGGAGGGCCGGCGGGCGGTTGCGCTCGTTGTCGGCGGCAATCAGAGCGTGCACTGAACTCCCTACGGGACGAATGCACCCGCCGTCCCCGTGCCCATCCGGCTCGGCCTGACGTTGTGGTTCATGCGGAAGAAGTTGGTCGGATCGTACTTGTCCTTCAGGGCGACGAGCCGACCGTAGTTCGGTCCGTAGGCCTCGCGGGCGCGGGGGTCTCCCTCATCTTCGAGGTAATTGACATACGCGCCGGGGGCCATGAACGGCCGCATGGCGTCCCAGAACTCGCGTGTCCACGCGATGTTCTCGGCCGAGTCAGCCGGGTCGGTCCAGTTCGCCCAGATGGAGAAGTTGTAGGGGACCTGCCGATGGGCGAACGCCGTTTCGGCGGCTCCCACATGCGAGACGGCCCCTTCGAGGTGTTCGATCGCGCCCGCGGTGTAGGGCGAAG
>CAYXXN010000052.1:0-16212 GCA_964469055.1 uncultured Thermoanaerobaculia bacterium
CAACCATCCCAACATCGCCGCGCTCTACGGGCTCGAGGAGAGCGGCGGCAGGCGGGCGCTGGTGATGGAGCTGGTCGAGGGACCGACGCTCGCCGAGCGGCTGGAGCGCGGGCCGCTGCCGCTCGAGGAGGCGGTCCAGGTGGGCTTGGAGATCGCCACGGCGCTCGAGGCGGCGCACGAGAAAGGGCTCGTCCACCGCGACCTGAAGCCGGCGAACGTGAAGCTCGGTGCGGAGGGCAAGGTCAAGGTGCTCGATTTCGGGCTCGCCAAGGCGCTCGACGTCGAGGCCTCCGCGATGTCGGCCTCGGCGCTCGCGCACTCGCCGACCATCACCTACGGCGCGACGGTGGCGGGCGTGATCCTGGGCACGGCAGCCTACATGGCGCCGGAGCAGGCCAAGGGCAAGCCGCTCGACCGGCGTGCCGACATCTGGGCTTTCGGTGTCGTCCTGTGGGAATGCTTGACCGGGAAGCGGCTCTTCGCGGGAGAGGACGCACCCGACACCCTGGCGAAGGTGCTCACCGCGGAGCCCGATTTCACGGCGCTCCCGGCCTCCACCCCGTGGGCCCTCCACGAGCTCCTCCGCCGCTGCCTGGTTCGCGACCCCCGGCACCGACTGCAGGCCATTGGCGACGCGCGCGTGGTGCTCGAGGATCTGGCAGCCGGCACCGGAGAGGGCGCATCGCTCGCGCCCTCCACCGTCGCCGGCGCTGCCGCGGCCGGGCAGGCGGCGAGTCGTGAGCGCCTCTTCGCGCGGCTCGCGCTCGCCGGGTTCGCTCTCTCGGCCGCCCTCGGAGCGGCCCTCTTCTGGCCCTCTTCCCCGACTCCGGGCCCCGCGCCGTCCATCCGCGCCGCGATCCCGCTCCCGGAGGGCCTTTCCCTCGACGGCGTCGGCCCACCCGTCCTCGCCATGTCTCCCGACGGGCGAACGCTCGCCTTCCTGGCGCGGCGGGAGACCGGGGCTCAGCGCCTCTACGTGCGCCGGATCGAGGAGGCAGAGTCCGTCCTCGTGCCCGGCAGCGAGACGGCGGAAGGGCCCTTCTTCTCTCCCGACGGGCGCTGGGTGGGCTTCGCCGTTGGCGTGTCCCTGATCGCCGCGAGCCCCCCGGAGCTGCGCAAGTACTCCCTCGAGACCGGCCTCACCCAGAAGATCTGCGACCTCGGTGATTTCTTTGGCGCGACCTGGTCGGCCAACGACGAGATCCTCTTCGTGGACGGCCCGCCCGCCGGCCTCTCGAAAGTCTCGGCGAGCGGCGGCAAGCCGACCTCGGTGGCGGCGGGCTTCCAGGTAGGTCGCGAGGAGCTGGAGGCGGACGCTGCCTGGCCCGAGTTGCTGCCGGGCGGCCGGCACGTCGTGCTGACCGACTGGTGGGCGAGCGGAATCGGCCAGCTCGTCGCCGCCGACCTCGAGCGCCGCGAGTTGGTCTCGCTGGGGCTGGCGGGTTCCGCCGCGCGCTATCTGCCGACGGGGCACCTGGTCTACGCCGGGGACGACGCCTCCCTCATGGCAGTGCCCTTCGATCCCCGCACCCTGAAGGTGCTCGGGGCACCGGTCGCCCTGATGCCGGAGATCGCGCTCGGGCGCGGCGACGTTCCCGCCTTCGCCTTCTCGCGCGACGGCACGCTCGTCTTCGCCACCGGCTACCTCCCGTTCAGCCGCCGCGAGCCGCTGCGCCTGGTGCGCAAGGAGCGCTCGGGGGAAGCGACCCCGCTGCCCTTCGCGCCCGACCTCTTCCTCCGCGGCGCCGCCGTCTCGCCGGACGGCGCGCGGCTCCTAGCGACCACCTGGGGCGGTCCGCGATGGGTCTTCGACCTGGCGCGCGGCACGCGCGCGAAGCTTCCGGGCGACCAGAACACGTCGGGCTACCGCACCGCCTGGACTCCGGACGGGCAGCGGGTGGCGTTCTCGGGCGTCTCCCCGGGCCAGCCCTTCTACGCCATCTTCGTGCAGAGCGTCGACGGCGCGGGCGCGCCGGAGATCCTCGTCGAGCCGCAGGCGGGGCGGGAGCAGTTCGCCGCGGGCTGGACGCCGGACGGCGCGCTGGTGTTTTGGGCGGCGGGCCGCCCTGGCGAGGCCGACACCCTCTTCGGGCGCATCCGCCCCGGCTCCGCCCCGGAGGTCATCTGGAGCGAGGGCGGGGGCGTGGCGGCCGCGGACATCTCACCGGACGGCCGCTGGGTCGCGTTCGACTCGGACGCCTCGGGCGACTTCCAGATCTACGCCATGCCGCCCTCCACCGGCGGACCGCGCCTCGCGGTCACGGCCTCCGGCGGACGCTACCCGGTCTGGTCTCGCGACGGGCGCGAGCTCTTCTACCGGCGGGACCACGCCTTCTACGCCGTCTCCGTCAGGCCGCAAGGCCCGGGCCTCGAGTTCGGCCCGGAGGAGCACCTCTTCGACTGGGACTCGACGCGCGAGTTCTCGGTCGGGCCGGACGGCTCCTTCTTCGGCACGGAGCGCGTCCCGGGGGCCGCCGAACAACGGCTGCTGCAACTGCGCACCGGCTGGTTCGCGGAAGTCGAGCGGCTCGCGGGCGGCGCGCGCTGACTGCTGTCGGAGCCTCAGCGCTGGCGCCGCCGCCCGCGGCCGAGCAGGAATCCGCCGAGCAGGGCGAGGAGCACGAACCCCACCAGGGTGAGCCGCAGGGCGTTGGGCAGCTCGCGCAGGCCGCTGAGGGCGGCGGGGAGCAGGTTGAGGGCGCGGGCGCCGAGATCGCGGAGCGCCAGCGCCGCTCGTGCCGCCCACTCGGTGAGTCGCGACCAGACAGCGCCGAAGCCGATCGGGTCGAAGACGCGCAGCAGGAAGAGGTAGAAGACGCCGGCCCAGGCGGCCTCGCCCAGCAGGCGGGGCAGCGCCAGGTCGCGAGCGCTGAAGACGCCCGGGTTCCAGGTCCGGCCCGGCTTCAGGAAACCGTCGACGTAGAAGCGGCTAGCCCGCCGGATGGGGCCGCGCACCGTTTCGACCGGCTGGCGCGTGAGCGCCGAGTGCACCACCCGCACCGCGGCGACGAGCAGCACCCGGGCGATCTGCGGTAGCCAAAGCATCAGCCCGACCACCGCCCACACGGCGTTGGCGGCGAGCACGATGCCGTGCTCGATGGGATTGGGCTTCGGGGGGCCGCCCTCCGCCTCGGGGAGATCCGCGTCCTCTTGCCAGGGGTAGCCCATGGCAGGTGAGCCTACTCCCGAGCCCGGTCCAGGGGGTAGGGAGCGGAGGACGCCTCAACACGCGGACCGCGGCGCGCGTACAATCACCCGATGCGTCGCGCGGCTTGGGCCCTGCTCGCCCTCGTGGCCGCGGCCTGCGCCTCGCGCCGAGCGGTGACTCCTGAGCCGGTCGCGCCGCCGCCCTTGCCGCCGGCGGCCACCGAGCCGGCGACGCTCGCGCCGCCGCTCGAGCCGGTCGAGCTGATCGAGGTGCCGTTCGAGCCCGCGGCCCCACCCCCGGTCGAGGAGACGGCGCCCGAGGCGACGCTCGCCGCCTCCCTCGCCGCCTACGAATCGGCTCAGGGGTTCTGGCAGGAGGGCCGCTTCGAGGAGGCCTTCGCCGCCCTCGACGAGGCCTACGGCCTGATGGCCGGGGTCGGGGGCAACGGCGATCCGCAGCTCGCCCAGGAGAAGGAGGACCTGCGGCGTCTGATCTCGCGCCTAATCGTCGAGATCTACGCCTCGCAGCGCACCACGGTGGGCGACATGGAGGCCTCGATCCCGCTCATCGTCAACGAGGAGGTGGAGCGCGAGATCAAGAGTTTCCAGACCGGCGAGCGCGACTCGTTCCTCCTCGCCTACCAGCGCTCGGGCCTCTACCGACCGATGATCGTCAGGGAGCTGCGCGCCGCCGGCATGCCGGAGCAGCTCTCCTGGCTGCCGCAGGTCGAGAGCTGGTTCAAGGAGCGGGCGCTGTCGTCGGCGCGGGCGCTCGGCATGTGGCAGTTCATCGCCTCGACGGGCTATCGCTTCGGCTTGCGGCGCACCGACTGGTACGACGAGCGGATGGACCCGGAGAAGTCGACGCGCGCCGCCTTGGCCTACCTGACCGAGCTGCACGAGCTCTTCGGGGACTGGATGACGGCCCTCGCCGCCTACAACTGCGGCGAGGCGCGCGTGCTGCGCTTGATCAACCAGCAGCACCTCGCCTACTTCGACCAGTTCTGGGACCTCTACCGGCAGCTCCCGGGCGAGACGCGCCGCTACGTGCCGCGCTTCATGGCCACCCTGGCGATCGTCGAGGACCCGGCCCGCTACGGCTTTCACGATCTGCCGAAGCCGCTTTCGCCGCTCGATTTCCAGACCGTCGAGTCGACCCGCTCGGTGCCGCTCGAGAACCTGGAGCGCTCGATGAGTTTGACGACCGGCAGCCTAACGCTGCTCAACCCGGAGCTGCGCCGCGGGGCGACGCCGAACGAGCCCTACACCCTGCGGGTGCCGGCCGGGGCCACGCAGGCGGTGCTGGCGGCGCTCGCCGCGGCGCCGGCCGAGCCGCGGCCCGCTGCCGTACCGGCGATGACCGACGTGCATCGGGTGCGCGCCGGCGAGACGCTGTCGGTGATCGCGGCGGGCTACCGCACGACGGTCGCTTCGTTGATGGACGCCAACGGCCTGCGCAACGCTAACCGCATCTGGCCTGGCCAGCAGCTCCACGTGCCGGGCGGTAGAACCTCGACGGCGCCGGCCGTCGTCGCGGCCGGGGGTCGCTACACGGTGCGTCGCGGCGACAGCCTGTGGACGATCGCCCGCCGCTTCGGGACCACGGTCGATCGACTCAAGCGCGACAACGGCCTGCGCTCGAGCTCGCTCCAGCCGGGCCAGAGCCTGCTGGTGGCGAGCGGCTCGGCGGCCGGCGCGCGGGGCGGCACCTACATCGTGCGGCGCGGCGACACCCTGGGATCGATCGCCGAGGCGGCGCGGGTCTCGGCGAGCCAGCTCGCGGCCGCCAACGGGCTGTCGCTGCGGAGCACCATCTACCCCGGGCAAGAGTTGGTCATCCCGAACTGAGGGCAGACTGCGCCCTCGAACGCCTCCGATCCCCGGCTGGCCAGCCGTCGAGGCGGCGCTAGCAGAGCTCGATCCGGTCGCTCTGGCCTGCGAGCTGATCCGTATTCCCAGCCACCCCGGCCTGCCGCGCCAGGAGGAGCGCGTCGCCGAAGCGCTGGCGGAGTGGCTCGCCGAGCGCGGGCTCGAGCCGCGCCGCGACGAGGTGGCGCCGGGGCGGCCGAACGTGCTCGCGACGCTGGGCGGCGCGGCGCCCGGGCGGCGGCTCGTGCTCTGCGGACACACGGATACCGTGCCGCTCAACGCCGGCGATTCCGGGGTGGGCTTCGCGGGCGAGGTGAGGGACGGGCGTCTCCATGGCCGCGGCGCCGTCGACATGAAGGGTGCGGTGGCGGCGATGGCGGCGGCGATGGCGGCGCTCGCCCAGAGTGGGGCACTCGCGGCCGGCGCGGTGACTCTCGCCGCGGTCGTCGACGAGGAGATGGAGAGCCTCGGCGCCGAGCGGCTCGTCCAGGCGGGCCTCGCAGCGGACGGGGCGATCGTCGGCGAGCCCACCGGCAACCGTCTCGCCCTCGGCCACAAGGGGCTCGAGTGGCTCGAGATCACCTTCACCGGCCGCGCTGCCCACGGCGGCACGCCCGCGGCCGGCGTCAACGCCATCGTCGCGGCTGCCAGGTTCGTCGAGCTGGTCGAGCGCGAGCTGGTCCCCGCGCTCGCGGCGCGGACCCATCCACTACTCGGCCCGCCGACCCTGAACTTCGGCACGGTGGCCGGCGGCGACCAACCGTCGACCGTGGCGGCGAGCTGCCGGCTCGCCGCCGACCGGCGGCTGGTGCCGGGCGAGGACTACGCCACTGCCGTCGCCGAGCTCGCGGCCCTCCTCTCCCGCGTCGAGGTCGCGATGCCCGGCCTCGCCACGGTGATCGCGCGGGTAGCGGGCGGCATGGCGACCCTGGATCACGTGCCACTGGTGACTCCGGCCGACCACCCGGTCGCGCGCGCCTGCGGCGCGGCGTGCGAACTCGTACTCGGCGAGGCCGGGGAACCGACGGCCTTCTCGGCCTGGACCGATGGCGCGCTCCTCGCCGGATTCGCCGGCGTGCCGACGGTGATCCTCGGCCCCGGCGATCTCGCTCTCGCTCACACCCCACGTGAATCAGTTCTTCTCTCCGAGATCCGCGATGCGGCGCGCATCTACGCCGCGGCGGCGCTCCTCTTCTGCCGAGGTGAGGCGTGAAGCTGCGGCTCCCCCACACCTGGGCGCTGCTCTTCGGCCTGACGGCGGTCGCCGTCCTCGTCACCCACTTCGTGCCGGCCGGCACCTACGAGCGCGTCGAGGTCGAAGGCCGCTCGCTAGTCGATCCGGATTCCTATCAGCGCGTCGAATCGAACCCCGCCGGCCTCCCCGAGCTCTTCCTCGCCTTCCCGCGCGGCCTCGCCGCCACCGCCGCGATCGTCTTCTACATCTTCTTGATCGGCGGCACCTTCGGGGTCGTCCAGGCGACCGGCGCCATCGAGCGCGGCATCGACGGCGTCGTCGCCGCTTGCCGCGGTCGCGGCGAGATCGCTATCCCGGCGCTCACCATCCTCTTCTCGGTGGGCGGCGGCACGATCGGCATGGCCGAGGAGACCCTGCCCTTCCTGCCCGCCTTGGTCCTCCTCGCCCGCCGCCTCGGCTACGACGAGATCACGGGCGGCGCCATCGCTCTCGTCGGCGCTGGCGCCGGCTTCGCGGGGGCGTTCTTGAATCCGTTCACGGTCGGGGTGGCGCAAGGCATCGCGGGGCTGCCGCTGTTCTCCGGCATGGGTTATCGACTGATCGTGTGGACGGTCACGACGACCCTCGCCGTCCTCTACGTGACCTGGTGGGCCAAACAGCATCGAGTGGGGACCCTCGCCGGGCAACCGCCGAGCACGCCGTCGAGCGCGCCAGCGGAGGCGTCGGAGCGTCCCTCCTGGCGCAACACGGCCGTCCTCTCGATTCTCGGCCTCTCCCTCCTCGCCGTCGTCGTGGGCGCCATGCGCTGGGGCTGGGGCCTGACGGAACTCGCGGCCCTCTTCGTCGCTGTCGCGATCGCCGCCGGCCTGGCGGGCGGCCTCGGAGCCAGCGGCACGGCCGACGCCTTCGTCGCCGGCGCCGCCAGCCTGACCGGCGGGGCCTTGGTCGTGGGCCTGGCGCGCGGCGTACTGGTCATCTTCGACGGGGCCCGGGTCACCGACACCATCCTGCACGCCATGGCGGGCGCCGTCGCCGACTTGCCGGCGGTGGCGAGCCTAGCCGGCATCTATGGCGTGCAAGTAGCACTCTCTTACTTGGTGCCGTCGGGGAGCGGCCAGGCGGCCCTCTCGCTCCCGATCCTCGTGCCGCTCGCCGACCTCGCTGGCATCACCCGCCAGACGAGCGTGCTCGCCTACCAGTTCGGCGACGGCTTCTCGAACATCTTCACCCCGACCCAGGGCTACTTCATGGCCGGCTTGGCGCTCATCGGCGTGCCGTGGACCCGCTGGGTGCGCTTCCTCTGGCCGCTGCAGGCGATGTGGCTCGCGGCCGGGATGGTGCTCCTCTGGATCGCCCATGTCATCGAGTGGGGGCCGTTCTGATGGGCGGCTACGCACCGCCACCTGGTGCACAATCCCCCGTATGAGTCTCGCTCCCGGCTCCCGCCTCGGCCCCTACGAGATCCACGCCCGGCTCGGCGCGGGTGGGATGGGCGAGGTCTATCGCGCCGAGGACTCCCGCCTCGGGAGGCAGGTGGCGATCAAGGTGCTGCCCGAGAGTGTCGCGGCCGAACCCGAGCGGCTGGCGCGCTTCGAGCGCGAGGCCAAGGTCTTGGCCTCGCTCAGCCATCCGCACATTGCAACCCTGTTCTCCTTCGAGACGGCGGAGGTCACGGCCGTCGCCGGCGCTACTCCGGTGCCCTTCCTGGTCATGGAGCTCGCGCCCGGCGAGACCTTGGCCGAGCTCCTGGCGCGTGGCGCGATCCCGGTGAACGAGGCTCTGGCCATCGCCCGCCAGATCGCCGAGGCGCTCGAGGAGGCGCACGAGAAGGGGATCGTCCATCGCGACTTGAAGCCCGCCAACATCAAGGTCTCTGCCGACGGCCAGGTCAAGGTGCTCGACTTCGGCCTCGCCAAGGCGGTCGAGCCGGCCCCGCCTGCGGACTCGTCCGCCTCGCAGCTCGCCCACTCCCCGACGCTCACGCTCGGCGCCTCCGTCCAGGGCGTGATCCTCGGCACGGCGGCCTACATGGCGCCGGAGCAGGCGCGCGGCGCGGGCGTCGACAAGCGCGCCGACATCTGGGCCTTCGGGGTCGTCGTCTACGAGATGCTCGCCGGCCGGAGCCTCTTCGCCGGCGACTCGGTCCCCGACACGCTGGCGGGGGTGCTCCGCGCCGAGGTGGACCACGACGCACTGCCGGCGGCGACCCCGCCGGCGATCCGCCGCCTGCTGCGCCGCTGCCTCGAGCGCAACCCGAAGAACCGCCTGCACGACATCGCCGACGCCCGCCTCGTCCTCGATGAGGTTCTCGTCGGCAAGCTCGACGAACGGCCGCAGCTGACGGCCGCGACTCTGCCGAGCCGGCCGGGATGGAAGGCCTGGCTCCCGTGGGCGGTCGCCGCCGCGGCGCTCGCCGGCGCGGTCTTCTCGATCCTGCGCTCCGGCACCGGGACCGGGCCGCAGGTGACCTTGCGGGCCGATCTCGCGCCGCCGCGCGACCACGGCTTCTATTTCCAGGGCGACTACGGCGCGCCGGCGATCCTCTCTCCCGACGGCGAGACGGTGATCTACGGGGTCATGCCCGAGAGCGAGCGCACGGCGCGGCTCTGGGCCCGGTCGCTCGTCACCGGCGAGCAGCGCGAGCTGCCGGGCACCGAGGGCGCCTCGGCGCCCTTCTTCTCCGCCGACGGCGCCGCGATCGGCTTCTTCGCCGAGAGCAAGTTGAAGACGGTCGCCCTCGCCGGTGGCCGGCCGCTCACCCTCGCCGAGGCGCAGAACGGCCGCGGCGGCGCCTGGACCGCGGACGGCACCATCGTCTTCTCGCCCGACTTCCGCTCGCCGCTCTTCCGGGTGCGGGCCGCGGGCGGCACTCCCGCGCCGCTCACCACCATCGACGAAACCCGGCACTCGAGCCACCGCTGGCCCGTCCTGGCGGGCGACCGGGTGATCTACCTCGCCGTCCATCACTCGCCGGAGGTCGCCAAGGACATCGGCCTGCGCATCGTCGGCCTCGACGGCTCGGACGACCGCCCGCTGCTCTCCGGCCTGGCCAACGCCGCCTTCGCGGGGGGTCACCTCCTGTTCCTGCGCGAGACGACGCTCTTCGCGCAGCCCTTCGACCTCCGCGCGGGAACGCTCGAAGGCGAGCCCGCGGCGCTCGTGCAGAGCGTCCTGGTCGACAACTCGACCTGGCGGGCGACCTTCGCGGCGAGCGAGCGGCGGCTGCTCGTCGCTACGGGCAGCGAGGGCGGCTTGACCCACCTCTCGTGGCTCGACCGGGACGGCCGGGCGCAGGAGGAGGTGAGCGGCGACGGCTATCACTGGGACCTCCGGCTCTCGCCGGACGGCCGCACCCTCGCGGTCTCCCGGGGTCAAGAGCAGAACGATCTCTGGCTCATCGACCTCGAGCGCGGCACCGAGAGCCGCTTCACCTTCGAGACCAGCTTCGAGGACTCGCCGGTCTGGTCGCCCGACGGCCGGTGGGTCTACTACCTGTCGAGGGGCCATGCCGACCTGCGCGACCGCGTGTACCGCAAACCGGCCAACGGCGCCGGCGCGAGCGAGCTGGTCTACGAGTCGACGCCCGAGGAGGACCTCTACTTGAACGATGTGACCGCCGACGGCCGGGCGCTCGTACTGACGGTCGGTACCCTTCCCTTCGAGCGCGCGAGCGACCTCGCCTTCCTAACCCTCGGCGCCTCACCGCAAGTCCACCGGCTCGCCGAGACACCGTTCGTGGAGGGTGAGGGGCGCCTATCGCCGGACGGCCGTTTCCTGGCGTTCGGCTCGCTCGAATCGGGGAACTTCCAGGTGTTCGTCGTCGCCCTCGCCGTCGGCGATCCCTGGCAGCCGCCGACCGCCAAGTGGCAGGTATCGACCGAGGGCGGACGCCACCCCCTCTGGTCGCGCGACGGCACGGAGCTGGTGTTCCTCGACCTCAATGGCAACCTGAGCCGCGTGGCAGTGGCCCGCGACACTGCGGACACCCTGCGCTTCGGCGTCCCGACGGCCGTCGCCTCGACCACCGCGATGATGGATACAACGTCGCTCGACATCGCCGCCGACGGGCGCCTGCTGATCAACCACTTCGGCGAGGACCAGTCGGAGCCGCTGCGGCTGATCGAGCCCTGGACCGCGCTGCTGCCGCGCTGAGGTCGCTCCTCACCGTCGGAAACGCCTGTGGACGGTGGCCTTGCCCACTGGGGGTGGTCCAGTCGTAGACTTGGGGGCGATGGGCGGCCCCGCGACCGGCATCTACCATCGCCTGCCCGCCGTCGAACTCGCCGAGCTGGCGCGCGCGGCGGAGGATCTCGACGGCGTGCGCCGCTCCGAGCTCGCGGCCGGCGACCGGGTCACCGTCTCCACCCGCAACTCCATCTACACGCTGGTCGCGGCCGGCGACGGGACGTTCGCGGCGGCGGGCGGCTGGTTCGCCCGTCAGGGCGCTGGACCGACGACCGTCAAGATCGTCGGCTGCACGGCCGGCGGCCACGCCGTCTTCGCCGATCTCGTCGCCGCGCCGGGCCTGTTTCTCGAGTTCGACAACGGCGTGACCACCACCCGCATCCGCAGCGTGCGCGTGCAGCGGGCGGCGGCGGCAGCTAGGGCGTGACCACGGTCCAGGCCGAGGTGTCGCCGCTCTCGAAGCCGTCGGCGAAGACGAGGCTTCCGTCCGGCGACAGCACGAGGGCGAAGTCGACGTCGATCTCCGGCGTCTCGAGGTGCGCGTCCTCTACCACCTCGTCGGCCAGCACCTCGATCGTCCAGGTGCCGGCGGCGGGATTGGCGACGAAGACGTTCTCGACGGTGTCGATCGTGTTCGAGCTGCCGCCCGACTCGGAGAGGTTGTCGTCGTCGAGCCCGTTGTTGCCCCAGTAGACGTCGGCGCTCGGCGAGGTGACCTTGAGCGACAGGTCGTTGATGCGATGCACCTCCGCTCCCGGCGTTCCCATCGGGTCGACGTACGCGAGGGTGGCATTGAACAGCGCTTTGCCAGCCGGCAACTCGACCGTCGTCTGGTAGCTCGCCAGCGGCGCCAGCACGACCGACTCGTCGACAATCTGCGTCTCGAGCGCCGCGTCGTAGAGCGAGCGCGCGTCGGCCGTCCCCCAGCCCTGCTTGAAGCGGTCGATGTCGCCGTTGGGCCCGCCCTGCGTCCAGTCGTAGCGGTGGGCGCCGTGGATCATCAGCGCCTTGGCGGTCACCATGTGCGGCCGGCTGTCGAAGACCGAGGCTCCCCCACCGTGGTCCGGCCAGACGCCTTCGTGCCACATCTCGAAGAGGAGGCCGAAGTAGCCGGCGGTCTGCGGTGTCGCCGAGCTGGTGCCGCCGAAGCTGCCGTAGGAGGTGTCGCTGCTGTTGGTCGCCGAGAAGATCACGTCGTAGAAGAACGCCAGGTCCGGTTTCACCCGCCCGTCGGCCGCCGGGCCGATACTGGCGCCGAAGTCCCACTCGTCGTCGCCGCGGTCGGCAGTGTTGAAGTGCTTGATGCCGCCGACGGCGACGATGTTCTTCGCCCAGGCCTGCGGCCGCGAGCTCTGGTTGCCGAGGTTCGACTGCGACTGGGTGGAGAGCAGTTGGTGGAGGAAGAGATAGTCGTCGGTCTCGGCCGAGATCGTCGTGTACTCCGTCGTCTGGCTGCTGCCGACGCTGGCGGTCTGGAAGACGGCGCGGTAGGGGCCGGCCGGGTCGAGCAGCTCCTCGTTGATGTCGTAGCGCGACGTCGGGCCGCCGAACTGGCTGCTCTCAGCGTAGCAGAAGAAGATCGGCTGGCCGGACGGCGACCCGCCGCGGGCCATCGGATTGACGCCCTGGGCGAAGACGTTGCTGGTGACGCTCGTGCCGTGGGGAATGTCGCAGGAGGCGGCGACGCTGTGGAGGATGGGGGTGAGAGCCCACTCCTGGTGGGTGAAGCGCAGCTCGGTGTCGAAGATCTCACCCGCCACACCCTGGCCGGTGAAACCCCCCACCTGCTCGACGTAGTTGGCGCCCCCGACCTCGCGCACGATGTCCATGTCGAGCCCGCCGGGACCGCCCCAACGATCGACGTAGTGGACGCCGTCGTCGTGGACGAGCGCGGCGAGCTGGCCGTGGCCGAGGGTGGCCTCGAGCCTAAAGCCCTCGGGGGTGAGCAGGTGGAGCTCGCCGCCCAACTGCCGGATGCGCTCGACCAAGGCGAGCTGCGCCGCCTTGCCACGCCGCGTCGTCATGACCGAGTAGCGCTCGGCCGGGAGCTCCTCTGTCTCGCCAGCGAGCGCGGCGCGCAGCGCGCCCTCGACGCGGTAGGCCGGGTGGTAGGGGCCGACCCAGCGCACGAAGGCGAGGCTCTCGACGACGCTGCGCGCCAGCGGGTCCATCTCGACCAGCAGCGTGTGCTGGGTGTAGTGGCGGTGGATCGTGCCGCCCGCCTCGACGATCAGCCGCTGCAGCTCCGGCAAGGGCGTCGCCACGAGCTGCACGAGGAAGAGCCGGTTGCCCGGTCGCGCGACGAGGCCGTCGGCGAGCGGCGGCTCGCCGTCGACGAGCGGGTCGAAGCGGAAGTCGGCGAGCTCGACGGCGTACTCCGTGGCGCGGGGGCGGCCTCGCAGCGCGCCGTCGGCGTTGGTGACCGCGTAGTGCGAGGTGAGGCTTCCGTCGGCAGCCTGCTCGTCCCACAGGGTCAGGGTCAGGCCGGCTTCCGGCACCGACACCGTGCGCAGGTCGAGCGCCGGGCCGGCCGCTGCCGCGGCGGCGGCGACGAGCCAGCCGGCGGCGAGGCCGAACGCCGGACGAAGAACTTCGCGGGGATGGTGTCGCATGGGGACGCTCCGGGAGGGAAGGGAACGGGGAGTCTTCGGAGTGTAGAACGAATTGGCCCCCGGCCCAAGGCGGTCCAGGGTGCCCGGCGGGCCCGCTTCCCGGCCGGCGGCGGTTCGGATAGCGTCCGCGGAACCTCCCGGGAGACTTTCATGCGCCGCGATGCCCTCGCGTTCGTTCTCGTCGCGCTCGCCCCCGCCGTGACGGCGGCCAAGGAGCTGCCCTTCCTCACCCAGAAACAGGCGGCCGTCGCCTCGGTCGACGCCCACGCCGGCGAGCTCGTGGCCCTCGCCGACCAGGTCTGGGAGTACGCCGAGACGGCGCTCCGCGAAACCCGCTCGGCGGCTCTCCTCGCCGACCACCTCGAGGCACGGGGCTTTCGCGTCGAGCGCGGAGTGGCCGACCTGCCGACGGCATTCATCGCCAGCTACGGCGAGGGCCATCCCATCGTCGGCATCCTCGGCGAGTACGACGCCCTCCCCGGCATCTCGCAACAGGCGGTGCCCGAGCGCGCACCGCTCGTCGAGGGCGGGGCGGGCCAGGGCTGCGGCCACAACTTGCTGGGGGTGGGGGCGCTCGGGGCGGCCCTGGCCGTCCAGGAGCGCATCGCCGCCGGCGAGCTCGGGGGCACGGTGCGCTTCTACGGCACGCCGGCCGAGGAATCGGTGGGCGGCAAGGTCTACATGGCCCGCGCCGGGCTCTTCGACGACCTCGACGCGGTCATCACCTGGCATCCCGACCTGGGCACGCGCGCCGACACCGAGGGCAGCCAGGCGATGATCGACTTCAGGGTCGAGTTCACCGGCCGCGCCGCCCACGCCGCGGCGGACCCCTGGAACGGGCGCAGCGCGGCCGACGCCGCCGAGCTCTTCACCTACGCTCTGAACCTGATGCGCGAGCACGTGAAGCCGACGGTGCGCATGCACTACACCTTGCAGGAGGCTGGCGACGTGCCCAACGTGGTGCCCGAGCACGCCAGGCTCTGGGTGTGGGTGCGCGACTCGCGGATGGGGGGCGCCGAGGAGCTGCTGGCGCGGGCGACGAAGATCGTCGAGGGCGCGGCGCTCGCCACGGAGACCGAAGGCAAGCTCACCATCCAGGCCGGCTCCTGGGAGATGCTGCAGAGCCGCCTGGGCAGCCGGCGCCTCCATGCCAACCTCGAGTGGCTGGGGCCGCTCACTTACACGCCCGAGGAGGAGGCCTTCGCCGCCGCCCTGCAGCAGGCTTCCGGCGTGCCGCAGGCCGGCATCGCCGGCGCGCTCGAGCCGTTCGTCGAGAACCCAGGCGATCCCGACGGCGGCTCGACCGACGTCGCCGATGTCTCCTGGTTGGTGCCGGCCGTCCACCTGTCGGTGACGACGGCGCCGGCCGGCGTCCCGTGGCACGCCTGGCCGACCGTAGCCGCCAGCCGCACCTCGATCGGGCACAAGGGAATGCTCTTGGCCGCCAAGGCGCTCGCCGCGACGGCGATCGACCTCATGGCCGACCCCGAGATCCTGCCCGCGATGCGCGCCGAGCTCGAGCAACGACGCGAGGGCAAGACCTGGAAGCCGTGGGTGCCCGAGGGACCGCCGCCGGTGCCGGCGGCGGAGTAAGGAACGGTGCGGTGAAGGGATCAGTGGGAGGCTTCGTTCTTACGGGGCTACTCGCCGGCGTGATGACGGCGCGCGGCGACGCCCCCGCCCCGGCCGGCACGGAGGCCGGCCGCTTCGGCGCCGAAGGAGGCGCTGATCTCGTCCTGACCGGGGGCGCCGTCTACACCGTCGACGCCGCCCGCTCCTGGGCCGAGGCGGTGGCGGTCGCCGGCGGCCGCATCGTCTACGTGGGCTCCTCGGCGGGAGCCCGCGAGTGGATCGACGAGGGGACCGAAGTGATCGACCTCGCTGGCCGGATGCTCCTGCCGGGATTCCAGGACGCCCACGTCCATCCCCTCTCGGCCGGTGTGGAGATGGGGCAGTGCGACCTCAACTCGGCCGAGTCGGCCGCGGAGGTGCTCGAGCGGGTGCGCGCCTGCGCCGCCGAGGTCGCGCCCGGCGAGTGGCTGGTGGGCTCCGGCTGGCAGCTCCCGCTCTTCCCCGGCGCCAACCCGCATCGCCGGGACCTCGACGCGATCCGCGCCGACGTGCCGATCTTGCTGTGGGCCGCGGACGGCCACTCGGGCTGGGCCAACAGCAGGGCGCTCGAGATCGCCGGCGTCACGGCGGCCACCCCGGACCCGATGCCGGGCCGCATCGAGCGCGACGCGGACGGGAGCCCTTCGGGCACGCTACGCGAATCGGCGGTCGATCTCGTGGACGAGCACGTGCCGCCGCCGACCGCGGAGGAGTTGGCCGCCGGCCTGGTACGCGCCCGCGACGCGCTGCTGCCGCTGGGCCTCACGGCGGTGCAGGACGCGAGCGTCGACGAGGCCGGCCTCGAGGCCTACCGCGCGGCGCAGGAGCGCGGTGAGTTCCCGCTGCGCGTCGTGACGGCGCTCTACCTCGACCCGAAAGAAGGGCCCGAGCAGGTCGACGACCTCGTGGCGCTCCGCGAGCGCCTCGCCGGCCCGCGCCTCCACCCCACTCACGCGAAGCTGTTTCTGGACGGCGTGATCGAGGCCCGCACGGCCTACATGCTCGAGCCCTACACTGACAAGCCCGGCGACCGCGGCCTGCCCGAGTGGCCGGACGAGAAGCTCCTCCCGGTCGTCGAGCGCCTGGCGGCGGCAGGCTTCTCCATCCACGGCCACGCCATCGGCGACGCCGCCGTGCGCCAGGGGCTCGACGCGCTCGAGCGAGCGCGGGCGGTCAACCCCGATCCGGCGCTCCGCCATCAGCTCGCCCACATCGAGGTGATTCAACCCACGGATCAGCCGCGCTTCCGCCGCCTCCACGTCGTCGCCAACTTCCAGGCTCTCTGGGCGTACGCCGACCCCTACATCGTCGACCTCACCTGGCCGGGGATCGGCCCCGAGCGCTCGCAGTGGATCTACCCCATCGGCTCGGTCGTCCGCGCCGGCGGCCCGCTTGCCCTGGGCAGCGACTGGTCCGTCTCCTCGCCCAACCCGCTCGAGATCATGGAGGTGGCGATCACCCGCCGCGATCCCGAGGCGAGCCCGGGCAACCCCGGCGAGCCGATGCAGCCCGACGAGCGCATCGATCTCCCGACCGCGCTCGCCGCCGCCACGATCGGCGCCGCCTACGCCAACGGCCTCGAGAGCGACACCG
>CAYXXN010000053.1:0-8485 GCA_964469055.1 uncultured Thermoanaerobaculia bacterium
CCCCTCGCCGGCGATCCCATGAAGCAGCTCGGCTCCTGGGTCCTCCTGTTGGCGTCCTTCGCCGTCATCTACTGGAGCGTCTGCGCCGTGCTGTTCCCGTTCGCGGTGGAGGAGAACTGAATCATGGCAAGAGTCCTCGTCGCCGCGGGACTCGCGCTGGGGCTCATGGCCGTGCTGATGTGCCGGCCGAGGTGGGCTCGTTGGGCCGGAGTAGGGGGGCTCCTCTTGCTCGCGGTGGGCACCTGGCTCGGCTTGGTCGTCGCACCGGCCGAGCGGCACATGGGCGACGTGCAACGCATCATGTACATCCACCCGCCGACCGCGTGGGCGGCCATGCTGTGCTTTACGACGGCCTTCGGTTTCGCCGTGGCCTCGCTGTGGACGAGCCACGAAGCCTGGGACGATCGACTCGTCGGCTTGGTCGAAACGGGCGTCGTGCTGAGCACCCTGCTGCTCGTGCAGGGCTCGCTGTGGGGTCGCGCCACCTGGGGTGTCTGGTGGGATTGGGACGTCCGCCTGACGACCTCTCTCGTGATGCTGTTGCTGTTCGCAGGGGTGCTCGCGCTCCGCAGGCTCGCCGACGACGAGGGCCGGCGGGCGAACTGGACCGCCGTGGCGGCGATCGTCGCCTTCGTCGACGTCCCGTTGGTTTACTTCTGCGTGCGTTGGTGGCGGAGCCTCCACCAGATCCAGTCCTCGCCCGAGACCGTGGATGCGGCGCTGCAGCTGCCGCTCCAGGTCAACGCGAGCGGCATGATGCTGTTGGCGGTCGGCCTCGCGTCCTGGCGCGGTCGCATCGAGGCCCGGCGGCGCGCCGCCCGGCGGGCGCCACTGCCGGCGCGGCGGGTGGAGCAGGGGGCGAGCCTTGCCTGAAGGCGTCATCGCCGGTGGCTGGAGCTACGTCGTCGCGGCCTACGGTGTGACGGTCGTAGGGCTGGGTCTCTATGCGTGGAGCCTGTGGGGGCGGAGCGCCGGCCGAGAGGGCAACGGTGACTGAGGTCACCCCGGAGCGTCGCCGCCGGCGCCTCCTGACCGTGGCGGCGCTGGCCGCCGCGGGTCTGGTCGTCGCCTTCCTCGCTTTCGGCGGCATCGGCGAGAGCCTGGTCTACTACTGGAGCCCGAGCGAGTTGGCCGAGGCCGGGGCCAAGGCGCGCGGCGCCACGGTTCGGCTCGGTGGGCTGGTCGTGCCGGGCTCGATCGAGCGGGAGGCCGACGGCCTCACGCTGCATTTCACCGTCACCGACGGCCGCCAGTCGGTTCCCGTCACGGCTCACGCCCTGCCGCCGGCGATGTTCCGCGAGGGGATCGGAGTGGTCGTCGAGGGGACGCTGGCCGCCGACGGCACCTTCACCACCCAGCGGCTGATGGTCAAGCACGACAACGAGTACCGCGCGCCGGGTGAGGGCGACGAGCCGGACATGGAAGAGCTCGTCAAGACGATGCGCTTCGAGGCCGAGTCCTGATGGCGTCGTACCTCGGGCAGGCCTTCGTCCTCCTGGGCCTGCTCTTCTGCGCCGCCGGGGCGCCGCTCGGCTACTGGGCGGGGGCACGCAGCTCGGCAGTAGCCCTGGCGCTGGCTCGCCGGCTGGCCGTCGCCTTCGCGCTGTGCATGCTGCTGGCCACGGCGGTCATGGAGTGGGCGCTGATCGCCCACGACTTTTCGGTCTCCTACGTCGCCCAGGTGGGCTCCCTGGCGACGCCGCTGCACATCACGGTCGTCTCGCTATGGTCGTCGCTCGAGGGCTCGATCCTCTTCTGGGGTCTGGTGCTCGGCGGCTACGCCGTGGCGCTCGCCCTGCTGCAACGCGGCCACGTGGACATGCTCGGCTACACGCTGGGCACCGTGCTCGCCGTTGGCACCTTTTTCTGCTTCCTCATCGCCGGGCCCGCCAACCCGTTCGCGCCGACGCCGCCGCCGGTTCCCGCCGACGGCCCCGGGCCCAATCCGCTGCTCCAGAACCACGTGCTGATGATCATCCACCCGCCGATGCTCTACCTGGGCTACGTCGGGATGACCATCCCGTTCGCGATGGCGGTGGCGGCCCTGCTGCGGGGCAGCTTGACACCGGCCTGGCTCAAGCCGCTGCGCCTCTGGCTCCTCGTCCCGACGGGCTTCCTGACGGTGGGCATCATGCTCGGCGGCTGGTGGTCCTACGAGGTGCTGGGCTGGGGCGGGTACTGGGCGTGGGATCCGGTGGAGAACGCCTCCTTCCTGCCCTGGCTGACGGCGGTGGCGGCGGTGCATTCGGCGGTCGTCCTCGAGCGGCGGGGGACCCTCAAGGCGTGGACGGTGATCCTCATCATGGTCTCCTTCCTGCTCACCCTTCTCGGCACCTTCCTCACCCGCTCGGGGATCGTCAACTCGGTCCACTCCTTCACCTTGAGCGTGATCGGACCGTTGTTCCTGGGCTTTCTCGGCCTCTGCCTCGTGGCCTCGGTCGCGCTTCTCGCCCTGCGCGTCGATCGGCTGACCTCGGAGCCGGCGGACGCCACGGTCCTCGGGCGCGAGACGGCCTTCCTGTTGAACAACCTGCTGCTGGTGGCCCTGATGTTCACCGTGCTCATCGGCACGCTGTTCCCGGTCGTCGCCGAGGCCGTCCGTGGCGTGAAGGTGAGCGTCGGTGAGCCCTACTTCAACCGCATGGCGGTGCCCATCGCCTTCGGCCTGCTGCTGCTGATCGGGATCGGGCCGGCGCTCCCCTGGGGAAGCGCGGACGCCGCCCGCCTGCGCCGGGCGCTGCTCTGGCCACTGCCGGCGGCGGCGATCGGGCTGGCCGGCGCCCTGCTGCTGGGCGCCCGGCAGTGGAACGTCCTGCTCACCGCGGCGCTGGGCGGCTACGCCCTGTGGGTCACCGCCGACCGAGGGCTGCGCCCGGCGCGCCGGCGGCGCGAACGCGGCGAGAGCGTCGGCCGAGCGCTGGCCGCGGGCTTCACCCGGGCGACGCGCCTGACGGGCGGCTACGTTGTCCACTTCGGCGTCATCGTCACCTTTGCGGCGATCGCCATCTCGGCGACCTTCCAAACGAGCGCCGAGGGGACCCTGCGGCCCGGCCAGGAGCTGACCCTGGGCCACTACCGGCTGCGCCTCGAGGCTGTCGGGGTGGAGGAGGAGCCGCACCGCGCCGCCCAGCGGGCCACCGTCCAGGTGGCCCGTGACGGCACGCCGGTGGGCGAGTTGCGACCAGCGCTCCACCAGTACCGTACGCAGCGCGAGCCGATCGCCACCCCGGCGGTGCGTACGACCTGGAGCCACGACCTCTACCTGACCTTGATGAGCGTCGGCGCCGACGGCTCGATCGGCCTGCGCGCCATCGTCACACCGGCGGTGGTGTGGATCTGGATCGGCGTGTCGGTGATGGCGGCCGGCACCCTCCTGTGCCTGTTGCCGGCGGCTGCTCCGCGCGCGAAGGCCGGGAGATGAACCGCCTCGTGCTCATCGTGGGGGCCGCGATCGTGGTGCCGTTGGTCGTCTTCTTGGGACTCGGCTTCCGCGCCGACCCGCACGAGATCGAATCGCCCCTCCTCGGCAAGCCGGCGCCGGCGCTACGGCTGGCCGACCTCGATGGCCGAACGGTCGATCTAGCCGAGCTGGCCGGACGCCCGGTCGTCGTCAACTTCTGGTCCACCTGGTGCCCTCCCTGCATCGCCGAGCACGGTGTGCTGCTCGACGGCGCCCGCCGGTACGGCGACCGCGTGCGGTTCTTGGGCGTCGTGTACCAGGACGAGCCCGACCTCATCCGCGACTTCGTCGCGCGACGTGGAGCCTGGGGACCCAGCCTGCTCGACCCGGGCTCGGAGGTGGCGATCCGCTACGGCGTCTACGGTCCGCCGGAGACCTTTTTCATCGACGCGCAGGGCGTCATCCGCCGCAAGGTGATCGGCCCGGTGGCGTCCGGCGCGCTCGAGGTGTATCTGGCGGAGGTGCTGTGAACGGTCGCCTCCTCTTGGCGGGCCTGGTGGTGCTGGCTGCGCTCGGCGGACCCGCCCCAGCCCAGGTCGAGAGGGAGCTGACGACGAGCGAGCAGGCGCTGCTGGGCCCGCCCGCCGGGCGCGCCCTCGCCGGAGCCGAGCTCGCGGCGCGCACCGAGGCGGTCGCCGGCCTCATGCGCTGTCCCGTCTGCCAAGGGCTGTCGGTGGCCGATTCGCACACGCTGGCGGCAGCGGCGATCCGGGGCAAGATCGAGCGGCTGCTGGCAGCTGGCTACAGCGAGGCGCAGGTGCTCGCCTACTTCGAGGCCTCCTACGGCGAGTTCATCCGCCTGTCGCCGCGCGCCGAGGGCTTCAACGTCGTGGTCTGGGTGGCGCCCATCCTGATGCTGCTCGCCGGCGCGCTGGTGGTGGCCGCTCGCTTGCGCCGCGCACGAGGGGCGAGTCGGGATCAGGCCGAGCTCGAGGCGCTGCGCGAGCGGGTGCGGCAGGAGACCGCCTCGTGAGCGGTACCTGGACTCTTGTGCTGGCGGTGCTCGGCGTGGGCCTCGGGCTGGGGATCCTGCTCACCTGGCTCTTGCGCCGTTCCGAGCCCGGCGGTGGCGAGGGCGAGCGCCGGAGCGCCGACCTCGAGGACGTCGAGCGCCGGCAAGCGGAGCTCTATGGCCGTCTGCGTGGGGCGCTCGACCCCGACGAACGCGAGGCCTTGGAGCTCGAGGCGGCGCGCCACCTGCGGGCCATCGAGGTGCTGCGCACCGCGCAGACGAGCGCCGCGGCGCCGGTGGTCGCCGCCGCGACGGCCGGGCGTAGGCAGGAGGCTACCGCCTCCCCGGTGCCCAGTCGCCCGGGGACCGGGAGGCTGCTTGCCGGCTTCGCTGCGGGCGTCGCCGTGACGCTACTGATCGGCTGGCTGGTGGTGAGCGCGCAGCGCGACGCTCGGCCGCGGCAAGGCGAGAGCCCGGTGGGTGGGCCGCCGGCCGACCACCCGGAAGGCGCCGAGCTCTCGGCCGTGGATGGCGAGCGACTCGAGGGGCTGCGCCTCCGCGTGGCGGCCGACGCCGACGACCTCTCAGCGCGCAAGCAGTACGCGCTGGCCCTCCTGGGAACGGGTCAGTTCTTCGGCGCCTTCAGCGAGTCGCAGGAGATCCTGCGCCGGATCCCGACGGATGCCGACGGCCTCTACGTGGAGGGCATGGTGCGACTGCAGATGGGGCAGGACGAGACGGCGGTGGAGCTGCTCGACCGGGTGCTCGCACAGTACCCCGAGCACGTGCTCGCCCTGACGGCCAAGGGGGTCGCCCTGCACCGCGCCGGCAACACCCTGGGGGCGCGCATGCTCTGGCAGCAGGCGCTGGCGGCCGCGGGCGGGCGGAATCCTCAAGTGGAGCGTTTGTTGACGCTTCTCGAGGAACGGACGAGCGAGCAGCCGGTGAGCGAGCCGACCGCCCAGGGGACTCCATCGGCCGTACCGGTTCCAGCGACGCCGGCGGGACGCTCATACCGCTTGCGCGTGGAGCTGGCCGCGGGAACGACTGCACCGGTCGGCGCCACCCTCTTCGTCTTCCTGCGCGGAGACTCGCCGGGCCCGCCGGTGGCGGTTCGGCGAATCACAGCGCCCGACTTCCCCCTCGACCTCGAGCTCACTGCCGCCGACAGCATGCTCGGCCGACCTCTGCCCGAGCGGGGCACCCTCGGCGTGCGCCTCGACGCCGACGGCAACGCTTCGACGCGCGGCGCAGCGGATCTCGCGACCGAGGCACCCGCCGCGACCGCCTCCGCGACGACGCTGCGCCTCGGCGGTCGCTGAGCCGAGACCCCTACCTGGAAGCGGTTCCCAGCTCCAGGTACCATCTTCCGTGCGAGGACGACGATGAATCCACTGCAGCAGCTCCGCGAGGCGGGGCAAGCCGTCTGGCTCGACTACATCCGGCGCGACTTGCTCGGCGAAGGGCTGGCGCGGCTGATCGCGGAGGACGGGGTGACCGGGATGACCAGCAATCCGGCGATCTTCCAGAAGGCGATCGGCGAGAGCGACCTCTACGACGACGAGCTTTCGGCCTTGCTCGCCGAGAGCCCCGACCTCGGCGCGGCCGACTTGTTCGAGGCCATCGCGGTGACCGATATCCGCCGCGCGGCCGACCTGCTGCGGGGCGTGCACGAGGCGACCGAGGGCACCGACGGCTTCGTGAGTCTCGAGGTCTCGCCGCATCTCGCCCACGACACGGTGGGGACCGTGGAGGAGGCACGTCGCCTCTGGCGACGGGTGGAACGACCGAACCTGCTGATCAAGGTGCCGGCCACCGACGAGGGCATCCCGGCCGTCGAGGCGCTGCTCGCCGAGGGCATCAACGTCAACATCACCCTGATGTTCTCCCAGCGCGACTACGAGGCCGTGGCGGGGGCCTTCCTGCGCGGTGTCGCCCGCGCCCCGCGACCCGAGCGGATGGCCTCGGTGGCGTCCTTCTTCGTCAGCCGGGTGGACAGCAAGCTCGATCCGCAGCTCGTGGCCCTGGGGTCGCCGGCGGCGGCCGCTCTGGCCGGCACGATCGGCATCGCCAACTCGAAGGTCGCCTATTGGCGTTTTCAGGAGTTGTTCGAGGGGGAGGCCTTCGGCCCCCTGGCGCGCCGCGGCGTCCGCCCGCAACGTGTGCTGTGGGCGAGCACCAGCACCAAGAATCCCGCCTATCGGGACGTCCTCTACGTCGAGGAGCTGATCGGCCCGCACACCGTCAACACCCTGCCCCCGGAGACCCTGGAAGCCTTCCGCGACCATGGCCGCGTGCGCCCGAGCCTCACCGAGGACCTGGCGGGCGCTCGCCACCGTCTGGGGCTGCTCGCCGATGCCGGCATCGACCTCGACCTGGCCACCGCCGAGCTGCAGCGGGAAGGCGTGATCAAGTTCGCCGAGCCCTACGACCGGCTCCTCGCCACCCTGGACGGCAAGCGCGCCTCCCTCGTGGCTGCATGAGCGACCGCCCACGGCGCGAGCTGCGGTTGGGCAGCATCGCCGACGCCGTGGAGGCGCGGCTCGCCGGTTGGCGGCGAGCCCGCTTCGCGGAGCGCCTGGCCCGCCGTGACGCCACGCTCTGGTCGGCGGCGCCGCTCCCTGAGTTGGCCAACCGGCTGGGTTGGATCGATCTCGCCGTGCGCATGACCAGTGAAGTGGACTCGCTCACGGACTTCGCCGCGCAGGTGGCCGGCGAGGGCATCGAACGGATCTTGGTGCTGGGCATGGGAGGCTCGAGCCTGGCGCCCGAGGTCTTCCAGCGGACGCTGGGGAACGCGCCGAGCCATCCCCGCCTCGACGTCCTCGACAGCACTCACCCGGCTGCCGTCGCCGAGTGCCTGCGCGGGCATCCGCCCGAAGGGACGCTCTACGTGGTCTCGAGCAAGTCGGGAACGACCCTCGAGACCCTGTCGTTCTTCCGCACCTTCTGGGCCGAGGCGGCCGCGAGGTTGCGCGACCCGGGCTCGCGCTTCGTGGCGATCACCGATCCCGGCACGCCGCTCGCCGCCCTCGCCGCCGAGCGCGGTTTCCGGGGCACGTTCCTCGCGGACCCGGAGGTCGGCGGGCGGTTCAGCGCGCTGTCGCACTTCGGGCTTCTGCCCGCGGCCCTCATCGGGGTCGATCTCGATCGACTGCTGGCCGGTGCCGAGGGGGTCGCGGCCGATCTCGACGCACCACTGGCTCTGGGCGCGGCGATGGGGGAGCTCGCGGCGGCCGGACGCGACAAACTGACTCTGGGAACCGACTCGGCTCTGCACGGCTTGCCGGCTTGGCTCGAGCAGCTCGTCGCCGAGAGCCTTGGCAAGCGGGGCACGGGCGTGGTGCCGGTGGACGGCGAACCACCGCTGGAGGTCGCTGCCTACGGGCCGGACCGGTTCTTCGTCCGGCTCGAGATCCAGGAAGAGCCAGCAGCCGGCCCCCGGCTAGAGGCGCTGGCGGCCGCGGGTCATCCTACGGCCCGGCTCGCGCTCGGTGAACCCTACGCACTCGGCGCCGAGATGCTGCGCTGGGAAGTCGCGACGGCGGCCGCTGGGGTGGTGCTGGGCGTCAATCCCTTCGACCAGCCCGATGTCGAATCGGCCAAGCGGTTGGCGAGACGAGCGATGGCCGAGCCCACGAGCGGCCTGGAAGCGCCGGCGCTGCCGACCGACGACCTCGAAACCGTCGACCTCGACGCGCTACTGGGAGCCGCACGTCCCGGTGACTACGTGGCGATCCAGGCCTTTCTGGCTCCGACCGCGGCGACCCGCGAGCGGCTCGCCGGGCTCCGTCGCCGGCTCCTGGCGACAGGCTGCGCCACGATGGTCGGCTTCGGTCCCCGCTTCCTGCACTCCACGGGTCAGCTCCACAAGGGCGGCCCGGACAACGGTCTCTTCGTGCAGCTCGTCGACGAGCCGGCGGCGGACCTACCAGTCCCCGAGACCGACTACGGCTACGCTCGCCTGATCGCCGCCCAGGCCCTGGGGGACGCCCAGGCCCTGGTCGAGCGCGGCCGGCGTTTGTTGCGACTGGAGCTCCGGTACTGACCTCCCGCCGAGTGCCTGGCCGGCC
>CAYXXN010000053.1:8585-15665 GCA_964469055.1 uncultured Thermoanaerobaculia bacterium
GCGCTGGGCGCCCGCCGCACCGCGGCGATGTTGCGCGCGGCGCTCGGTGAGCGGGGCCGACCGGACCTCGTGCTGCTCGGACTGGGAGCCGACGGCCATTCGGCTTCGCTCTTTCCCGGGCAGGACTGGGTGGGCAACGGTTGGACGGTCGCCGCCCGCTCTCCCCGGTCCCCGCAGGAGCGGATCTCGCTCGCCCTGCCGCTGCTCGCCAGGGCGAGAACGCTGCTGCTCTTCGTCACCGGCGCCGACAAGGCCGCGGCTGTGGCGCGCGTCGCGGCCGGCGATGACCTGCCGGCGGCCCGGCTGCGACCGGGACGGTACGTCTGGGTGTTGGACGCCGCTGCGGCCGCTACAATCGCGCCGCGATGTTCTCGGGCCGACCCGTCCGCCCCTCCTTCGCCGGCGCCGGACTCGGCGGACCCGTCGCCCCGGACGTCTGGGTCCTCCTCGGCGTCCTCCTGACCAGCTTCTCGCTGCAGTTCTTCGCCACCACCGCGTGGCTGCCGGCCCTGCTGCGACTGACGCCGGCGGTGACCGAGCGCGGCTGGCTCTGGCAGCTCGTTTCCTACCCCTTCGTCGGCACCGGCCAGCCGGGGTTCTGGTTCGTCCTCGAGCTGCTGATCCTCTTCTTGTTCGCTCGCGATGCCTGCTGGCGGCTCGGCCGAGCCCGGTTCTGGCGGCTATTGGTAGGCGTCGCGGCGGTCGCAGGTGCGGTGGCGACGATGGTGCAGCTCGCCTCGCCGGGCCCGGAGGGCACGCCACCCTTCGTCCTCATGCAGGGTCAACGCACGCTGGTGGCGATCCTGGTGGCGGCATTCGCCACCCTCAACGCCGAGGCCACGATCTACCTCTTCTTCGTCCTGCCGATGCCCGCCCGCTGGTTCCTGGGACTGGAGGTGCTGTTCGCCTTCCTAGCGTTCCTGGGAACGCGCGACCTGGCGGGGTTCGTCGGTCTCGCGGTCGCCATCGGCGCCACCTGGTGGTGGCTCAGCCGCCGGCGCGGCGGTGGCCCGCGCCGCTGGCGCAAGCAGTGGGAGGAGCGGTGGCTGCGCTGGAGGCTGCGCCGGCTGCAGCGACGGCGGGGGCTGCGCGTGGTGAGAGGCGAGGGTGGGAGCGAGGGCGGGCCCTGGGTGCACTGAAGGCAGCGCCCCGCCGCCTCCCAGCTCCCCGGCAGGAGACGCCGCGCCGCCCTTACGGAACGCTGGGGGCGTTCAGGGCTTGCGGTTCGAGTTGACCCCTACTTGAGTCGTTTCACCTTCCCGCCCGACCACCAGCGTGAACGTGTGCTGCTGGTCGGCGGTCCAACCGAGGATCGTTCCGCTGGCCTGGCCGTCGGTGGTGAAGGTGCTCTTGCTGGTCTCGAAGCCCTGCTTCTTCAAGGCAGCGTCGTAGAAATCGAGCACCTGCTCGACGGCGTCGCTGGTCGTGAAGGTGAAAAAATCGTTTCGCGTTTCGCCCGTGCGTGTCGTGTAGTTGACGGCCAGCTCGGAGGCTCCGGCGTAGCGGGGGAACCAGTCGAGACCGGCGTCGGGCGCGCCGCCGGCGGTGAGCGTGGCCTGGGTCTCGCCCGAGCCGTCCTGGATCGTCACGACGCCGCCGTCCCCGTCGATCTGCGAGGCGTCGATCGTCACCTCCTTGCCGTCCGCCTCGATCTTCAGGGTGCCGCCCTGCTCGGTGGGGGAGGCATCGATCGTCACCTCCTCACCGTCGGCCTCGAAGCGGAACTGACCCTGTGAGATCTGCGACCAATCGACGGTCACCTCGTTGCCCGTCGCCTTCTCGCGGATGGTCATGGTCTTCGCGCCCTCGTCGACCGACACCAGCTCCAGCTCGGGGTTCATCTGGACGGCCAGCTCGGCGGTGGCCCGCACCGGGTCTTGCTCGAAGTCCTCGACGACGCCCTTGACCTTCTTGCCGACGAACCACGCGCCGCCGACGAAGACGGCGCCGGCCACGACGAGGAAGCCGAGGCAGCCGATGATGACCCAGCCGAGGACGCCCATCTTCTTCTTCGGCGGTGGGGGATTGACGGGTTCCATGCGGTTGCTCCTCGTGGAAAGCGTTAGGTGGTCTTGCGCAGCTTCGCGAACGCCGCGGCAATGGCGTTCAAGCCCGTGCCCTTGTCCTGATGGCGCTGGAAGTCCTTGACGTCGCGGTGCGAGCCTTCGGCCCCGGTGCCCTCGATCCCCAAGGAGATGCGGCGTCGCTTGGGATCGATCGCCGTCACCTGGACGGCGAGCTCCTTGCCGGCAGGAAACGCCCTCGCCGCCGAGCTGTCGCGAGGCACCTCCATCTTGGAAGTGGGCAGCAGGCCCGTTACTCCGGGCTCGAGCTCGATCACCGCGCCGAACTTTTCGTTGCGTTGCACACGGCCCTGCACGGTCGTGCCGACCCGATAGCGACTGGCGACGGCCCGCCAGGGATCCTCCTCGAGAGCGCGCAAGGACAGCGAGATCCGCTTCTTCTCGATCTTCAGGATCTTGACTCGGACGCTCTGCCCTTCCTTGACCACTTCTCGTGGATTCTCGACCCGACGGTGCGCCAGCTCGGAGACGTGGATCAACCCCTGCACGCCGGAGCCCAGCTCGACGAACGCGCCGAAGTCGGTCAGGGATGCGATCGTTCCCTCGACGATGGCGCCGGCGGCGAGGTTGGACCGCACGTCTTCCCGCTCGCGGGACCGCTCGGCGCGCATCAAGGCGGCGCGCGAGAGCACGATTCGCCGGCCGCCGTCCTCGATGCGCAGCACGCGGAACGGGAGGGTTTGTTCCATGTAGTCGGCCGGCCGGTGCGCCTTGGCGGTTTCCATCTCGGATCGCGGGCAGAAGGCGGCCAAGCTGCCGAGGGCGACGTGGAACCCGCCCTTGTTCCAGCCGATCACCGTGCCCTCGACGCTCTCGCCTGCGTCCATCAGCTGCCGCAGGGCCGTCAGTTCGGGCCGCTCGGCGGCTGGGAGCTCAGCGGCCGGCGCAGGGGTCTCCACGGGCGTCGGCTCAGGGGCGCTGGGCATCTCGCTCAAGGCTGCTACCGGGGCGGGGGGGCGGTGGGTTGGGACGGTGGGTGGAGGGCGTCTAGTCTAGCGCAACTCCGGCGACGCCTGCGGGGGTCCGGGCGGCAGCGCCGCGGCGGAACGGCGATGGCGCGGCCCCGTCCCCAGGACGTAGGCGGCCAACGCAGCGGGGGCGAAGGCCGGCAGCGCCGCGCCGGCCAGTTGCAGCAACAGGCCCCGATCGTAGATGCCGTGGGCCCCCTGGGCGAACTGGATCGCCGCGACGCCGAGCGAGACGAACACGCCTTCGTAGACGAGGCGACGCTCGCGCGAGCTCCGGCGGCCGTCCTGCCAGCGGTTCCAAGCTCGGTCGAGCGCCAGGACCTGGAGCGGCAAGGTGAGCAGCAAGCTGTGGCTCCAGACGATGGGGGTCGCGGCGATCGCCGTCACGGCAGCGAGAATGGCGACGGCGGGCGGGGTCCATGGCCGGCGGCGACTCACCCAGATGGCGGCGACGAGCAGCGCCGCGGAGAGCGGGACGGCGTTGCTGTGCCAGCCCAGCAGGTAGGCGATCCGATGGGGTGAGACGGTGCGGATCAACTGTCGCGAGCTCGAGGCAGGTACCGACAGCATGTCGCCCAGGTAGGGAAGCGGCAGGATCAGCAGCGCGGCGACCACTCCGGCCACTGCCACCGTCGCCAGGTGGCGTTGGCCACCCCCGGCCGCGCGGTGAGTGAGGAGGACGGCGAGGGCGCCGGGCGCGAGCGGCTTGACCGCCAGGCTCGTCCCGAGCAGCAGGCCGGCGACGAGCGGCGCGGCTGGCCAGACGGTCAGGGCGATCGAGATCGCGCCGACCACCGTTGCGGACAAGTTGCTGAAGAGCAGGGTGAAGTGCACCGCGGGTGCGAACGCCAGGTAGAGGGCGCACGCCAACCAGCGCCGCACGAGGCTCCACGGCAGCGGCAATAGGGCGATCCAGGCGGTCACCGCCACCCCGAGGAAATTGGAGGAGCGCAGTGCGATGAGGACCGGGACCAGGCCCCAGCGCTCCTGCCCCTCCGCCACGGCGACGGCGACGAGTGGAGGGTAGAGGTAGCCACCGTAGTATGGGGTTTTCCCGGCCGCCACGCGCCGGGCGGCCTTCGTGTAGCTGATCTCGTCGTTGAGGATGTCGGGGAAGGTCAGGAGATGTCCGTAGCGCACCCCGAGCACGGCGAAGAGCAGGACGACCGCCGCGACGTGTGCGAGCCAGCGGCGGCCCGCACCGCTGGACGCCGGCGCCCTCGGCGCGCGGCTCGGCTGCTCGTCGTCGGCCGGCGGGTGGCCCGGCGCCTGGCTCTCGCTCACGGTGTCGCGAGCCCGTAGAATACCTGCCATGGAGCCGACGTCGATCGAGCTCGCTGTCCTCGAGCGCTACCGCGAGAAATGTGCGAGCGCGGGCGGGCCACGCGAAGGATACGTCCTGCGGCGCCGGGCGATCGAGCTCGGCGCGCCCGGAGCCAGCGCCCAGGACGTCGACAGCGCCCTCGGTGGCTTGGTCGAGCGGGGCCTCCTCGCCGCCAGCGAGAAGAGGGACTTCTACTTCCTCACCGCCGCGGGCGTACGCGAGGTCGAGGCTCTCTAGCCGAGTGCCGCGTCAGGTCGTCGCCAGCCGCCCGTCCAGCTCCAGCTCGGAG
Source organism: uncultured Thermoanaerobaculia bacterium (assembly GCA_964469055.1). Classification (GTDB taxonomy): domain Bacteria; phylum Acidobacteriota; class Thermoanaerobaculia; order Multivoradales; family JAHEKO01; genus CAYXXN01. The sequence continues at coordinate 13,251 of CAYXXN010000053.1, forward strand.
GCGGCCCCTTGCATTGCCGCCAGCACGTTGCCGACGTGCTGCCAGAGCTCGAGCTGCCCGTCGCAGCACGCCCGACTGAACTCCTCGGTCGCCATCGCGACCTCCTCGCGATGGACGCCGGCGGCGAAGGACTTCTCCTTCCAGCGTTTCTGCAGCGACTTGAGCTCCACGTCGCGCATGTCCTTGCTCGGTCGCACGAGCGCCGCGGCGATGACCAGTCCGGTCACCTCGTCGCAGGCCAGCAACGCGAAGTGCATCGGCGCCGACCGCTCGACGCCGGTCCCCGCCGTGTTGTGGGAGAGGATGGCGAGCACCACCTCCTCCGGGCAGCCGGCGGCGCGGAGGATCGCCGCTCCCTTCGCCGGGTGGTCCTCGAGGGTGGGGTGGATCTCCCAGTCGAAGTCGTGGAGCAGGCCGGCCAGACCCCACAGCTCTGGATCGCCGCCGAGGAGGCCGGCGTAGTGCCGCATCGCCGCTTCGACCGCCAGCATGTGCCGGCGTAGGCCCGCCGCCTGCACGTGCCGGGTCACCAGCTCCAGGCCCTGCTCACGCCGCATCGTCGTCTCCGGCCACGACGGCGAAGGTCACGGTCGTCTTGGCCACCAACCGGTCGCCCTGCGTCACTTCTCCTTCGGCGACGCTCAGCCGGCGGCCGCGCTTCAGCAGTCGGCCACGAGCGGACAGCCGACCCGGCGTCGCCCGACGCAATAGGTGGACGGTGAGTGTCACTGGCACGATCGGCTGGCCGATTGCTTGCGCGGCGGCCACTTCGCACAGCGTGGCAAGGACTGCGAAGTGGATGGTTCCCGGCGTCACCTCGTGCTCGGGTCGGGTCTCCAACCTCACGCTGCCGTCTGGCTCGACGACGAGGCCCAGCTGCGAGGAGAAATCGGCCATCAGTCCAGGAACAGATCACGCGCCAGGGGCGCTTTGGGATCGACGGCGTAGCGATCGAAGTCCGTGACCCCGGTCGCCTTGAGCACCAGCTCGTCGATGTAGAAGTTGCCCGTCGTCAGGCGGCTGTTTTGCACCAGGATGGCGTGCGCCGCATCGGCGACGATCTCCGGCCGCCGACAGTTCTCCGGCCGCACGCGCTCGGCCAGGGCCGTATCCTGCAGCATGTTGAGGGCCGAGGTGGCGATTACCGTGCGTGGCCAGAGGGCGTTGACGGCGATGCCGTCGCGCTTGAGCTCCTCCGCCAGACCCAGCACGCAGAGGCTCATGCCGTATTTCGACAGCGTGTAGGCCAGGTGGTTCTTCGCCCAGCGCGGGTTGAGGTTGAGGGGCGGCGAGAGCATCAGGATATGGGGGTTGCTGCTCTTCTTCAGGTGCGGGATGCAAGCTTGCGAGCAGAGGAACGTGCCGCGGGCGTTCACCGACCACATCAGGTCGAAACGCTTCGGCGAGGTGTCCAGGGTAGAGGTGAGGTTGATGGCGCTCGCGTTGTTGATCAGCGCGTCGATGCCGCCGAACGCGGCCACCGCTTGTCCGACAGCCGCCTCGACTTGCTCTGCGTCCCGGATATCGACCGCCAACGGCAGGGCCTTGCCGCCGGCCGCCTCGATCTCGGCCGCCGCGGTGTGAATCGTGCCCGGCAGCCGGGGGTGCGGTTCCGTGGTCTTGGCGGCGATCACGACGTTGGCGCCATCGCGCGCCGCGCGCACCGCGATCGCCTTGCCGATGCCACGGCTGGCGCCAGTGACGAAGAGGGTTCTGCCGCGCAGAGTCGCCATGCTTTGGGGGGCTCGAATCCGGAGCGGCGCTATTCTACTGGCGCGGGGTAGTGTCCGTACGCTCCATGCGCCGCGTCCTCGTCCTCTGCACTGGCAACTCCGCGCGCTCTCAGATGGCGGAGGGCCTGTTGCGCGCTCTCGTTGGAGGTGAGATGGAAATCCGCAGCGCCGGCACGCGACCCTCGACCGTCCACCCCATGGCGATCCGCGCCATGGCCGAGCGTGGCTTCGACATCTCGGGCCAGCGCTCGAAGCACCTCGACGAATTCCGGGCGACTCTCTTCGACTACGTGATTACCGTTTGCGATCGTGCGGCCGAGACCTGCCCGATCTTTGCCGGCCCTGCCGAGCGCCTCCACTGGAGCGTTGCCGACCCGGCGGCGGCGCCGGGGAGCGACGAGGAGCGACTCGCGGCCTTTCGCGCCGCCCGGGACGAGCTGGAAGGGCGACTGCGAACCTGGTGGATGGCCACGGGGACGACCCCGACCTAGGACGGGCTCACGAGGCAGCGCCGAGGCCGCGCATCACCTCCGGCAGGAGGTCCTCGGCTGGAGCGAGCAGCGCAGTGACTTCCGGGCAGGGTGGCCGTTGCGCCCCCGGGTCGATGGAGAACATCGGCAGGCGGCGGCGCAGGCCGGCGCGCAGGAGGAGGTCGGTGACGCCGACGGCGAAGGAGGTGCCG
>CAYXXN010000054.1:0-15665 GCA_964469055.1 uncultured Thermoanaerobaculia bacterium
GAGATAGCGGCGGTGGCGGCGGGCGCCGGCTGTCCGGTCATCCTCGTGCACAGCCGCGGCGACCTCGGCTCGATGCAGCGCGGCATCCGCTTCTGGGACGTCGTCGCCGAGGTGCGCGCCGAGCTCGCCGAGCGCGTCGCGGTGGCGGTGACCGCGGGTCTCCGGCGCGACCGGCTGATCGTCGACCCCGGCATCGGCTTCGGCAAGACGGGCCCCCAGAACTTGCTGCTGCTCGCCCACCTCGACCGGCTCGACCTCGGCCTGCCGGTCCTGGTGGGGGCCAGCCGCAAGAGCTTCCTCGGCGAGGTGACCGGCGCCGCGCCGTCCGAGCGTCTGCCGGGAAGCCTCGCCGCCGCCGCCTGGGCCGCCTGCCACGGCGCCGCCCTCGTGCGCGTCCACGACGTGGCCGAGACCCGTCAGTTCCTCGCCGTCTGGCAGGCGATCCGCGACGCCGCGGCGGAGGACGCCGGGTGACCTTCCGTGAGTGGCTGGGCACCCTCGCCTGGCGCGATCTGGTCGACGTCGCCCTGGTCGCAGTCGTCATCTACTACCTGCTGCTCTTGATCCGCGGCACGCGCGCCGTCCAGGTGCTGCTCGGCATCCTGTTCCTGGGCGCCGTCTACTACCTGGCGGGCCTCGCTGGCCTCGAGACGCTGCAGGGGCTGCTCCAGAGCTTCCTCATCGTCCTGCCCTTCGCCGTCATCGTGCTCTTCCAGGCCGAGATCCGGCGCGGGCTCGCCAACTTCGGGCGCAACCCGTTGCTCGGCTTGAATACCCATCAAGAGACCGAGACGACGATCCAGGAGGTGACGCTGGCGGCGAGTCACCTCGCCGCACAGCGCATCGGTGGGCTGATCGTGATCCAGCGCCTCGAGGGCCTGCGCGACGTGATCGAGAACGGCGTCCGGGTCGACGCCGCCATCTCGCACGAACTGTTGATCAACATCTTCAACCCGGCAACCCCGCTCCACGACGGTGCCGTGATCGTGCAAGGCGACCGCATCGCGGCGGCGGCCTGCTTCCTTCCGCTCACCGTACGCACCGGACTGTCCAGCGACCTCGGCACCCGCCACCGGGCGGCGCTCACCATCTCCGAGGAGACCGACGCCCTGGCCGTCGTCGTCTCGGAGGAGACCGGAGCCGTCTCGGTCGCTCTGGGCGGCGAGCTGCAGCGCGACCTCGACGCCAAGAGCCTACGCAACCACCTGTTCCAGGCGCTCGTCAAGGACCTCACGGCGCCCCTGGGGAGACCGACTTGAACGACGACGTGCGGGGCCTCTGGGGTCTGCGGCTGCTCGCCCTGGGGCTCGCCCTGCTGGCCTGGTTCGTGGTCAGCGGCGAGAAGCGCGAGCCCGCCAGCGAGAAGGTCGTGGACACCGGGGTGCGCTACGACCTGCCGGACGGTTTCCTGCTGCTGGACCGCGTCGAGATGGCGACGGTGGGGGTGCGCGGACCAGTGTCGCGACTGCGCAGCCTGGCGCCATTCCAGGTGGACGTCTTCGTCAAGGTCCCCGCCGTCGAGGGCACCATCCAGGTGCCCCTTGGCCCCGACCACGTGGCCTTGCCGCCCGGCCTCGAGCTGGTGTCGATCGAGCCCAACGTCATCGAGCTCACCCTCGACCGCGAGCAGACCGAAATCGTCGAAGTCGTCCCCCGACTGGCCGGTGAGCCGGCAGCCGGCGCCGTCGTCGTGAGCGCGCGGGTCGTCCCCAACCAGGCCCTGGTGCGCGGCCCGGCCTCGCGGGTGCGCGACCTCGAGTCGGTCTCCACGACCCCCGTCCAGCTCACGACCCACGCCCTCGACTTCGAAGAGGACGCCGTCGTGCTACCCCCCGACCGCATGATCACGATCGTCGAGCCGCGGATCGTCAAGGTCGCGGTGGAGCTCGAGATCCCCGGCGCCGAGGGCGACGACGGCGACTAGAGCGCGGCGGCGCCGAGCGTGAACGCCCTCTTCGGCACCGACGGCATCCGCGCGCCCTTCGGCCGCCCGCCGCTCGATCGCGCGACGATCACTGCCCTCGGCGTTCACTTGGCTCGTCGGCTAGCGCGGAACGGGGCGCGGCCGCTGCTGCTTTTGGGTGGGGACACCCGCGACTCGACGCCACAGCTCGCCGCCTGGCTCGCCGACGGCCTGACCGCGGGTGGCGCCGCGGTCCGCTGGGCCGGCGTCGTGCCCACGCCCGCCGTGGCACGGCTCGTGCCCGCCGTGGGAGCCGCCGCCGGAGTCGCCATCTCGGCCAGCCACAACCCCTGGCCGGACAACGGCCTCAAGCTGATCGCCGCCGACGGCGGCAAGTGGAGCGCGGAGGAGGAGGAGGCGCTCGAGGCCGAGGTCGCAAGCGAGGCAGTGCCAGCGGCGGGCGTCGCCGAACTGGTAGCGGAGCCCGAGCTTGCCGAGCGCTATCTCGACTCCCTACTCGAGCTGTTGCCCGCACCCGAGGGCCTGACGGGTCTGACCGTAGCACTCGACTGCGCCAACGGCGCCGCCACCGGGCTCGCCCCGCGCCTCTTGGCGCGCGCCGGCGCCCGCCTCCACACCCTGGGCGACCAGCCCGACGGACGCAACATCAACCAGGGCTGCGGCTCGACGGCGCCGGCGGCGCTGGCGCTGGCGACGGTGGCCAGCGGCAGCGACTTCGGCATCGCCTTCGACGGCGACGCGGATCGCGCGATCCTCGCCGACGAGACCGGCGAGATCCGCGACGGCGATGCCATCCTCTACCTCTGGGCCCGTGCTTTGGCCGAGCGCGGTGAGCTCGTCCCACCACGGATCGTCGCCACCTCGATGAGCAACCTCGGACTCGAGCGGGCCCTCGTCCCGTGCGGTGTCGGCGTCGTGCGCTGCGAGGTCGGCGACCGGGCCGTCGTCGACACCCTGCGCCGCGAAGGCCTCACCCTCGGCGGCGAGCAGTCGGGCCACGTCGTCCACCTGGGGCTCGGGCCTACGGGCGACGGCCTGCTGACCGGCCTCATGGTGGCGGCGATCCGGCGCGAGAGCGGGCGGTCCCTCTCGCAGCTGCTGGCCGGTTTCCGCCGCTACCCGCAGGTGCTCGTCAACGTGCCGGTGCGGGTCAAACCGGACCTCGACAACCTGCCCGCCGTGAGCCAAGCGGCGGCAGCCGTCCGCGCCCGCCTGGGCAACGAAGGCCGCCTGGTCCTCCGCTACAGCGGCACCGAGCCGTTGGCGCGCGTGATGATCGAGGGCCCCGACCAGGCGGAGATCGAACAGCTCGCCGGCGGCCTCGCCACCGCCATCACCTCAGCGATCGGCGCCTGAGCTGCTGCCCGCGGGCGCCAGCGCCGCGAGGTAGGCCTCCACCGCCTCCTCGAGCCCCATCCACAGCGCGTCCGAGATCAGGGCGTGGCCGATCGAGACCTCGAGCAGCCCAGGCAAGCGAGCGGTGAGGTACCCGAGGTTCTCGAGATCGAGGTCGTGCCCGGCGTTCACCCCCAGCCCCAACTCTCCGGCCCGCTCGGCGGCCGCCCGATAGGGTACCAACGCCTCCTCGCGCCGCGCCGTCGGGAAGGCCCGCGCGTAGGCTTCCGTAGTGAGCTCGATCCGGTCTGCGCTCACCGCCGCGGCGCCCGCCACCTCCTCGGTTACCGGATCCACGAAGAGACTCACCCGGCAATCGGCTTTCTGGAGCCGCTCGACCACTCCCGCGAGCCAGGGGCGGTCGACCGTGGCGAATCGCCAGCCGGCGTTCGAGGTCAAGACACCCGGCGGGTCCGGCACCAGCGTCGCCTGGGCCGGCCGGACTTCCTCGACCAGGGCCAGGTACTCGGCCGACGGGTAGCCCTCGATGTTGAACTCCACGCCGCGCGGCAGCACGTCAGCCAGCGCCAGCACGTCGGCGCGGCGGATGTGGCGGCCGTCCGGGCGTGGGTGCACGGTGATGCCGTGGCAACCCGCCTCGACGCACGTCAGGGCGGCCCGCACGACGTCCGGTACGGCGCCGCCGCGTGCGTTGCGCAGCGTCGCCACCTTGTTGACGTTGACCGACAGACGGACCACGACCCACCCTAGCCGGCTGGCGCCTGCCGGTATTCCTTCAGCTTGCGCTGCAAGGTGCGCAGCCCGATGCCCAGCACCTCGGCGGTCCGGGCGCGATGCCCGCCGCAGAGTGCCAGCGTCTCCAGGATTGCCTGCTGCTCGATGTCGGCCATGGTGCGAGGGACCTCGGCGCTCTGGATGCGGCCGCCAAGCGCCGTGGCGGGAGCCCTCTCGACCCCCAGTTCGGCCGGCAGGTCGGCGAGCTCGATCGTCTCGCCCTGGTGGAAGACGACCAGCGACTCGAGCACGTTCTTCAACTCCCGCACGTTGCCCGGCCAGCGGTAGCGCTCGAGCGCCGCCACGGCCGCCGCCGACAGCCGCTTGGGCGGCCGCCCATGCTCGGCGCAGAAACGGGCCAGGAAGTGCTCCGCCAGGAGCGGGATGTCCTCCCGCCGCTCGCGCAGCGGCGGGATGGCGAGGGTGACCACCTTCAGCCGGTAGTAGAGGTCCTCGCGGAAGCGGCCTTTCGCCACGGCGTCCTCGACGTCGCGATTGGTGGCCGCCAGCAGCCGGAAATCGACATCGATCGCCTCGCTGCCACCCACGCGCATGACGTGCCGCTCCTCGAGCACGCGCAGGAGCTTCACCTGCAGCTCCGGGTAGAGCTCGCTGATCTCGTCGAGGAAGAGCGTGCCGCGGTGCGCGAGCTCGAACTTGCCGATCTTGCGACCGACGGCGCCGGTGAAGGAGCCCCGCTCGTGACCAAAGAGCTCGCTCTCCAGGATGTCCTGCGGGATGGCGCCGCAGTTGATCGCCAGGAAGCGCTCGTCGCGCCGCGGGCTCGCCAGATGGAGGGCGTTGGCAACCAGCTCCTTGCCGGTACCGCTCTCACCGACCAGCAGCACCGTCGAGCGGGTCGGCGCCACCAGGTGCATTTGCTCGAAGAGTCGCTCCATCGCCGCCGAGCCGCCGATGATGCTCTCGAACCCGAAGCGCTTGTCGAGCCGCTCGCGCAGGCTCGACACCTCCTCCTTGAGCTGCCGGTTCTCGAGCAGGTTGCGCACCCGAGTGCGCAACTCGTAGAGGTCGACCGGCTTGGTCAAGTAGTCGTCCGCCCCGACCTGCATCGCCTGCACGGCGGACTCGATCGAGCCGTAGCCAGTGACCAGGACCACCGGCAGGTCGAGGCCTCGCCGGCGCACCTCGGCGAGGAAGCCCAAGCCGTCGAGGTCGGGCATCTTGAGGTCGCAGATGACGAGAGCCCCATCTCCCCGCGCCTCCAGCTCCGCCAGGGCCCGCCGAGCGTCGTCGAACGTGCGCACCTCGAGCCCGGCCTTCTCCAGCGCCAGCGCCATCGCCTGGCGGGAGCCCGACTCGTCATCGATCACCAGGATCAGGGGGGCAGCCATGGGGGCGCCATTTTGGCACAGTCTCACCAAGAACCCCCGACGGGGGAATCACCCGGCGGCCCCGAAGGCGCGCGGCCGAGCTCCCAGCGCCCGGACGGGGCCTCAGCGCCCGGCCCTAGCTCCGTTCGACCTCGTCGTCCGCCCAGCCCGTGTCAGCGGGAGGTTCCCGCTCGGCCGGTGCCGGCGGAGGTGGAGGAGGCACGGCCGCCGCCCGCTGCCAGCCCTCCGCGGTGCCGAAGCGGGTCAGGAGCGAAGCGCCGAAGCCCACCGTCCAGGCCGCGTACCAGATGAAGGTGCCGAGAATGAGGATCATCACGGCGACGGCACGCAGGGGAAAGGGACCGGTGTTGATCAGATGGCCGATGAGCGAGCCGGCGTAGATCACGGCGATGCCGGCCATCGCCTGCAGGTACGGACTGCCCGTGGCGCCTCCGAACCGTGCCTCGAGCGCCAGCCCCACCCGCCGCGCCACCGCCACGAAGCCGAAGAACCCGGCGACGAACAGGCCGAAGATCGCGAACGGCAGCAAGAGCAGCAGCGGAATGCCGATGATCGACACGCAGAGCACCACGACAACGAGGATCAGCAGCGGCAGGAACAGGGCCTGGGCCAGGAGACCCACGAGCCCGCTCTTCCACGGCTCGCTCTCGACGCGGCGCTCCATGCGCTCCACGGGCCGGCGTGCGACGAGCAGCGCCAGGCAGGCCAGGAGGGACAGGAAGACCGCCCAGAAGAACTTCCAGCCCACCTTCATCCAGCGCTCCCAGGGGCGGAACTCGAGCTCGTGATCCTTCCAGCCCTTGAGCCAGGGGCCCAGCGCCACCTTGGGGCCGAACGGCGTCTCGACGATCTTGCCGCCGATCTCCACGTTCTCGCCACGTTCGACCGAGCCGCCCACGGCCACGGCGTCGCCGCCCACGCGGGCGCCGTCCACCAGCTCGACGGAGCCGCCGATCGCCGCCACGTCGCCCGTCACCTCGCCGGAGACCTCGAGCGAGCCGCCCACGACCACGGCGTCACCCCGCACCTCGCCCAGTACCTCGAGCGTGCCGCCGACCACGACGACGTCGTCGCTGACCTCGTTCTCCTCGACGACCAGGCTGTCGCCCACCACCACCTGCGTGTCGCGGTGCACCCGGCGTCTCTCCTCGCCGTCTCCCTCTTCCTCCTCGTCGGCGACGATAGCTTCGCTCTCCTCCTCTCCGTCCTCGGCCTCCGCTTCGACCTCGCTCGCCGCCGCCTCGTCCAGGGGAGCGAGGAACAGCGCGCGCAGTTCTTCCACGGGCAGAGCGGAGGCGGCGCGCAGCAGCCGCGCCGTCGGGCCGCCCAGCCGCGCTGCGAGCTCGTCGTCGGCGACCGGCGCGCCGTCCAGGGCGACGCCGTCCTCCCCGACCTCGATCGACCGCGGACCCTCGCCAGGCTCGCGGGGCTCGAACAACACGCCGCCGCGCAGCATCCGTACCTCGAAGCGCTCCTCGAGCGCTTCCCGCAGCTCGGCCGGAGCCACGTCCTCCTGAGCGGCGAGCGCGCCACCCCAGGCCAGGGTCATCCAGAAACCGATCGCCGCGGTCCGCAGCCATCGAGAGCGAAGCTCACGCATGATGCCCACTCCTCTCCACCAACAGCATCTGCAGTCGCCAGAACGCGGCCAGCGCGACGCACGCCGCCGCCAGACAGAAGCCGAGAACCGAGGGGCCGCGCAGGGCGGCCACCAGGGGCTCCCCCGCGCCGACGAGCGCCGCCAGCGTCGTTCCGGCGACCGCCGCTCCCTGCCCTAGCCCCACCATGCTCCGCGCCGCGAGTGCCGCGAGCTGACCCGAGCGGCCGAGCTCGAGCAGCAAGCCGACGAGGTGGCTCAGCGCCGGCACGGCAAGGAGCAGGCCGGCCGCGAAGGCCCAGCCCAGGGCCCGAGCGGGCAGCCATCCCGCGGGGGGGAAGACCAGTCCAGCCGCTTGCAGCACGGCGCCGACCAGCCCAGCCGGGGGCGCCGTCGCCGGCCAGCGCGCGAAGACGGCAGCCAGGGCGCCTTCGGCGTCGGGAGCGTCAGCGAGCTCCCGGGCGAGCCAGTGGGTGACGGCGGTGCGCAGCTTGCGGCTCATGGATCCTCCCTCTCAGGGCGAGCCTACGTGGATGCCCCCCCGTTGTTTCGGCCGGCGGCCGGTCCCGGCCGGCGCCCCATCAGCCATCCTCGGGCCCCCAGCCCAGCTCGATCAGAGCCTTTGCCATCCCCTTGCGGGCCCGGTGCAGATGGGTCTTGACCGTGCCCAGGGGCAGCCCGGTGACCTCGGCGATCTCCTCGTAGGCCAGCCCCTGGCGAAAGCGCAGCTCCATCACCAGCCGGTAGTCGGGCTTGAGCCGCGCCACGGCCTCTTCCAACGCCGCCGCCAGCCGCCGCCTGCGGGCCAGGGCCTCTGGCGTGTCGTGCGCGGGAGCGGCCAGCGTGGCGAGCAGGTCCGGCCCCTCCTCGTCAGGGCTCTCGAGCGGCAGGGTCTCCGGCCCTCGCCGCCGCAAGTGGTCGATCGCCGCGTTGTGGGCGATCTTGAACAGCCAGCTCGAGAACTTGCGCTCGAGCTCGAAGGTGTCGAGCGCGCGATAAGCCTTGAGGAAGGCCTCCTGGGCGAGGTCCTCCGCCGCGCTGCGGTCGCGCACCAACTGCAAGACGATGCCGAAGACCCCGCGCTGGTAGCGCTCGACGAGCTGGCGGAAGGCGTCCCCGTCGCCGGCCAAGGTGCGGGTGACGAGGACCGCGTCCTCCGTGGGCTCAGGCGTGGCCATCGGTTCCGCGGCGCGATCCACCTCAGGCGGCGGCGAGCAGAGCGAGCCCGAGCAGCACGCGGTAGACGACGAAGACCTGCAGGCTGTGCCGTCGCGTCCAGGCCAGCACCCAGCCGATGGCGAGGTGGGAGGTGACGGCGGAGACGGCGAAGCCGACCGCCAGCGCCGGCCAGGCCGCCGCGCCGAGGGCCCTCCCGGTCGCCAGATCGAAGCCGTTCTTGGCCGCCACCAGGACGCCGATCGGCACGGCCATCAGGAAGGCGAGGCGGGCCGCCGCCTCGCGCGTCAGCCCCAGCCCGAGTCCGGCGGTCATCGTAATGCCCGAGCGCGAGGTGCCGGGGATCAGGGCGATCGCCTGCGCCAGGCCGACGGCGAGGATGCCGCGCATACCGAGATCCTCGGCCTCCCGCCGGCGCCGGCCCAACCCGTCGGCGAGACCGAGCAGCACTCCGAAGCCGACGAGCGCCGTGGCGATGACGCGCACGCTGCGGGTCTCGGCGACGATCCAGTCCTGGGCGAGCAGGCCGGCCACGGCCGCCGGGACAGTGGCGAGAATCACGGCCCAGGCGAGGCGCGCCTCGGGGGGGAGGGGTCGCGGTAACGCGAAGGACCGCCACCAGGCGGCCGCCAGCCGCACGAGGTCGTGGCGCAGGGCGACCAGCACCGCCAAAAGCGAGCCCGTATTGGCGGCGATGTCGAAGGCCAACCCCTGATCGGGCCAACCGAAGAGGAGCGAGACCAGCACCAGGTGGCCGGTCGAGCTGATCGGCAGGAACTCGGCCGGCCCCTGCACTAGGCCGAGCAGGAAGGCCTGGAGCAGGCTCACGTGGCGGCTCGGGGATGCCCTCTCCCGGGGGAAGGCGCGAAGCATTGTAGCCTCCTGCCCCGAATGAACGCGAGCTCCCTCTTCACGGCCGACGACCTCGCCCAGTTCGCGCGCCTCGGCGTGCCGGTGGGGCAGGTCGAGCAGCAACTCGAGGCCCTCCGCCACCCACCGTCGCCGGCCGCGCTCGCGCGGCCGTGCCGCCCGGGAGACGGCATCCGGCTTCTCACGCCGGCCGACCACGACGATCTGCTGGCGCGCTGGGCACGGGCCGCCGCCGCCGGCCGGCTCTCGAAGTTCGTGCCCGCCTCGGGTGCCGCCACCCGCATGTTCGCCGCCCTGCGCTGGTGGCGCTCGCGGCCCGAGATAGCGGACCTCGCCGTCCTGCGCCGGGCGGCCGCCGCCGAGCCGCTGGCGGCGCAGGCTCTGGCCGCGATCGAGGGCTGGGACCGCCTGCCGTTCGAGCCGACCCGGCCGGCCGTATCGGCGACGGCCGACCGCTCGGCGCGCGCCGCGGCCTTCCTCGACGAGCTCGGCCACGGCGACGCGCCCAAGGGGCTGGTGCCCTTCCATCGCACGCCAGACGGGCCTCGCACGGCGTTCGAGGAGCACTTGGTCGAGGCCGCGGCCTACCTGCGCGCCGGCGAGCAGCGGACCTGCCGCCTCCACTTCTCGGTCGCCCCCGAGCAGCTCGCCCGCTTCGCCGCGGCCTACGACGGGTGCCGGGCCGGCCTCGAGCAACGGCTCGACCTGCGCTTCGACGTCGCCTTCTCCACCCAGGCGCGCGCCACCGACACGCTTGCCCTGGGCGCTGACCTCGCCCCCCTGCGCCAGGGGGATGGCTCGCTGCTCTTCCAACCCTCGGGCCACGGCGCCCTGCTGCGCAACTTGGCGGCCCTCGACGGCGACCTGGTCCTCATCAAGAACATCGACAACGTCGTGCCGGAAGACCGCCAGGGGATCGTCGTTCTGTGGCAGCGGTTGCTCATGGGAATGCTCTCGCGCCTGCAGGAGGAAGTCTCCCGCCAGCAAGCGGCTCTGGCCGCGGCGCGCGGCGCCGAGGACCCCGCCGTTGCGGGCGCCGCCGCCTTCCTCGCCGCCGAGCTCGGCGTCGAGCCGCCACTCTCGGTGCGGACGGTCGGCGGCCAGGCGCTCACCGACTGGGTCCGTGACCGGCTGCAGCGGCCGCTACGGGTCTGCGGCATGGTGCCGGCCACAGGGGAGCCCGGCGGCGGGCCGTTCTGGGTGCGCGACGGCCAGGGCGCCGTCTCGCCGCAGATCGTCGAGGCGGCGCAAGTGGCCCTCCACGACGCCGAGCAACGGGCCGTCTGGGAGGCTGCCACGCACTTCAACCCCGTCGACCTCGCCTGCGGCCTGCTCGATGCGCAGGGGCGACCCTACGACCTCGAGCGCTACGTCGATCCCGCGGCCGGCTTCGTCACCGACAAGACCTGGCAAGGCGAGTCGATCAAGACGCTCGAGCGGCCGGGCCTTTGGAACGGGGCCATGGCGGGCTGGAACACTCTCTTCGTCGAGATTCCCGCCGCGACCTTCGCGCCGGTCAAGACGGTGCTCGACCTGCTGCGGCCGGAACACCAGACCCCGTAAGCATCACCGGACCGTCACAGACGCCTGCCACCGCCTCTGGCTATACTCGCTCTCCCTTTTGGAGAGGAGCCTCCCATGTCCGTCGCCAAGATCAGCGAGATTTCCGCGAGCTCGAAGGAGAGCTTCGAGGACGCCATCTCCCAGGGCGTCAAACGCGCCAACAAGACCCTGCGCAACATCGCCGAGGGCTGGGTGAGCGGCATGAAGGTCATGGTCAAGAACGGCAAGGTGACCGAGTACCGCGTGCGCCTCAAGGTCACCTTCGTGCTGGACGACAAGTGAGAGGAGCCAAGCCATGGGCCTGTTCGACTTCGTGAAGGAAGCCGGCGCCAAGATCCTGGGCGCCGACGAACCCGCCGCCCAGCCCAAGCCGACGCCCGCCCCCGCGGCGAGCCCCGGTGAGATGCGGCAGGCGCTCGACCAGAAGCGCGCCCTCGCTCTGCTGCGCCACGTCCAGGGCCTCGGCCTCGGCGTGACCGACTTGCAGATCACCGTCGCGGGCGACCACATCACGGTGCGCGGCAAGGCGCCGAGCCAGGAAGCTCGAGAGAAAGTGGTGCTGGCGGTCGGCAACGTCGCTGGGGTGGCCCGCGTCGACGACCAGATGGAGGTCGTCGCCCCCGAGCCGGCCGCGACGTTCTACACCGTCGAGCGCGGTGACACCCTTTCGGCGATCGCCAAGGCCCACTACGGCAGTGCCAACAAGTACATGGTGATCTTCGAGGCGAACCAGCCGCTGCTCACGGACCCGGACAAGATCTACCCGGGGCAGAAGCTCCGCATCCCGTCGCTGCCGAAGTAGCTTCCTGCGCGCGCCTAGTAGGCCTCGAGGTAGCGCTCCTGCTCCCAGGGGTGGACGACGGTGATGTAGTCCTCCCACTCGCGGCGCTTGGCCTGCACGAAGTGCTCGAAGATGTGCTCGCCCAGGGCGTCGCGCACCAGCGTGCTCTTCTCCAGGTTGTCGAGAGCCTCCGACAAGTTCCCCGGCAACTCCTCGATGCGGTGGCGGCGCTTCTCGCGCTGGCTCATCGTGAAGATGTTCTTGTTGACCGGCGGCCCCGGGTCGATCTTGCGCGCCACGCCGTCGAGGCCGGCCGCCAGCATCACCGCCAGCGCGAGGTACGGGTTGCAGGCGGGGTCGGGCATCCTCACCTCGCAGCGCGTCGACATGCCGCGCTTGTCCGGGACCCGCACCAGCGGGCTCCTGTTCTTCTCCGACCAGGCGATGTTGGTCGGCGCCTCGTAGCCGGGCACCAAGCGTTTGTAGGAGTTCACCAAGGGGTTGGTGATCGCGACGAACCACTGGGCGTGCTGGAGGATGCCGCCGATGTAGCCCAGCGCCACCTTCGAGAGCTGCCACTCGCCCTTCTTCGAGAAGAAGGCGTTGTCGCCGTTCTTGTCGAGCAGGCTCTGGTGGGTGTGCATACCCGAGCCGTTGACCCCGTAGAGCGGCTTGGGCATGAACGTGGCGTGCAAGCCATGGTCGAGGGCCACTCTCTTGACGACGAAGCGAAAGGTCGTCACGTTGTCCGCCGTCTGCACGGCCGGCGCGTACTTGAAGTCGATCTCGTGCTGACCCGGCGCCACCTCGTGGTGGGCGGCCTCGACCTCGAAGCCCATCGCCTCGAGCACGACGACGACGTCGCGCCGACACTGCTCGCCCTTGTCCACCGGAGTCAAGTCGAAGTAGCCGCCGACGTCGTGCGTCTCCACCAGGGTCTTGCCCGTCGCGTCCTTCTGGAAGAGGAAGAACTCGGCCTCCGGCCCGGCGACCATCGTGTAGCCCATCTTCTTGGCCTTCTCGACCTGGCGCTTCAAGGTGAGGCGCGGACAGCCGGCGAAGGGGCTGCCGTCCGGGCGATGGATGTCGCAGATCAGCCGCGCCACCTTCGAGCCGTCGGGGTTGCTCCACGGGTTGACAGTGAACGTGCCGTAGTCCGGCACCAGCAGCATGTCGGACTCCTCGATGCGCACGAAGCCCTCGATCGACGAGCCGTCGAACATGATCTGGCCGTCGAGCGCCTTCTGGAACTGGCTAGCCGGAACCTCGACGTTCTTGAGCGCTCCCAGGATGTCGGTGAACTGCAGGCGCAGGAAGCGCACCTTCTCCTTCTTGGCGGTGGCGAGGATCTCGGCTCGGGTCGTCAACATGATCTCCTTTTCGATGGCAGCCTGCGAAAACTAACCCAGAAGGAGCCGTTAGACAAGACGAAGGTTGCGGATTGAACCGAAAAACTGCATCGAGTGACAGAAAAACGAATGGCGGAGCGCACTTGCAAGCGGGAGCCAGGGAGGCGGGCGGGGCGCCATCGCAGGCTCAGTGCGACGCCCGAGGGTCGCGCCGCGCAGGGAGCTTCCGAGCACGGAGCCGCCGCACCGCGCGCAGGAAGCTCCCGTCTGGAGAAGCGACCCGAGGCTCGGCCCTCGCAGAGGTTCCCTGTGTTACCATCCGCGCCGCTCTGCGAAGCGTGGGAGGCGCCTCGGCGTGAAGCTGCCCAAGATCGCGCTCGGACCCAAGCCGAAGCCCTGGGACTTCATCACCCTGGCCGCGGCGCTCGTCGGGGTCGCCTTGGCCGGCCTCAACTGGTGGCTGGCGAGGAAGAGCGCGGCCGGCGTCTCCACCGGCGTGACGCTCGCTCTCGCCACGGCCCAGCTCGCCGTCTGCTGCGGCTGCCTGATGCTGCTCGGCAAGACCGCCAAGGAGGGCACGTTGTGGGGGAACCTCGCGGCGGTGGTGGGCATGTTCCTCGGCATGTCCGGCGTCCTCCTTGCCGCCGCCATGTGGGTCGCCGCCTGAGCCGCCGCCCATCCGCGCCGGGCGTCGAGCCGTAATCATGCCGCGGGCTAAAGACCCGCAAATCGCCACGAGCCATGGATGCCACCCGACCGGCGAACGAGGGAGGTCATCGCGGCCGTGCCCCGCTGATCTGGAAGCTGGCCGCCGGCGCGGCGGCGCTCGTCGTGCTGGTCGTGGCCGGGCGGCACTTGGGCGCCTACATCCCGCGCTTCACGGCCTGGGTCGAGAGCTTGGGCTTCTGGGGTCCCCTCGTCTTCGTCCTGGGCTATGCCGCCGCGACCGTCGCCTTCATTCCGGGATCGGCGCTGACGTTAGCGGCCGGGGCCATCTTCGGGCTCGTGAAGGGGACGCTCCTCGCCTTCCTGGGCGCCTCGCTGGGCGCCACCGCGGCCTTCCTCGTGGCGCGCTACGGCGCCCGCTCGTGGGTCGAGCGCAAGCTCGAGGGCCAAGAGCGCTTCCGGCGCATCGACCGCGCCGTCGGCGCCCAGGGCGGGAAGATCGTCGCCCTGCTGCGCCTGGCGCCGATCTTCCCGTTCAACCTGCTCAACTACGGCCTGGGATTGACGGGTGTGCGATTCCTGCCCTACGTGCTGGCCAGCCTCGCCATGCTCCCCGGCACCCTGATGTACGTCTACTTCGGCAAGGTCGGCCGCGACGCGGCGGCCGGTGGCAAGACCGTCTGGGAGTGGCTGCTGCTCGGGGCCGGGCTCGCGGCGGTGGTCGCGGCGACCTTGATCGTGACGCGCATCGCCCGCCGCGCCCTGAACGAGGCCGTGGAGGACGAGAATGCCTGAGGCTCGCGAGCTCATCCAGCCGCTGGACGAGCACAACCGGCGCCTCGTCGCCAACGTCCATCCCGCCGACTGGGCGAACCCCGAGCCCGCCGAGCGCTACCACCTGGTGGTCATCGGCGCCGGCACCGCCGGATTGGTCTCCGCGGCGGGCGCGGCGGGGCTCGGCGCGCGGGTGGCCCTCGTCGAGCGGCACCTGTTGGGGGGCGACTGTCTCAACGTCGGCTGCGTGCCGTCGAAGGCGGTGATCCGCGCCGCCCGCGGCTGGCACGAGGCGCGCCAAGCGGCGGCCCGCTTCGGCGGCCCTCCGGCGACGGGCGCGGGCGACTTCGCCCCCGCGATGGAGCGGATGCGACGGCTGCGCGCTGACCTCTCGCGCCACGACAGCGCCGAGCGCTTCCGAGGTCTCGGCGTCGATGTTTTTCTGGGTGAGGGACGCTTCGTCGCGGGGGACGTCGTCGAGGTCGATGGCCAGCGCCTCCGTTTTCGGCGGGCGATCATCGCTACCGGCGCCCGCGCTGGCGCGCCGCCGATCCCCGGGCTCGCGGAGGTCGGCTACCTGACCAACGAGACGGTCTTCAACCTCGAGACCTTGCCCCGCCGGCTGGCGGTGATCGGCGCCGGGCCGATCGGCTGCGAGCTGGCACAGGCCTTCGCGCGCTTCGGCAGCGAGGTCTGGGTGATCGAGGCCCTGCACGGCGTACTGCCGATCGAGGAGCGCGACGCGGCGGGAATCGTCGAGCGCCGGCTGGCGCAGGAAGGCGTGAAGCTCCTCTGCTGCGCCAAGAACACGGCGGTGTCGCGCCATGGCGAGGGCACCAAGCGACTGACCCTCGAGTCGCACGAGCGAGCTTACGACTTGACGGTCGACGAGATCCTGGTTTCGGTCGGCAGGAAGCCGAACGTCGAGGGTCTCGGTCTCGAGACGGCGGGAATCGCGTACGACAAGACCGGCGTCCTCGTCGACGATCGACTCCGCACCAGCAACCGACGCGTCTACGCCGTCGGCGACATCGCCTCGAAGTACAAGTTCACCCACGCCGCCGACGTGCTCGCCCGCATCGCCATCCAGAACGCGCTCTTTTTCGGCCGCCGGAAGGCGAGCGCCCTCGTCGTTCCCTGGTGCACCTACACGAGTCCCGAGGTCGCCCATGTCGGCCTCTACCCGAAAGAAGCCGAGGAGCGGGGCATGGCGGTCGAGAGCCACGAGGTGAAGCTGGCGAACGTCGACCGCGCCCTGCTCGATGGCGAAGAAGAGGGCTTCCTCAGGGTCATCACCGAGAAGGGCAAGGACCGCATCCTCGGCGCCACGTGCGTGGCCGAGCACGCTGGCGACCTGATCGGCGAGGTCTCTCTCGCGATGACCAACGGGATCGGGCTCGCCGCGATCTCCGGCACGATCCACCCCTACCCGACCCAAGCGGA
Organism: uncultured Thermoanaerobaculia bacterium; assembly: GCA_964469055.1. GTDB lineage: Bacteria > Acidobacteriota > Thermoanaerobaculia > Multivoradales > JAHEKO01 > CAYXXN01. Next base: position 15,626 of record CAYXXN010000054.1, read on the forward strand.
AGTCATCAAGAAGGCCGGCGACGCCTACCAGCGCACCCGG
>CAYXXN010000055.1:0-15594 GCA_964469055.1 uncultured Thermoanaerobaculia bacterium
CCCGCCGAGGCAGCGCAGGGCGGCGGCCGTGATCACGCCCTCGGGCGCGCCGCCGGTGCCCATGGCGGCGTGGACCCCCGTGCCGCGCACGGCGGCGGCGATGCCGGCCGAGAGGTCACCGTCGCCGATCAGCCGGATGCGGGCGCCGGCGCTGCGGATGTCGTCGATCAACTGCGCGTGGCGCTCGCGGTCGAGGACGACGATCGTCAGATCGGCGACGTCGCGCTCGAAGGCCTTGGCCAGGTTGCGCAGGTTTTCGCCGACCGGCGCGTCGAGGTGCAGGCGGCCCTTCGCCGTTGGCCCGACCACCAGCTTGTCCATGTAGATGTCGGGAGCGTGGAGCAGGCCGCCCCGCTCGGCCGCGGCGAGGACGGCGACCGCCCCCGGTGCGCCGGTCGCGCAGAGGTTGGTGCCCTCGAGCGGATCGACGGCGATGTCGACTGCGGGTCCGCCGGCGCCCACCTCCTCGCCGACGAAGAGCATCGGCGCCTCGTCGCGCTCGCCCTCGCCGATGACGATGCGGCCGGAGATCGGCAGGCTGCCGAGCTCGCGCCGCATTGCCTCGACGGCGACGTGGTCGGAATGCTTGCGCTGCCCCAGGCCCATGGTGTGGGCGGCGGCGATGGCCGCCGCCTCGGTGACGCGGAGAAAATGTTGCTCGAGGATCCCCTCGAGGGCCTGGCCGAGGCTCATCGGCGGGCGGCCCCGACGGCGGCCGGCTCCTCCTGCTGGGAGCGCTCCGGCGGGTTGAAGGCGGCGATGCCGGTGATCGACTCGCCGACGATGAGCGTGTGGATGTCGTGCGTGCCCTCGTAGGTGTAGACCGACTCGATGTTGAGCATGTGGCGGATCACGGGGTAGTCGTTGACGATGCCGTTGCCGCCGAGGATTTCACGGGCGAGCTTGGCGCTCTCGCGGGCCATCCAGACATTGTTGCGCTTGGCCATCGAGATGTGTTGGTGTCGGACGCGGCCGGCGTCCTTGAGCCTCCCCACCTGCAGCGCCAGCAGCTGACCCTTGGTGATCTCGGAGATCATCCACACCAGCTTCTCCTGCACGAGCTGGTGGCAGGCGATCGGCTGGCCGCCGAACTGGAGGCGGGTCTTGGCGTAGTCGAGGGCCGTGGTGTAGCAGTCCATCGCCGCACCCAGGGCGCCCCAGGCGATGCCGTAGCGGGCCTGGTTCAGACACATGAGGGGGCTCTTTAGGCCCCCCGTCCTCGGCAGCAGGTTCTCGGCCGGGATGCGGCAATCGTGGAAGCCGAGCTCGGAGGTGACCGAGGCGCGCAGCGAGAACTTGCCGTGCTGGTCGGCGGAGGTGTAGCCGGGGGTCCCCTTCTCGATGAGGAAGCCGCGGATGCCATCCTCGGCCTTCGCCCACACCACGGCGACGTCGGCGAGCGTGCCGTTGGTGATCCACTGCTTGGCGCCGTTCAAGACCCAGTGGCTACCGTCGCGGCGCGCGGTCGTCCGCATGCCGCCCGGGTTGGAGCCGAAGTCGGGCTCGGTCAGGCCGAAGCAGCCGATCGCCTCGCCGGAGGCGAGGGCCGGGATCCAGCGATCCTTCTGCTCCTGCGAGCCGAACGTGAAGATCGGATACATCACCAGCGCGCTCTGTACGGAGACGAAGGAGCGCAGGCCCGAATCGCCGCGCTCGAGCTCCTGCATGATGAGCCCGTAGGCGACGTTGCCCAAACCCGGCAGGCCGTAGTCGGAGATCGTGGCGCCGAAGAGGTTCAACGCCGCCATCTCCGGCACCAGCTCGACCGGGAAGCGGCCCTGCTCGTGGCACTCCTCGATGATGGGCTGGATCCGGTCGTCGACGAACTGGCGCACCGTGTCGCGCGCTAGCCGCTCCTCCTCGGAGAGCAGCGAGTCGAACTCCATGAAGTCGACGCCGGGAAAACGGCTCATTGGGGACCTCCGAGAGGGGGGCGGGGCGGGCGCCCCGGGGGCGGCATGGTATCACGCAGTCCTCCGCTAACATGGCGCCCGATGACCTTCCCCGGCGGTTCGGCGTGGGCGATGGTGCGCGAGGTCGCGGAGGGCTACCTGCTGGTGACGGAGCGGACGTTCGTGCGCCTGACGGCCGAGGAGCTCAACCAGATCACGTTCGAGCTCGACCGGCGGTTGCGCGAGGTGCGCGGCGAGCAGCCGCCGCTCGACGCCACGGCCGAGCTCCAGCTGCGCAACCGCCGCATCTCGAGATTGGTGGGCGCGCAGCGCATCCTGCAGGGCACGCGCGCTCGCCGGAAGGTCTAGCGCCGTGCCCCTCCTGACGGCTCTGCTGTCGCTCGCGGCGGCGATCGCCGTCGACTGGTTGGGGGGGCGCGCCGGGCTGATGCCGCCGGGTTTCCGTCCGGAGGCGCCGTTCGGCCTGTGGCGCCGCGCCGTCGCCGTCGGACTTCTCGCCGTCGTTCTATGGGTGGGGGTCTTCGGGTCGCTCGCCGGGCGCGCCGACCTCGCAGCCGACTTGGGTCAGCGCCCGCCGGCGGCAATCTTCGCGCTGCACGCGCTCATCGCTGTCTTCTTGCTCGCCTGGTGGGCTCTTGGCCACCTCGCGACGGGCGGGGCCGCGCCCGCGCAGGACGATCCGCTGCGCCTGCGCTGCCGTCGTCCGGCGGCCGAGGTGGGCGTGGGTCTGGCGGCGGGTGTGGCGGGCTGGCTGGGTGTGCTCGTGGCGCTGCTCGCGATCGGCGGGCTGCTGACGCTCCTCGGCGAGCGCTCCCTGCTGCCGACGGAGCCGCCCGCCGTCGTGCCCTGGATCGCCGCCCTTCCCGTGGGCTTGCGCCTCGGCGTCAGCGTCTCGGCGGGGGTCTTCGAAGAGCTCTTCTTCCGCGCCTTCCTCCAGCCGCGCGTCGGGGTCGCCCTGTCCTCGGCCGGTTTCGTCCTCGCCCACGTCGCCTACGAGCAGCCGATGATGTTGATCGGCGTGAGCCTCCTGTCGCTCCTCTTCGCGGCCTTGCTCGCCTGGCGCCGCTCGGTGTGGGCGGCGATCGTCGCCCACACCCTGTTCGACGCCGTGCAGCTTCTGGTCGTGGTGCCCCTGGCGCTCGAGTTCCTGGAGTCCGGTGCCCCCGGTTGACCCGGCGCCCGTATCGACATGCCGCGCGGGCTGCTAGACTCCGCCAGCTCATGACGTCGCAGGGGCCGCAGGTCCATCTGGCGATCAGCAGTCGGGCCGAAAACGTGGAGCTGGTGCAGATCGCGGTCGAGGCCTCCCTGGAGCAGCTCTCCATCTCCGAGGACGATTCCCACTGGATCGGCATCGCGGTGCGGGAGGCCGTGGCCAACGCCATCAAGCACGGCAACCAGGAGGACCCGGGCAAGAGGGTCGAGATCGATTTCGGCCTGGAGGGCGACGAGGTCGTGGTGCGGGTGGCGGACCAGGGAGTGGGGTTCGACCCCGGCACCCTGCCCGACCCGCTGTCGCCGGAGAACCTGATGCGGCCCAACGGCCGTGGCATCTTTTTCATGCGGCGCTTCATGGACGACATCGACTACACTTTCCGCCCTGGCGGAGGGACCATCGTTACGCTGCGCAAGAAGATCTCACCCGCCGATCCGCCGGCGGGGGGAAGCGAGAAGGAGGAGGAGAACCAGGCATGAAGATTTCGACCCGCCAACGCGAAGACATCACGATTATCCAGCCGCAGGGCAAGATCACGATCGGTGTGGGCGACGTGGCACTGCGCGAAGCCGTTCACCAGGCGCTCGACGGCGGCGCCAAGAAGATCCTGCTCGACTTGGGGAGCGTCACGACCGTGGATTCCTCGGGGATCGGCGAGATGGTCTCGGCGTTCACCACGGTCACCAACCGCGGCGGCCAGCTGAAGCTCTTGAACCTGCCCCCCAAGGTCACGGACATCCTGCAGATCACGCAGCTGATTACCGTCTTCGACGTGCACGAGGCCGAGGACGACGCGGTCGAAGCCTTCGCCTAGGCTGGGCGGCCTGGCGAGAGGCCGGTCCTCGAACGGGCGCTCGCGGGACCTCTGAGGGGGGGTCCGGGGCGCCCACTCTGTTGCTGGGCCGATCCGATACGCTCGTAGGTCCTATGAGGGGAAGTCTCCTTCGGGACTGGCGCGCGGCGCCGTTGGTGGCGCTCGCGGCGGGCCTCCTGGCCATCAACGCCTTCGCCATCTGGGAGATCGTCGCGGCGGGCCGCGGCGCCCGGCGCCAGGCGGAGCGCGAGCTCGAGCTGCGTACGACGGGCCAAGGCCGCGCCCTCGAGGCATTGCTCGCCAACCTGCGCGGCGATCTCGTCTACTTGACGCGGTCGGCACCGCTCTCCTCACCCGCCTCGCCGCGCTGGAGCGACGACCCCGTGGCACGGCGCTGGCGCCGCCTAGACCTCGAGGGGGCCTTGCTGCTCTTCGCCGAGGCCCATCCCGCGGTCGAGGCCCTCGTGCTGCGCGACGGTGGCGAGGTTCGGGTCGTGGTCGGCCGCCGGGCGGGCGTGCCGCTCGTCCTCCCGGCTGCCGTAGGCGCGAGCGAAGAGGCGACCGCAGGCTTGACGCGGGGCGAGTGGGCGCTGCCGGGGCCCGGGGCGGCTCGCCTGGAAGCCTGGATCGAGCCGGGCCGGCTGCTGCGCTCGATCGAGCCGGCCGGCGCGGGCGGCTTGCGGCTCCACGAGGCGCCGCCGGCAGCGGGCGCCGCCGGCGACGAGCTGGCCGCCGTGGTCGAGGTCGGCGATGCGCGCTGGCAGCCGCCGCTCGTCTGGTGGCTCGCCGGCCGCGAGGCCCAACGCGAGCTCGAGCGCTCGGTGGCGGCTCTGGCGGGGCGCTATCGCACGACGGTGCTGCTCAACCTCGCCGTGATCGGTGCCAGCCTGCTCGTCGGGCTCCTCGCGCTGCGTCAGGCCCGCGATCGGGCGCGCGCCGAGGCAGCCGCCGAGCGCGAGCGCGAGGTCCGCGAGCTCGAGCGGCGGCTGGCCGGGAGCGAGCGACTGGCGAGCGTCGGGCGGCTGGCCGCGGGCATCGCCCACGAGGTCAACAACCCGCTCGAAGGGATGGCCAACTTCCTTTCCCTGCTCGAATCCGAGCTGGCGGCCGGGCGCCCCGAGGCGGCGGCCGGACACGCGCGCAAGGTGGGGGAAGGCCTCACCCGCACGGCGGGCATCGTGCGCCAGGTGCTGGCCTTCTCGGATCCCGGTCGGGCGCCCAAGGAGACGCTCGAGCTGCGCCACTCGGTCGAGGAGGCGGCCGGCCTCGTCCGCGGCCAGTTCGGCGGCACGGAGATCGAGATCGCCGGCGCTCCCGATCACCTGCTCGTCACCGCCAACCGCATCGGCCTCGGTCAGCTCTTCTTCAATCTCCTGCTCAACGCCTGCCAGGCCCAGGACGGCAGGGGTCGGATCGAGGTGCGACTCGCTCGCGACGGCGAGCAGGCCGTCGCCGTGGTCGCCGACCGCGGACCGGGCTTCGAGGCGCAGGCGCTGCCGCACCTCTTCGAGCCCTTCTTCTCGACCCGCGGCTCGACCGGGCTCGGGCTGGCCGTCTGCCACGGCATCGTGCACGACCACGGCGGCGAGATCGCGGCGCGTAACCGCGCCGGCGGCGGCGCGGAGTTCGAGGTGCGGCTGCCGCTAGCCGCCAGGGTGACACTGGCCGTCGCCGGGGCGGGCGGGGGAGGCAACGGATGAACCCGCGGGGCACGGTCATGGTCGTGGACGACGAGCCCTACGTGCGGGAGTCGCTCGCCGCCATGCTCGAGGGGCGGGGCTTCCGCGTCCGCACCGCCGCCGCCGTCGGCGAAGCCCTCGAGCCGGCGAGGCTGGCCGGCGTCGACGCCGTCTTGACCGACCTGAAGATGCCCGGCGAGGACGGCGTCGTGTTGGTTCGCAAGCTGGCCGCCGAGCAGCCGGAGCTGCCGATCGTGGTCCTGACGGCCTACGGCAACGTGCGCTCGGCGGTGGAATGCATGCAAGCGGGGGCCGCTGACTTCCTCCTGAAGCCCACCGACCCCGACGAGCTGACCTTGGTGCTCGACCGCGCGCTGGCGCACACCGGGTTGAAGCGCGAGCTCGCCTACCTGCGCTCGCGCGCCGGGGCGATCCCCGCCCGCCCGGCGCCGCTCGGCGTCTCAGAGGGCTGGAAGCAAGTGCTCCAGCTGGTCGAGGTGGCGGCGCCCACCGACACCAGCGTGCTGCTCCTGGGCGACTCGGGGACCGGCAAGGAAGAGGTAGCCCGGTTGCTCCACGCCCGCAGCCGACGCGCCGCCGGCCCGTTCGTGCCCGTCAACTGCGCGGCGATCCCGGCCGAGCTGTTCGAGAGCGAGTTCTTCGGGCATCGCCGCGGCGCCTTCACCGGCGCCGTCGCCGACCGCGACGGCCGCTTCCGCATCGCCCACCGCGGGACGCTCTTGCTCGACGAGATCGACGCCCTGCCGCCCGTGGCTCAGGCCAAGGTGCTGCGCGTCCTCCAGGACGGCACGTTCGAGCGGGTCGGCGACAGCGAGCCGACCTCGGTCGACGTGCGACTGCTGTGCGCCAGCAACACGGACTTGGCGGCCCTGGTCGAGCGCGGCGCCTTTCGGCCCGATCTCTTCTACCGGATCAACGTGCTGCCGATCACGATCCCGCCGCTGCGCGAGCGGCGCGAGGACATCCCGGTGCTGGCCGAGGCCTTCCTCGCCGAGATGGCGGCGCGGCTCGGCAAGCGGGTCAGCGCCATCGCGCCGGCGGCGATGGCGGCGCTCACCGCCTACGACTGGCCGGGCAACGTGCGCGAGCTGCGCAACGTCATCGAGCGCGGGGTGCTGCTGGCGCGGGACGAGACACTGGGCGCGGAGGGGTTGCCCTTCGCGGCGGGCGCGGCGACGCCCACCGGGAAGCGGCCGGAGCCCGAGCCGTTACGCCTGCGCGAGGCGCTCGCCGGCGAGGAGAAACGGCTGCTCGAGGAGGCCTTGCGGCGCGCCAACGGAGTGCGACGCGAAGCGGCCCAGCTGCTGGGCATCGACGAGCGGAACATGGCCTACTACTTGAAGAAACACGGGCTGATGGAGCGGCCGCGGCGGCCATGAGGGGGGACCGCCTGGCGCTGCTCACCGTTGCCCTGCTGACGGCTGGCTGCGGCCCCGGGGAGCGCCAGGCCGTACCCGCGCCGGCGCCCGCCCCCGGCATCCGCTTCGTCGAGGCGACGGCAGCGGCCGGCCTCGACTTCGTGCACTGGAACGGCGCTTCCGAGCGTCGCTATCTACCCGAGACGATGGGCTCGGGTGTGGCGGTCGTCGACTACGACGGGGACGGCTGGGTCGACCTCTTCTTCGTGAATGGGGCCGGCTTCGGAGCGGGCGCCGTGGTGGGGCCGGGAGGGGCGCTCTATCGCAACCTGGGAGAGGGTCGCTTTGCCGTCCTGCCGGACGCGGCGGGCGCCGGCGCCGCCTTTCCCGGCATGGGCGCCGCCGTCGGTGACATCGACAACGACGGCGATGCCGACCTGTTCGTGACCGCGGTCGGCGGCGACCGACTGTTCGTCAACGGCGGCGACGGCGCCTTCCGCGAGGAAAGTGGCGCGCGAGGTCTCGCCGCGCGCGGCTTCGGCACGAGCGCCGCCTTCCTCGACGCCGACGCCGACGGCTGGCTCGACCTCCTCGCCGGCCGCTACGTCGAGTGGAGCCCCGAGAGCGACGTGCCCTGCAGCCCGGACGGCGTCCACGCGAGCTACTGCACGCCGGAGGTCTACCCCGGCGAGGCGAGTCGCTTCTACCGGAACCTGGGTGGGGGCAGGTTCGTCGATGCCAGCGCGAGGGCCGGCGTGCTGGCGGCCGTCGGCAAGACCCTGGGTGTGGTGCCGCTCGACCACGACCGCGATGGCTGGCCCGACATCGCCGTCGCCAACGACACCGAGCGCAACTTCCTCTTCGTCAACCAGCGCGACGGCACCTTCCGCGAGATCGGCCTCGAGGCCGGCATGGCCCTCTCCGCCTCCGGAGCCGCCCGCGGCGGCATGGGAATCGACGCCGGCGATCTGGCGGGCCGCGGCCTGACCGACCTGGTCATCGGCAACTTCGCCCAGGAGATGGCCGCCCTCTACCGCGCGGCGCCGAGCGGGCTGTTCTCCGACGAGGCCGCCGAGTCGGGTATCGGCATCCCCAGCCTGATGACCCTCGCCTTCGGCACGCTGATCGTCGACGCCGATCTCGATGGCTGGCTCGACGTCGTCCTCGCCAACGGCCACATCGAGCCCGAGATCGCGCGCTTCCAGCCCAGCCAGTCCTACGCCCAGCCCCTGCAACTCTTCCGCCGCCTGGACTGGCGGTTCGTCGAGGAGACCGGCGGCGGCGCCGAGGCGCTGCGCGTTCCCAGGGTGGGCCGCGGCCTCGCCGAGCTCGACTTCGATCGCGACGGCGACCCCGACCTCGTCTTGACTCAGAACGGCCGCCAGGCCGTGCTCCTGGGGAACGAGGCCGCCGACGCGGGTGCCAGTTGGCTCCGCCTGACGCTAGTCGGGCGGCGCAGTAACCGCGACGGGTACGGGGCGCGGATCGAGGCGACGGTCGCCGGGCGCCGCCTCACCCGGACGCTGGTCTCGGGCCGCTCCTACCTCTCGGCGAGCGAGGCCGCTGTCGGCTTCGGCCTGGCGAGCGCCGAGACGGTCGAGTCGGTCGACATTCTCTGGCCGTCGGGGGCTCGCCAGCGGCTCGTCGCGCCGCCGCTCGATCGCCACCTGCGCCTCGTCGAGCCGGAAAGAGCCCCGGCGTAGGCGTCGTCGTCCCCCTCGGCTACCTGGAAATGAACTGCACCGACACCACCACGATGTGCGAACGCGCGGCAGGCTGACCCCTCCCGACGAGCCCATCCGCGACGAGGTCGTGGGGGCCGAGCAGCTCGAGCAACGGGCCGAGGCGCTGGGCGTCGCTCACGCCGGCGCTCGCGCTTGGCGCGGCCGGTCGTTGCTGACCCGCCTGCGCCGCAACCGGGATGCCCTGCGCGCGGCGCGCACGTCGCTCGAGCAGGCCATTCGCGAGCAGCGCACCATCAGCCTCGCCGCCGAGTGGCTGATCGACAACTTCCACGTCGTCGAGGAGCAGGTGCGGCAGATCCAGCAGGATCTCGCGCCAGCCTTCTACCGCGAGCTGCCCAAACTCGACGACGCACCCTGGACCGGCTCGCCGCGCGTCTACGCCCTGGCCTGGAGCTTCGTCGCGCACACCGACAGCCGCTTCGACCCCGAGCTGCTGCTGCGCTTCGTTCGTGGCGTTCAGCGCGCGGCGCCCCTGCGCATCGGCGAGTTGTGGGCGCTCGCCATCCACCTGCGCCTGGTGCTGGTGGAGAACCTGCGCCGCCTGGCCACCGGCGTGCTGCGGCGGCTCGAGGCGCGGGCTCGCGCCGACGCGATCGCCGACGGCGCGCTGGGCCTGGGTTCGGTGCGCTCCGTCGAGCTCTCTGGCGAGTTGGAGACGGCCGGCGACAGCCCGGAGATCGCTTTCGTCGTGCAGCTCGCCCAGCGCCTGCGCGAGCAGGACCCGGAGACGACGCCCCTGCTCGGTTGGCTGCGCGCCACCCTGGAGGCACACGGCCTCACCGAGGAGGAGGTCATCCGTCTGGACCACCAGCGCCAGGCGGCCACACAGGTCAGCGTCTCGAACGTGATCAACGGCATGCGCCAGATCTCCGCCTTCGACTGGCCGCCCTTCGTCGAAGAGGCCTCGCTGGTCGACGACGTGCTGCGGCGCGACCCGGCCGGCGTCTACGCGGCGCAGGACTTCGAAACCCGCGACCTCTACCGCCACGCCATCGAGGAGCTGGCGCGCGGTGCGGATCGCCCGGAGCTCGAGGTCGCGGAGCGGGCGGTGACCCGCGCCGCGGCGCGGCTCTCGACGCAGCGCCACGTCGGGCACGACCTGGTCGGAGCGGGCCGCAGGCAGTTTGAGCGCGAGCTCGGCTACCGGCCCGAGGCGCGGCGGCGGCTGACCCGCGCCCTGCGCGCTGCGGGCCTGCCGGGGTATCTGGGCTCGGCGACGCTGCTCACCGCGCTGCTCCTGGCGCCGCTGCTCGGCTTCGCCGCCGGCGCCGGCCGCCTCGCCCTCGTCGGGGTGGCGTTGCTCGCCCTGGTCCCGATCTCGGAGCTGGCGCTGGCGATCCTGAATCGGATCCTCGCCGGGCTGGTGCCGCCACGCCCGCTGCCCAAGCTGGCGCTGGACCAAGGCGTGCCGCCGGAGCTGCGGACCCTGGTGGCGGTCCCGGTCCTCCTCCACGACGGGGCGGAGCTCGAGGCGTACGTCGAACGGCTGGAGGTGCACTACCTTGCCAACCCGGAGGGTGACGTCAGCTTCGCGCTGCTCGCCGACTTCGCGGACGCGGCGGCGGAGCGCACGCCGGAGGACGAGGCGTTGCTACACGCCGCCGTCGAGAGCTTCGCGCGCCTCAACGAGCGCTATGGCCCAGGCGAGGACGGCGGCGAGCGTTTCCTCCTCCTGCTCCGGAAGCGCCGCTGGAATCCGGGCGAGAGCTGCTGGATGGGCTGGGAGCGCAAGCGCGGCAAGCTGCGCGAGTTGAACCGCCTGCTGCGCGGCGCGACCGACACCAGCTTCGTCGGCCCGGAGGGCGGCCCGCCGGCTGCGCCCCAAGGCGTGCGCTACGTGATCACGCTCGACGCCGACACGCGCTTGCCGCCCGGCGCCGTGCGCCGCCTGGTGGGCGCCATCGCCCATCCGCTGCACCAGGTACGGCTCGATCCGCGCACGCGGCGGGTCACCGAGGGTTACGCAATCCTCCAGCCGCGGGTCGCGGCCATGCTGCCGGCCTACGGTGAGGAGTCCCTGTACGGCAAGAGCTTCTCGGGTCCGACCGGCGTCGATCCCTATGTGGCGGCGGTTTCCGACGTCTATCAGGATCTGTTCGCCGAGGGCTCCTACACCGGCAAGGGCATCTATGAGGTGGACACGTTCGAGACCGCGCTCGCCGACCGGGTCCCCGACAACGCCTTGCTCTCGCACGACCTCTTCGAGGGCAGCTTCGCGCGCGCCGGGCTGGCAAGCGACATCGTGCTGTTCGAGGAGTTCCCCTCGCACTTCCTGGTGAGCGCGGCGCGCCAGCACCGCTGGGTGCGCGGGGATTGGCAGCTCCTGCCGTGGCTGCTCCGGCGGGTGCCCACCGCCGGCGGCGAGCGGCAGCCCAATCCGCTCACCGGGCTCTCGCGCTGGAAGGTGCTCGACAACCTGCGCCGCTCGCTCTCGATGCCGTCGGCCCTGCTGCTGCTTTTCGCCGGCTGGCTCCTCCTGCCCGTGTCGCCCTGGGCCTGGGACGCGATCGTCGGGGCGCTACTGAGCCTCCCCATCCTGGTGCCGGCGCTGGCTGGGCTGCTGCCGCGGCGACGGGGCATCGCCAAGCGAACCCACCTCCTGGCGCTCCTCGGCGACCTCGAGATCGTGCTCACCCAGGCGTTGCTCACGAACGTCCTGCTGCCGGCCCGCGCCTGGCTGCGTGCCGACGCGATCACCCGAACGCTGGCTCGCCTGCTCGTCACCCGGCGGCGCCTGCTCGAGTGGGTGACCGCGGCCCAGGCCGGGGCCGGGGCGACGTTGGAGGCGGCGGCCTTCCACCGGGAGCTGGTCGCCGCGCCGCTCGCCGCGGCCGCCGCCCTGGCGCTGGTCGCCGCGCTGCGGCCGGCCGCGCTCGCCGCCGTCCTGCCGTTCGCCGCGGCCTGGCTCGCCGCCCCGGCCGTCGCCCGCAGGCTGAGCCTGCCGGCGGCGTCCCCGGCCACCGAGCCGCTGACCGCGGCGCAGGAGTTGCGATTGCGGCGCATCGCCCGCCGCAGCTGGAGCTACTTCGAGAGCTTCGCCGACGCCGAGGCCCATTTCCTGCCGCCCGACAACTTCCAGGAAGACCCCCTGCCGGTGGTCGCCCACCGCACCTCGCCGACCAACATCGGACTCGGCTTGCTCGCCGCCGTGGCGGCGCACGACCTGGGCTGGGTCGGACGGCTCGAGACGGTCGAGCGGATCGAAGCCACCTTCGAGTCGTTGGCCGGGCTGGAGCGGTTTCGAGGCCACTTCCTCAACTGGTACGACACCCGCTCGCTCGCCCCGCTCGAGCCCCGCTACGTGTCGACCGTCGACAGCGGCAACCTGGCGGCGCACCTGGTGGCGCTCGCTTCGGCCTGTCGTGAGCTTCAGGGAACGCCGCTGCGCGCCGAAGCAGCCTGGCACGGGGTGGCCGATGCGTTCGCGCTGCTGCGCGAGGCGGCGAGCGGAACGCCGGGGGCGGGTCGAAGCAGCACCGTCGGGCGCGGCGAGCTTGGCGCGGCGCTCGACCGCCTGCAGGCGACCCTGGAGGCAGGCCCGCCCGAGCGGCCCGCGGAGCTGACGCGGCGGTTGGACGAGCTGCGGCAGCGGGCCGCCGCGCTCGCCGACATCGCGAGCGCCCTGGCGGCCGAGGACGCCAGCGAGGGCGTCGCGGAGACCCTGGCCTGGGCCGCGGCCTGCCGCCGGACGGCGGAGAGCCACGCGCGGGACGTCGCGGCCCTCGCCGACCCGGCAGGCGGGAATCCGCCGGCCGCGGGCGCGGGCGAGCGCGACCTGATGGTCCGCTGCGCGGCGCTCGCCGAGCGCGCCGAGGCGATGGTGCGCGAGATGGACTTCGGCTTTCTCCTCCATCCGGTGCGCAAGCTCTTGGTGATCGGCTACCGACTGAGCGACCACCAGCAGGACCGCAACTGCTACGACCTGCTCGCCTCCGAATCCCGGCTGGCGAGCTTTCTGGCCATCGCCTTGGGCCAGGCGCCGCACAGCCACTGGTTCCGACTGTCGCGCCCCGTCGCGCCGCTCGGCCGCGGCTCGGTGCTGCTGTCGTGGTCCGGCTCCATGTTCGAGTACCTGATGCCGAGCCTGGTACTCATGGAGCCGCCGCGCAGCCTGCTCGGCGAGAGCTGCCGCCTGGCGGTGGACGAGCAGATCCGTTATGGCGCGGAGCGCGGCGTTCCCTGGGGGATCTCGGAGTGTGCGTACAACGAGCGGGATCTCCAGCTCAACTACCAGTACGGTCCGCGGGGCGCGCCGCGCTTGGGGCTGCGGCGCGCCCCGGCCGACGAACTGGTGGTGGCCCCGTACGCGACGGCGCTCGCCGCCCGGGTGGCGCCGCGCCCGGCGCTGGCCAACTTCGAGCGCCTGGCCGGCTTGGGGGCCCGCGGGCGGCACGGTTTCTACGAAGCGCTCGACTTCACGCGTCGCCGGGTGCCGGAAGGCCAGCGCTGCGCCGTCGTGAGGGCCTACATGGCGCACCACCAGGCGATGACCCTGCTCGCCCTGGCCAACCTGCTCCAGGGCGGCGTCCTGCGCAAGCGCTTCCACGCTCATCCGCTGGTGCGCGCGGCCGAGCTGCTGCTCCAGGAACGCACGCCGCGCGACGTGGTCGTCACGCGCCCCCTGCCGGAGGAGAGGCCCGACCCACGGCTGCGCGAGGTTTCCGGCACGAGCCTGCGGGTCTTCGACACGCCGCACCTCTCGACGCCGCGCGTTCACCTGCTCTCCAACGGCGCCTACTCGGTGCTGGTCACCAGCTCCGGCTGCGGCTGGAGCCGCCACCGCGGCCGCGCGGTGACGCGCTGGCGGGAGGACACGACGCGCGACGACTGGGGCACCTTCCTCTACCTGCGCGACCTCGACACCGGAGAGCGCTGGTCCGCCGGCTACCAGCCCACCGCCGTGGAGCCCGACGCCTACCGGGTCCTCTTCACCACCGAGAAGGTGGAGATCCGTCGCACCGACGGCTCGCTCGCCTCGACGCTCGAGGTCATCGTCTCGCCTGAGGATGACGTCGAACTGCGCCGCCTCACCTTGACCAATCGCGGCTCGTGGCCCCGGCGTATCGAAGTGACCTCCTACGCCGAGATCGTCCTTGCCCCACCGGCGGCCGATGAGGCGCACCCCGCCTTCTCCAAGCTCTTCCTCTCGACCGAGGCGCTGCGCTGGCCCGCTGCCCTGCTCGCCACCCGCCGCGCCACCGCGGTCGACGAGGCGCCGGTGTGGGCGGCGCACCTCCTGGCGGTCGAGGGCGAGACGGCTGGGGCGCCGCAGATCGAGACCGACCGCGCCCGTTTCCTGGGCCGCGGCTTCGACGTACGCGACCCGCTGTCCCTCGCCGCGGGCCGACCGCTCTCGGGCAGCCTCGGTGCGGTGCTCGATCCCATCTTCAGCTTGCGCCAGACGGTCACCGTGCCGCCGGAGGGACGGGCGCGGCTGGTCTTCTCGACGCTGGTGGCCACCTCACGCGAAGAGGCGGTGCGCCTGGCGGAGAAGTATGCCGAGACGACCGCCTACCAGCGCGCCGCCCGGCTGGCCTGGACCCAGACCCAGGTCGAGCAACGGCACTTCGGGATCAGCTCCGATGAGGCGCATCTCTACTTGCGGCTCGCTTCCGATCTGGTGTTCACCAATCCGGGTCTGCGTTCCCCGGCCGCGGTGCTGGCGCGCAACCGGCTGGGTGCGCGCGCCCTCTGGGGATACGGCATCTCGGGCGACCTGCCGATCGTCTTGCTGCGCATCGATGATGAAGCCGACCGCGAGATCGCGCGCCAGCTCGTTCAGGCCCAACAGTTCTGGCGCAGCAAAGGGCTGGCCGCCGACTTGGTGATCCTCAACGAGCAGCCGACTTCCTACGTCCAGGAGCTGCAGACGGCACTCGAAGGCATGGTGCGCGCCGCCCAGGCGGGCGGCGTCTTCGTGCTGCGCGCCGACCAGATGCCCGAGGAGCACCGTGACCTCTTGCGCGCCGCCGCCCGCGCCGTGTTCCTCTCCCACCACGGCTCGCTCGCCGAACAACTGCAGCGCCGCAGCTCGGCTCGCGTGGCCCCGCCGCCCCGCCCGGCCCTCCGGGCTGCGCGGGAGACGGCTCCGACCTCGCCCGACCCGCAGGCCGACCTCGCCTTCTTCAACGGACTGGGCGGCTTCGCCGATCGCGGGCGGGAGTACGTGATCGTCCTCGGCGAGGGCCAGCGCACGCCGCTGCCGTGGCTCAACGTCATCGCCAACCCCCACTTCGGCTTCCAAGTCTCCGAGTCGGGCTCCGGCTTCACCTGGGCGGACAACAGCCGCGAGAACCGGCTCACGCCGTGGTCGAACGATCCGGTCTGCGATCCGCCGGGCGAGGCGATCTACGTCCGCGATGAGGAGACCGGCGCGGTGTGGGGGCCGACCGCGCTACCGATCCGCACGGAAGGAGCGCCTTACGTCTGCCGGCACAGACAGGGCGGGAGCGTTTTCGAGCACGCCGAGCAGGGCGTGGCCCTGGAGCTGTTGCAGTTCGTGCCGCCCGAGGATCCGGTGCGTGTGGCACGGCTCGCGCTGACCAATCTGACCCCTCACCGCCGGCGCCTGAGCGTCACCGCGTACCTCGAATGGGTGCTCGGCGTCTCCCGCGCCACCTCCGCGCCGCACGTCATCACCGAACGCGACGAGGCGACGGGCGCCCTCCTCGCCCGCAACCCCTGGAACGAGGAGTTCGCGGAGCGGGTCGCTTTTGCCTGGCTGTCGGGGAACTCGCCGTCCTCGACCGCCGACCGCACGGAGTTCCTCGGCCGGCACGGCACGCTGGCGGCGCCGGCAGCCTTGCTGCGAGACGAGCCGCTCGCGGGCCGGGTGGGCGCCGGGCTCG
>CAYXXN010000056.1:0-15474 GCA_964469055.1 uncultured Thermoanaerobaculia bacterium
CCGCTGCCCTATGCGGGCCTGCGCTGCACGTCGGCGTGCTACATCCGCGACCGCCGCTACTACCATCAGCCGTCCTGCCCGCTCGTCGCTCACCACTTCCAGCGTTACGACTACCGCCCAGCGTGGTGGGGCTACGGCGGTCCCGTCGTCCACTACCGCCCCTACCCGCCGCGGCCGTACTACTGGCACGACCGGCGCGATGGGGACGACTGGGACGACGATCGCGGCCATCGCGGTCACGGCTGGGGGCACGACAAGCACCGCCACCATCGCGGCTGCGGTCACCACTGACGACCGAGTGGCGCGGGCGATGCGCGGCCGGGCTCCCTCCCGGTCGCGCGCGCCTCTCTTGGGGGGAGAGAGGAGTAGGCGACCCGCCTCTATAATCCCGCCTCGGTGACGACCCCGCCCGCCGAAGAGCCGATCGTTCTGCCGCGGGCGGAACACTCGGTCTCCCGCAAGGACATCGGCGACAACGCCTTGAAGGTCCTCTACCGGCTGCACGGCGCCGGTTTCAAGGCGTACCTGGTCGGCGGCAGCGTGCGCGACCTGCTGCTCGGCCGTAGGCCCAAGGACTTCGACGTCTCGACCGACGCGCGCCCGGGGCAGATTCGCCGCCTCTTCCGCAACTGCCGGATCATCGGCCGCCGCTTCCGGCTGGCCCACGTGTTCTTCCAGGAGGAGATCATCGAGGTCGCTACCTTCCGTCGCGACCCGGATCCCGAGGCCCAGGAGAGCGGCCCCGGCGACCTGCTGATCACCGACGACAACGTCTTCGGCACGCCGCGCGAGGATGCCTTCCGTCGCGACTTCACCATCAACGCCCTGTTCTACGACATCGGCGAGTTCGCGGTGCTCGACTACGTGGGCGGCATCGCCGATCTGCGGCAGCGGGTGATCCGCACGATTGGCGACGCCGACGTGCGCTTCCGCGAGGACCCGGTGCGGATGCTGCGCGCCTGCGAGCTCGCCGGGCGACTCGACTTCACGATCGACCCGGCGAGCCAGGAGGCCATCGGCCGGCACCGGCACGAGATCGAGAAGGCCGCGCCGGCGCGCTTGACCGAGGAGATCCTGCAGCTCCTGCGCTGTGGCGCGGCCGGGGCGGCGATGCAGTGGATGCTCGAGCTGGGGGTTCTCGACGAGCTGCTGCCGGAGGCCAAGGCGATGCTCACCGCCGGGCGGCGCGGTCTGGGCGAGTTCGAGCGCGTGCTGCCCCGCATCGACCGGATGGTGCGCGACGGGCGAGAGCTCTCGGACGCGGCCCTGCTGGCGTCCTTCCTGCTGCCGGCCGTGCTGCTGCGCCGGCACGAGCTCGAGGCCGGGCGCCACCGGCCCCTGTCGCACGGCGCCCTGCGCCGGCTGATCGTCGAGACCACGGAAGGTTTCTTCGCCCGCTTCACCGTGGCTCGCCAGAAGACGGAAGAAGCGGTGGAGGCCCTGCTCGCCTTCCACCGCCTGGGCGAGGCCGACTGGAACCCGATCGAGCGCGCCCGCTTCGCCCGCCGGCCGGCCTTCCGCAACGCCCTGGTCCTGTTCGAGATCCTGGTCGACGCCACCGGCCAGGGGCGGGAGGTCCTCGACCACTGGCGGCTGTTGGCGGCGAGCGCTCCCGAGTTTCCCACTCCTGGCCCGCCTCGTCGCCGCCGGCGCCGGCGGGGCAACCGCGGCCGTGCGGCGGCCGGAGCGCGGCCCGCCTGAGCCCCTGCAGATGTCCTCCCAGACCTCGAGCGTGCTGAAACTCCTGCGTTCCGCCATCGGCCAGAAGGCCGTCATGGCAGTGACCGGGTTCGTGCTCTTCGGCTTCGTGCTCGGCCACCTGGCCGGCAACCTCAAGCTCTATCAGGGTCCGGAGAAGCTCAACGCCTACGCCGAGTGGCTGCGCGAGGTGGGCGCGCCGGCCCTGCCCCACGGCGCTCTGCTGTGGACGGCCCGCGCCGGCCTCCTGCTCGCCGTGGGGCTCCACATCGCCTCGGCCTGGCGGCTGACGGTGCTGAACCGAAGCGCCCGGCCGCACGACTACGCGGTACGACAGGTCGTCCAGGCCTCCTATGCGGCGCGGACGATGCGCTGGGGTGGGGTGATCGTCGCCCTCTTCGTCGTCTACCACCTGGCGCACTTCACCTGGGGCTTCGCCTGGGTCCATCCCGACTTCGTGCCCGGCGACGTCTACCACAACGTGGTGGCCGGCTTCAGGGTGCCGTGGGTGGCGGCCTTCTACGTCGCCGCCCAGGTGGCGCTCGCCTTCCATCTCCACCACGGGCTCTGGAGCATGTTCCAGTCGCTTGGCTGGGACCATCCGCGCTGGAATCCTTGGCGGGAGCGCTTCGCGGCGGTCTTCGCCCTCGTCATCGCCGCCGGCAACATCTCTTTCCCCGTGGCCGTGCTCGCGGGCTGGGTGCGCTAGGAACGAGCGATGATCCTCGACGGCAAGATCCCGAGCGGCCCACTGGCGGAGAAGTGGGACCGGCATCGGTTCGAGCTGAAGCTCGTCAACCCGGCCAACAAGCGCAAGTTCACGGTCGTCGTCGTCGGCTCGGGGCTCGCCGGGGCCGCGGCGGCGGCGACGCTCGGCGAGCTCGGCTACCAGGTGCAGTGCTTCTGCTTCCAGGACAGCCCACGGCGCGCCCACTCGATCGCCGCCCAGGGCGGCATCAACGCCGCCAAGAACTACCGCAACGACGGCGACAGCGTCTGGCGGCTCTTCTACGACACGATCAAAGGTGGCGACTTCCGGGCCCGCGAGGCCAACGTCCATCGACTGGCGCAGGTGAGTGTGGCGATCATCGACCAGTGTGTCGCCCAGGGCGTGCCCTTCGCGCGCGAGTACGGCGGCGGGCTCGCCAACCGCTCGTTCGGCGGCGCCCAGGTGTCGCGCACCTTCTACGCCCGCGGCCAGACGGGTCAGCAGTTGCTGCTCGGCGCCTACCAGGCCCTCGAGCGCCAGATCGGCGCCGGGAAGGTCGAGATGTTCCCCCGCACGGAGATGCTGGATCTCGTCGTCCACGAGGGACGAGCGCGCGGCATCGTGGTCCGCGATCTGGTGAACGGCGAGGTCCGCTCCCACTCGGCCGACGCCGTGGTGCTCGCCACCGGCGGCTACGCGAACGTCTTCTACCTCTCGACCAACGCCAAGGGCTGCAACGCCACCGCCATCTGGCGCGCTCACCGGCGCGGCGCCCTGTTCGCCAACCCCTGCTTCACCCAGATCCATCCGACCTGCATCCCGGCGGCCGGCGAGTACCAGTCGAAGCTCACCCTGATGAGCGAGTCGCTGCGCAACGACGGCCGCATCTGGGTGCCCAAGGGGAAGGGCGATCGACGCGATCCGCGGCAGGTGCCGCTGGCCGAGCGCGACTACTATCTCGAACGCAAGTACCCGGCCTTCGGCAACCTGGTGCCCCGCGACATCGCCTCGCGCGCCGCCAAGGAGGTCTGCGATGGCGGCTGCGGGGTGGGGCCCGGCGGGCGCGGCGTCTACCTCGACTTCGCCGACGCGATCGCTCGCCTCGGACGGCAGGCGATCGCCGAGCGTTACGGCAACCTGTTCGAGATGTACGAGCGGATCACCGCCGAGAGCCCCTACGAGATGCCGATGCGCATCTACCCGGCGCCGCACTACACGATGGGCGGCCTGTGGGTGGACTACGACTTGATGAGCACCCTTCCGGGCCTCTTCGTCATCGGGGAGGCGAACTTCTCCGATCACGGAGCCAACCGCCTGGGGGCGAGCGCCCTGATGCAAGGCCTGGCCGACGGCTACTTCGTCTTGCCGATGACGATCGGCGACTACCTGGCGCGCCACATCGGAGAGTCGCCACTGCCCACCGACCACCCCGCCTTCGGCGAGGTCGAGCACGAGGTCGCCAACCGCGTCGCCCGTCTCTTGGCCGTCAACGGCCGGCGAACCGTCGACTCGTTCCACCGCGAGCTGGGACAGGTGTGCTGGGACCTATGCGGGATGTCGCGGGGCCGGCCCGGGCTGGAGGAAGCGCTGGCCAAGTTGCCGGCCCTGCGCGAGCAGTTCTGGTTCGACGTCAAGGTAGTGGGGGTCGGTGAGGAGTTGAACCA
Organism: uncultured Thermoanaerobaculia bacterium; assembly: GCA_964469055.1. Taxonomy (GTDB): domain Bacteria; phylum Acidobacteriota; class Thermoanaerobaculia; order Multivoradales; family JAHEKO01; genus CAYXXN01. Next base: position 4,072 of record CAYXXN010000056.1, read on the forward strand.
GTCCCTGGAGAAAGCGGGCCGGGTGGCCGACTTCTTCGAGCTCGCGGAGCTGATGTGTCGCGACGCGCTCGCGCGCGAGGAGTCCTGTGGCACCCATTTCCGGGTCGAGCACCAGACGCCGGAGGGCGAGGCGCTGCGGCGCGACGATGCCTTCACCTACGTCGCCGCCTGGGAGTGGAGGGGCGAAGGTCAGGCGCCGGTGCTGTACAAGGAGCCGCTGATGTTCGAGAACGTGGCGCTCACGCAGAGGAGCTACAAATGATGAGGCTCACCCTCCGGATCTGGCGCCAGGCGAGCCGGGAGACCGCGGGGCGCTTCGTCGACTACGAACTCGACGAGGTCTCGCCCGACATGTCGTTTCTGGAGATGTTGGACGTCCTCAACGAGCGGCTGATCGCCGCCAGCGAGGACCCGGTGGCCTTCGACCACGACTGCCGGGAAGGGATCTGCGGCTCCTGCGGCATGATGATCGACGGCCGGGCCCATGGACCGAACGCTCGGACCACCGCCTGCCAGCTCCACATGCGGCACTTCGCCGACGGCGACGCGATCACCATCGAGCCTTGGCGGGCGCGTGCCTTCCCGGTCTTGAAGGACCTGGTGGTGGACCGCTCGCCGTTCGACCGCATCATCCAGGCCGGGGGGTTCATCTCCGTCCACACGGGGAGCGCGCCGGAGGCCAACCTCACGCCGGTCCCCAAGCCGGTCGCCGATCGGGCGATGGACGCCGCCGAGTGCATCGGCTGCGGCGCGTGCGTGGCGCAGTGCCCGAACGGGGCGGCGCAGCTGTTCACGGCGGCCAAGGTGTCGCACCTGGGTCTGCTGCCCCAGGGGCGGCCGGAGCGCGACCGACGCGTGCTCGCCATGGTCGCGGCGATGGAGGAGGAGTTCGGGAGCTGCTCCAACTTCCGCGAATGCGAGGCGGTGTGCCCGAAGGGGATCTCCGTCGACTTCATCGCGCAGCTCAACCGCGACTACTTGAAGGCGGTGCTGGCGGCGGAGCCCGAGCGGGCCGAGGGCGGGGTCGCGGGGTAGCGCCGGGGGATCGGCCGCGCTACTCGATCGGGACGTTGCGTCCCAGGTCGGTCAGCGCGACGGCGACGAGGGCGCGGCAACGGGCGGGTTCGCAGCCCCACAGCGGGTTGGTGCCGACGTCGGTCTCGAACCAGAGCCGGACCTTGCGGTCGTGGAGCAGGGCCGTGCGCAGCTGGTCGAGGAAGTAATCGACGAGATAAACCTGGCTGCCGAACTGGGGCTGGTAGCTCTGGGAGATGAGCGGGTAGGCGAAGTTGGCGATCGCCGTCTCGGATTCGCGCCCGCGGTCGGCCAGGGTGGCCGACTCACGGCAGATGACTTCGATGCGCTTTTCGGTGACCAGGACTTCCTCGGGCGAGCAAACGGTCTCGCGTACGGCCGCGGCCAGGGGCGGGGCCGCAAGGAGAAGCAAAAAAAGAGCTCGAGTAAGGATGAAACAGACTGATCGCACCAGCACCTCCGCCGGCACCCTGACCTCACTCCGGCCGCTAGAGTGTACGGCCAGAGCGGTCGCGGTGCTCAAGCGGTCTTCCAAGCGAAGTCGTCCAGGGTCGTTCACTTACTCGAAAGAAGGCGGTGCAAGCCAGGGGCACCGTTCCGGGAACAGCAGTCGTCTAGGACTCGAAGAGCCTCAACTGACCATCCGTCTCAGGCCGCCGGAAGGCGGCGGTGGACAGCTCGGGCCGCTTCTGGGGGATGCCGGCCTTGCGGACGCCGGCCGCGAACAGGGCCTTGATCTGCTCCGCGAAGATTCCCTCACCACGGCCGCGGACGCCGAAGCGGGGGTCGTAGAGCTTGCCGCCGCGCAGGGCCCGCACCCGCTCCAAGACCTTCCTCTTGCGCTCCGGGAAGTGGGCTTCGAGCCACTGCTCGAAGAGCCCGGCGACGGCGCCGGGCAGCCGCAGGAGCACCCAAGCCGCGAAGGAGGCGCCGGCCTCCGCCGCCGCCTCCAGGATGGCGGGGATCTCGTGGTCGGTCAGCCCGGGAATGACGGGGGCGACGCTCACCCCGACCGGTACGCCGCTCGCCGCGAGGTGCCGGATCGCCCGCAGGCGGTCGCGGGGATGCGAGGCGCGGGGCTCCATGCGGCGGGCGAGCTCGGGGTCGAGGGTCGTGACGCTCAGCATCACCGAAGCCGCGCGGTGCCGGGCGAGCACGGCGAGCAGGTCGGCGTCGCGGGTGACGAGCGCTCTCTTGGTGGTCACCATCACCGGGTTGAGCGCCTCGGCCAGCACCTCGAGACAGCCGCGGGTGAGCTGTAGCCTCTGCTCGACCGGCTGGTAGGGATCCGTCACTCCTGAGAGCGCGATGGGCTGCGGCCGCCAGGAGGGTGACGCGAGCTCTGCCCACAACAGCTCCGGCGCGCGGTCCTTGACCAGAATCCGTGACTCGAAGTCGAGCCCGGCCGAGAAGCCCAAGTACTCGTGGGTCGGACGAGCGTAACAATAACTGCACCCACACTCGCATCCACGGTAGGGGTTGATCGACACGTCGAAGCCGACGTCGGGGCTGTCATTCCGCGCGAGGATCGAGCGGCTGGTGTCGCGCAGGTAGATCGTTTCGACGGCGTTGGGCGGCGGCAGCTCGGACTGGACGTGCAGGCGCTCGAAGCGGTTCGCCGGGTTGGTCGGGGCGCCGCGGCCACGGGGCGGGAGGAGGGGCAGGGTCATCGGCTGGGGACTCTAACACAGATTTACGCCTGAGTTATGCCTCTCCATCGTAGTAACCTTCCGCGCTCCGGAGCGAAGCCCGTGCCAGATCCCTCCGAGCCCAAAGCCAGCGCCGTCGCCGCTCCGCCGCGGGACTTCATCCGGGCGATGGTGGCCCGTGACGTCGCAACCGGCAAGTACGGCGGCCGGGTGAAGACTCGCTTCCCGCCGGAGCCCAACGGCTACTTGCACATCGGCCACGCCAAGGCGATCTGCCTGGCCTTCGGGGTCGCCCGCGAGTTCGGCGGCACCTGCAACCTGCGCTTCGACGACACCAACCCGGAGGCGGAGGACCAGGAGTACGTCGAGGCGATCCGGCGGGACATCCGCTGGCTGGGCTTCGAGTGGGACGAGGAGCGCTACGCCTCGGACTACTACGAGCGGCTCTACGACTACGCCGTCGAGCTGGTGGAAGCCGGCAAGGCCTACGTGGACGATCTCTCGGACGAGGAGACCTCGGCCTACCGCGGCACGGTGACCGAGCCGGGTCGCCCCAGTTCCTGGCGCGAGCGATCGATCGAGGAGAACCTCGATCTCTTCCGGCGCATGCGCTCCGGGGAGTTCGCCGACGGCTCACGAGTGCTGCGCGCCAAGATCGACCTCGCGCATCCCAACATGAAGATGCGTGACCCGGTGCTCTACCGCATCCTGAGAGCGACGCACTACCGGCGCGGCGACGCCTGGTGCATCTATCCGCTCTACGACTTCGCGCACTGCCTCTCGGACTCGATCGAGGGCATCACGCACTCGTTGTGCACGCTCGAGTTCGAGAACAACCGGGCGATCTACGACTGGATCCTGGACAACACGAGCGTCCCCAAGCCGCGCCCGGAGCAAACCGAGTTCGCACGCCTGAACCTCTCCTACACCGTGCTCTCGAAGCGGAAGCTCCTGCAGTTGGTCGAGGAGGGCCGGGTCGAGGGCTGGGACGACCCGCGCATGCCCACGCTCGCCGGCCTGCGGCGCCGCGGCGTCACACCCGAGGCGATCCGCGCCTTCTGCGAGGCGATCGGCGTCGCCAAGGCCAACAGCGTCGTGGACGTCGCGATGCTCGAGCACGCCGTCCGCGACAACTTGAACCAACGGGCGCCGCGGGTCCTCGCCGTGCTGCGGCCGCTCAAGGTCGTGCTGACCAACTACCCGGAAGGTCGGGTGGAATGGCTCGATGCCCCTTACTGGCCGCGCGACATCCCCAAGGAGGGGAGCCGCAAACTACCCTTCGCGCGCACCCTGTGGATCGAGCGCGACGACTTCCTTGAGGATCCGCCGAAGGGGTACTTCCGCCTGGCGCCGGGCCGCGAGGTGCGCCTGCGCTACGGCTACTTCATCCGCTGCGAGGAAGTCGTCAAGGACGCGAGCGGCGCTATCCTCGAGCTACGGTGCACCTACGACCCGGCGACCCGCGGCGGCCAGGCTCCCGACGGCCGCAAGGTGCAGGGGACGATCCACTGGGTCTCAGCGGCGCAGGCCTTGCCGATCGAGGCGCGGCTCTACGACCGCCTGTTCCTCGAGGAGAGCCCGGCTGGCGCCGATTTCCAGGACGGCTTGAACCCGGCCTCGCTCGAGATTCTCGGCGACGCGCTTGCCGAGCCGAGCCTCGGCGACGCCAACCCCGGCTCCCACTTCCAGTTCGAGCGCCTCGGCTACTTCTTCCTCGACCCCGACTCCCAGCGCCCCGACCGCCTGGTGTTCGACCGCACGGTGACCCTGCGGGACTCCTGGGCGCGGCGCGGTTAGTACGGTCTCAGGTTTCCTCCGAGAGCGGGCGCTCCGTCTGCGCCAGAAACTCGCGCAGCGTACGCCAGACTTGCGGCTGGCCGAGCAGGTCGTTGTGCCCCACGCCGGGCACCCGGACGAAGCGGGCCCCGCCCGGGAACGCCTGCGCTAGCCGCTCGCCCAGCTCGACCGGGACGATGGTGTCCTCCTCGCCGTGGATCACCACGACCGGCACGCGCACTCGGGCCGCCGCCGCCAGGGCGTCGTAGCGCTCGCGCAGGAAGAGCCGCACCATCCAGCCGGGAAAGTGGACCCGCGCCACGTCCTCGAGCCGGGTCCAGGGACTGAGGGCGACGAGGCCGGCGACCTCGTCGCGCTCGGCCGCCAGCTCGATCGCCACCGCCGCCCCCAGTGACCAACCCATCGCTACGAGCGGCCGGTCAAAGTGGCGCCGGGCGAGCCACGCGAGCGCCGCCTCGGCCGCAGCCATGAGCGTCGGCTCGCTCGGCCGGCCGCTACTGCGCCCGTAGCCGGGGTAGTCCACCACTAGCACGGAGACCTCGAGCCGCGCCAGCTCGTCGAGCGTCCCCGCCCAGGCCATCGTCCCCAGGTTCTCGCCGTTGCCGTGGAAGAGGACGACCGCCGGCGCCGCGGCGCCGCCGGCGGCGACGTGCCAGCCGTGGATCCGGTCTCCCGCTGCCGACTCGAGGACCACCTCCTCGTACGCCCCAGGCGGGTCGGCCGGCACCGGGGCCCAGGGCACGGGATAGAGGAGCTTCTGCATATCGCAGCCCGCGAGCAGGGACGCCGCCAGGCAGCCGGCGAGGAGTCTAGCGGCGGGTCGAACCGCCACCCGCGAGGCGAGCCGGCCGCAAAGGAAACGGGCCGTCCCCGAGAGGGAACGGCCCGCGAGTCGGGCGACTCTGTTGACGGGCTCAGCCGTCCAGGCGGACGACGTTCGCCGCCGCCGGGCCTTTGGCGCCCTGCACGACGTCGAACTGCACGCGCTCACCCTCGGACAGCGACTTGAAGCCGGTGCCCTGGATGGCGGTGTGGTGGACGAAGCAATCCTTGCTGCCGTCCTCCGGGGTGATGAAGCCGAACCCCTTGCTGTCGTTGAACCACTTGACTCTACCGATGGCCATCGTACTGCTCCTCGAACTGCTGCCGGCTGCCCAGATGGGTCTGCCGACGTACCGTTGCGCGGTCTTCGCCCCCGCGTTGGGCCACCTGCCGGGCGCCGGCGCGGCCTTGACCGCACCGTGCAGGCCGCACGCCGATGCGGCGTGGGCTGCAGCAAGAAGGAACCTGACTCTGGAGGAGGGGTACCCTGTCGTGCTCGCTGGCAGTGGCGGTCCGCCCGAACTGGCCGACCGCTGGTGGCGGAGGATAGCAGAAAGCAAGCCTGGCCGCCAGGTGGCCTGGGACGCGGCCCCACCAGGGACGGGCGTGCCCGGCCGGTGGGGGGTCAGTCGGCGAAGCGCGCCAGCGCGTCGAGGACGCTGTCGATGTCCGCCGGCGTGTGGTCCGCCGAGACCTGGAAGCGGATCTCCTCGTCGCCTTTGGGGACCACCGGGTAGTTGAGACCGGTGGCCAGGACGCCGTGCGCTTTCAAGTGGGCGACCAGGGCGGAGGTACGGGCGGTGTCGCGCACCATCAACGGGACCACCGGATGGTCGCCAGGAATGGTCTCGAAGCCGAGCGCCAGGAGGCCCCGCTCGAAGCGGGCCGTCATCGTGCGCAGGTGATCGAGCAGGCGCCGGCCCTCCTCCGAGTCGAGGATCGCCAGCGCCCGGGCCGCCGCCGCCGCCTCGCCGACGGTAATCGGGTTGGAGTAGACGTAGGTCGGGGCCTTCTCGCGCAGGTAGGCGATCGTCGTCGCGTCGCCGACGACGTAGCCGCCGTTGACTCCCAAGGCCTTTCCTAGCGTGCCGATCAGGAAATCAGCGCGACCCCCGGTCGCCTCCTCAGTGCCGCGCCCGGTCGCGCCGAAGGCGCCGACGCCGTGGGAGTCATCGACGACGAGGACGGCGTTCTCGGCGAAGCGCCCGTCGAAGCGCCCGACGATCGCCGCGATCTCGGCCAGGGGCGCGTGGTCGCCGCGCATCGAGAAGATGCCGTCGGTCACCACCAGGCAGCGGGCGCACTCGGCGGACGCCTCCGCGAGCCGGCGCTCGAGCTCGGCCAGGTCGAGGTGCGGGTAGACGAACTTCGCCTTCGGCCGCGCCAGTCGGACGGCGTTGATGATGCAGTTGTGGTTGAGCGCGTCGGAGACGACGGCGGTCTCGGCGGTGACGAGCGGCACGAGCACGCCGAGCGTCGTCGCGTACGCGGAGCTCATGATCATGCCGGCCTCGCGGCCGTGGAAAGCGGCGAGGGACCGCTCGAGCTCGAGGTGCGGGGCGTGTGTACCGCTGATGAAGCGCACCGCGCCGGGGCCCGCGCCGAAGGCGTGCGTTGCCTCCTCCTCGGCCCGAATCACCTCGGGTCGCAGCGACATCCCCAGGTAGCCGTTCGAGTTCATCTTCAGGAAGGGCTTGTCACCCTGGCCCTCGAGGAGCACCCGCGGGCCGTGCGCGCCGGCGGCCGGCAGCACGGCGGTGATGACGGGTTCCTCGCCCTTCGAGGTGCCGGCGGCGCGCAGCCCATCGAGCTCCCCGGAGAGGGTCTGTCGCAGGCGATCGTGGGGCATGAGGGGCTCCTCGGGGTAGCTCAGGCGTGCCGCAGCCGGGCGTCGAGCTTGGAGAGCATGTCCGCGACCATGGTCGGCAGATCGTAGTGAGGCGCGAAGCCCCACTCCGTGCGGGCCGCTCCGTCGTCGAGCGCCTGCGGCCAGGAGTCGGCGATCGCCTGGCGCACCGGATCGACCTCGTAGTCGATCTCGAGGTCGGGAACGTGGCGGCGGATCGCCTCCGCCAGCTCGGCTGGCGTGAAGCTCATGGCCGTGACGTTGAAGGCGTTGCGGTGGACGAGGCGGGCGGTATCGGCCTCCATGACGTCGATCGCCGCCGCCAGGGCGTCGGGCATGTACATCATGTCGAGCCGACTGTCCGGCCGCAGGAAGCAGATGTAGCGCTGCCGGCGCACGGCGGAGTAGAAGATGTCGACGGCGTAGTCGGTGGTGCCGCCGCCGGGGGGAGCGACGTAGGAGATGAGGCCGGGGAAGCGCAGCCCCCGGGTGTCCACCCCGAAGCGGAGGTGGTAGTAGTCACAGAGGAGCTCGCCGGCCACCTTGGTGACGCCGTACATGGTCGACGGGCGCTGGATCGTGTCCTGCGGCGTGCCCAGCCGCGGCGTGCCGGGGCCGAAGGCGCCGATCGAGCTGGGGAAGAAGACGGCGCAGCCGGCCTCGCGGGCCGCCTCGAGCACGCGGTAGAGGCCGCCCATGTTGATGTCCCAGGCGACCTGCGGCTTCTCTTCCGAAACGGCGGAGAGCAGCGAGGCCAGGTGATAAATGGTGTCGATCTCGCCGTCGGCTAGGACGCGCCGGATCTGCGACAGGTTCGTCGTGTCCAGGCGCACGAAGGGCCCCGCCTCCTCCTTGCGGGGCATCCGGATGTCGGAGGCGACGACGTTCTCGACCCCGTAACGCTCGCGCAGCGCCGGCACCAGCTCCGCGCCGATCTGACCGAGCGCTCCGGTGACGAGGATCTTCTGCACGTCGCCCGCTCGCGGAAGAGCGGGCGGGACGCTACCACAGGGGCCGCGCTAGGATGCCGCGATGTCGCGCGAGGTGGCGGCGCCGGCGGCGCCGCTGGGCCGGGTGCTGGCGCTCGCCCTGGGCGCCTGGTGGGCGGGATTCTTCTCGCTCATGCTCTTGACCTTCCTGTTGCCGGCGATCCAGCGCGAGTTCGGGCTCGACGAGCGAGAGCTCGCTCGGCTGACGGCGGTGGCGGTGGGGATGACCGGGGTGGGAGGATTCTTGTTCGGGTGGATGAGCGATCGCTTCGGCCGGCGTGCGTCGCTCATCGCCGCGACGGGGGCCTTCACCGTCGGCAACCTGGCCTGCGCGCTGGCGCCGAGCGCCGATGCGTTGATGGCCGGGCGGGCTCTGGCAGGACTCGGCATCGGCGGCACCTGGGGCGGCGGTCAGGCGATGCTGGGGGAGACGGTGGCGCCGGCCCTGCGCGGCCGCTACGGCGCAGTGGCGCAGAGCGGCGCGCCGCTGGGCCTGGGCCTCGCCGCCGCCGTGGGCTCGTTTCTGGCGCCCGTCGTGGGTTGGCGATTAACCTGGGTCCTGGCGGCCCTGCCGGGCCTGGCGCTCCTCGCCTGGCGGCGGCTGCCGGAGTCCGAGCGTTGGCTCCATCACCGCGCCGAGCTCGCCGCGGGCGCGGGTCCGAAGGCGCGGCCGATCCTGGGGCAGCTGGTGAGCGGCGAGGTGGGCGGCGTCTTCCTACGCGCGTTCGTCCTTACCGGGCTCAACATGTCCGCGTACTGGTTCGCCGTCGTCTGGCTGCCGCGCTACCTGCAGCGCGACCGCGGGCTCACCGTCTTCGGCTCCGGCTGGTGGACGCTCGCCTTCGTCGCCGGCTCGCTCCTCGGCTACCTCTCCTTCGGCCGCGTCTCGGACCGCCTCGGCCGCCGGCCGGCCTTCTCCTTGTATTGCGCCCTCACGGCGTTGGGCCTCGCCCTCGTCACGCTCGCCTGGCAGCGCTTCGCCGACGTCCCCGGCGTCCTGGTCGCCTGCATGCTCGTCGCCGGCGTTGGCACGGGCACCTGGTCGTGCTACGGGCCCTACTTCACCGAGCTGTTCCCGACCCGCGTGCGGGGCGCCGCCCTCTCGGTCACGATGAACGTCACCCGCGGCGTGCAGTTCCTCGCCCCGCTTGTCATCGCGGCCGTCGCCCCCCGCTGGGGCCTGGCCGGCGGCGTCGCCCTCGCCGCCGGCTTCGCGGCCCTCGCTGCGGCCTGGGTCTGGACCCTGCCCGAGACGGCGGGTAGGGAGCTGGTGGACTGAAGGGCTTAGCCATCGCCGTCGAACTGATTCGAGTGAGGCAGTCGCAGTGCGAAGCAGACATTCCCTACCCAGCGCTGTACTCAGCTCTGGCCTACTGCTCAAGGAATGGTGCGCCCGGCACCGAGCATCACGATCGCGTAGGCCTCCGGGGTGCCGGGGTTGATGACGAAGATGGGACTGTCGTCGCCGCCGCCCAAGTCGACGTCCCTCAGGTAAGGGACGTAGAACATGACGTGGGGCCCGACGGGCTTGACGGTGCCGCGCTCGTCGATGGGCACGATGTTGGCCGGCGAGAGCATGTAGTTGACGCCCGGCTGCCGCGGGGGGCGCAGCGTGCCGGCGGCGTAAGCCGCGGCGACTGCAGCCTCGATCTCGGCGTCGTCCTTGCCGCTCATTCGCAGCTCGGCCGCGAACAACACGGCCTGCAGGGTCGTCGCCGAGCCCTCGGCATCGAAGCACTGCGGCTCGAAAGTGCCGGGGGCGCCACGGCCGACCAGGCAGTGGAAGCCGTTCGCGCTCTCGCGGGCGAGCTCGTAGCCCTGCGTGGTCAGAACGTACACGCCGGCGCCGTCGGTGATCGTCCCGGGTCCGGCGGCCAGGGCCGCGACGATCTCCTCTTCGCGTGGCATGAGGTCGGGCTTCCAGGTTTCGGCGCTGAGGGCTGGCGCCCGGCCAAGCGAGAGGATCAGGTGGAGCGGGGCGAGGAACGAGGCGGCTTTCATGGAACCTCCTGGGCCAGGCGCAGCGGCTCTAGCGCCGCAATGCCGTCGGTCCTGAGTGCGCCGGGACGTCCCGCGGGTTCGTCAGAACCCCAAGGGCCGCGGGTGGCACTCAGGAGCGATGGTCCACAATGCGGCCGTGACCGAGCCTGCGGATCCCGAGCTCGTCGGCCGCTTTCTCGCCGACCGTTCGGAGGAGGCCTTCCGGACGCTCTACCAGGCCCACACCCCCTACCTGTACTGCCTGGCCCTCCGCTTGGCGGGAGGCCGCGAGGATGAGGCGGAGGAGGCCGTGCAGGAGGCCTGGATCCGGGCTGCCGAGCGGTTGGGGACCTTCCGCTGGGACGCGGCCCTGCGCACTTGGCTGGGCGGCTTCGTCGTGAACTGCTGCCGCGAGGCCGCGCGACGGCGGCGCCCCACCGGGCCGGTGGCGGTCGAGAGGGAGCCGGTCGAGCCACCCCAGGCCGAGGCGAGCCTCGACCTCGAGCGCGCCGTCGCCGCGTTGCCGGACGGGCTACGTGAGGTCTTCGTCCTGTTCGATCTCGAGGGCTACACGCACGAGGAGATCGGCGCCCGATTGGGCTTCGCCTCCGGGACGTCGAAGAGCCGCTTGTTCCATGCCCGCAGAGCGCTGCGCCGGCAGTTGAGCGAAGGCCGCCGCGCCGAAGGAGATGCCCCATGACCGAGCCCGAAGAGCCCGAGCTTCCCGAGACCGCGGCGTTGCCCCGGACCGTCGAGCCGCCCGCCGAGCTCGAGGAGCGGGTCGTGGCTGCGCTGCGCGAACGCGGCTTGGTCGGCCGGCGGCGCGGGTCGGGTCCGAGCTGGCCGCTCCTTGCCGCGGCGTCGCTGGCGGCGGTCTTCTGCGGCTGGGTGGCCCGCGGCCTTCTGGCGCCGCCGGCGCCGGTCGCGGCGGCGGAGCAGGAGTTCGTCCTGCTGCTCGCCGAGCCGCACGAGCTGCGAACCGACAAACCCACCGCCGCGCTCGTCGCCGAGTACCGCGCCTGGGCGATGGCGCTGGCCGAGCAGGGAAAGCTCTCGCGGGCGGCGAAGCTGGCGTGGGAGGGCCGACGGCTGGGCAGTCCCGTGCCGGGCGACGTCGTCGAGGCCGCCGAGCCGTACTCGAATCTCGCCGCCGCGACCGGCTTCTTCGTCCTGCGAGCCCGGAACGTCGAGGAGGCCCTGGCCATCGCCCGCAGCTGCCCGCATCTCGCCTACGGCGGCGAGATCAGCGTGCGCCCGGTCGAGCGCACGGTGCCGCAGCCCTCGC
>CAYXXN010000057.1:0-15192 GCA_964469055.1 uncultured Thermoanaerobaculia bacterium
GGCGGCGCCGGGGCGGGCCCGGGGTTCGCCGGCGCCAGCGCCGTGCACACCCACATGACCAACACGGCGATCACCGACCCGGAGGTGCTCGAGCATCGCTACCCCGTGCGCCTGCGGCGCTTCGCGATTCGCCACGGCTCGGGCGGCGAGGGACGTTGGCGGGGGGGCGACGGCGTGGTGCGCGAGCTCGAGTTCCTGGCTCCGCTGGAGCTGTCGATCGTCTCCCAGCACCGGAACGAAGGCCCCTACGGTCTTGCCGGCGGCCGCCCAGGACTGCCCGGGCGACAGACCTTGTACCGCGCCGGCGGCGCCGTCGAGCGGTTGGCGGCGATCGACGGTCGGGCGGTCGAGCTGGGAGACCGGCTGGTGCTGGAGACGCCCGGTGGCGGTGGCTGGGGGGAGCCCGTTGGCGGCGCGCCCTGCTAGATTCGACGGCCCGGCAGCAGATTTGCAAGTCGGGAGGGAGCGACCGAGATCATCGTGGAGGGACCCATGCGCCGAACCCTAGCTCTCGTGCTCCTGGCAGCCGCTCTCGTCGCCGCCTCGTGCTCGACGAACGTGGCGACGGGCCAGCGCCAGCTCACCCTCATGTCGCAGTCCCAGGAGTTGGCCCTGGGCCGGCAGTCGGACGAGGAGATCGTGGCCGCGATGGGCGTCTACGAGGATCCCGAGCTGGCGGCCTACGTGCGCGGCGTCGGTGAGAGGCTAGCGGGCCTTTCGGAGAGCCCCGACCTGACGTGGACCTTCCGCGTGATGGACGATCCGGCTGTCAACGCGTTCGCGCTGCCCGGAGGCTACATCTACGTCACTCGCGGTCTGCTCGCGCACGTGTCGTCGGAGGCCGAGTTGGCGACGGTGGTCGGGCACGAGATCGGCCACGTCACCGGCCGCCACGCCGTCGAGCGCCTGAGCAAGCAACAACTGACCTCGATCGGTCTTGGGATCGGCATGATCGCCAGCCCCGAGCTGGCGCAATTCGGGAACCTGGCCCAAATAGGCCTGGGAGTGCTGTTCCTCAAGTACTCGCGGGACGACGAGCGCCAGGCCGACGAGTTGGGCCTGCGCTATCTGGTGCGCGCCGGCTACGACCCGCGGGAGTCGCCGGAGGTCTTCCGGGTGCTCGAGCGAGTGGGCGAGGCGGAAGGTGGGCGGCTGCCGGGGTGGCTGTCGAGCCATCCCGATCCCGGCGCCCGTGCCGAGACGTTGAGGCAGGACGTGGCCGGCCTCACGACCGACATGGACGGCTCGCGCGTCGCCACGCGGGAGTATCTGCATGCGGTGGACGGCATCGAGTTCGGAGCCGATCCGCGCGAGGGGTACTTCCGCGGAGCGGAGTTTCTTCATCCCGGCTTCCGCTTCCAACTGCGCTTCCCGGAGGGCTGGAACCTCAACAACCAGAAGGCGCAGGTCAGTGCCACCAGCGCCGGCAAGGACGCGGCCGTCGTGCTCAACGCCGTGCGGGGCTCGGCCCGGCAGGCAGCGGACGAGCTCGCGGGTGACGCCGATCTCGACGCCGGTCGAGTGCGCAGCGGCCGCGTGAACGGCCTCGCCGCCGCCAGCTTCGACTTCGAGGCCGGCGCGGCGCCGAAGAGCTACCGCGGGACGGCGATCTTCATCGAGCACGCCGACCGGACCTTCCGCCTGCTCGGCTTCTCGACCGAGTCGACCTGGGCCGGGCACGAGGAGGCCATCGAGGACGCGCTGGAGAGCTTCCGGCCGCTCACCGATCCGACGGCCCTGAGCGCGCAGCCGGCGCGCCTCGAGATCGTCGAAGTGCCCCGGGCGATGGGGCTCGAGGACTTCCAGCGCCGCTATCCCTCGAACACCGACCCGAACACGCTGGCGATCCTCAACCACCTGGAGGCCGGAGAGGACTTCGCGGCCGGCCAGCTCGCCAAGCGCGTCGTGGGGGGCCCCACGCGGGACGAGTGACGCCCCGCGGCGCTAGCCGCGGGAAGCGTGGTGTGGATGTCGTGGGCAGGCGATGAGGTGGTCGTTCACCATGCCGACCGACTGCATAAAGGCGTACATGCCGACCGGCCCGACGAAGGTGAAGCCGCGGCGCTGGAGGTCGGCGCTGAGCCGCCGCGAGAGTCGAGTCTCGGCAGGCAAGTCCCGCAGCCTCCGTCGCCGGTTCACGATCGGAGCGCCATCGACGAAGGCCCAGAGGTAGTCGGCGAGCGAACCGAACTCCTCCTGCACCTCGAGCACCCGGCGGGCGTTGTTCACCGCCGAGCGGACCTTCGCCCGGTTGCGAATGATGCCGGGGTCGCGCAGCAGCCGCGCGATCTGCCGCGCGCCGAAACGGGCGACCGCGACCGGATCGAAGTCGGCGAAGCAGCGGCGGTAACCCTCTCGCCGATGCAGAATCGTGCGCCAGGAGAGTCCAGCCTGTGCCCCCTCGAGCACGAGGTGCTCGAAGAGGTGTCGATCATCGCGCGATGGAACGCCCCACTCGTCGTCATGGTAGGCGAGCATCAGCGGGTCGTCGACGCGCGCCCAACAGTGCCGGGGGACCGGTTTCGGCATGCTCAGCGCACTCGCCGGCGCCGGTTGCGGATGTAGTCGGCGAGAATGAACTCGCCCAGGTTGTAGGGCGACGCGAAGTAGGCCCGGCCGCGGTTGATGCGGGTGAGCTTCTCGACGAAGTCGGTGAGCAGCGGGTCGGTCGCCAGCATGAAGGTGGTGATGACGATTCCGTGGCGACGACACAAGTCGACCTCTTCCAGCGTGAGGTTGACGATCTTGAGATCGAGGCCGAACGGGTTCTTGTACAGCGCGCCGCCCTCGGTGATGGCGGAAGGCTTGCCGTCGGTGATCAAGAAGATCTGACGGTTGGGCTGCTTTTGGCGCGCCAGCATCGAGCGGGCCAGCTGCAGGGCCTCCCGCGTGTTGGTGTGGTAGGGCCCCGCCTGCACGTAGGGCAGTTCGCCGAGATCGATCCTCTGAGCACGGTCGCCGAACAGGAGGACGCCCAAGTAGTCCTTTGGATACTTGGTCGTGATCAGCTCGGTGAGCGCCAGCGCCACCTTCTTGGCCGGCGTGATGCGGTCCTCGCCGTAGAGCACCATCGAGTGGCTGATGTCGATGGCCACGGCGGTGGCGCAGGCCGTGAGGTGCTCCGTCTCGTGCACCTCGAGGTCCTCCTCGGCGAGCGTCAGCTCCCCCGAGGTGCGACGCAGGGCGTTTTCGAGCGAGCGGCGGGCGTCGAGATGGTGCACGTCGTCGCCGAACGACCAGGGTCGGGTCTCCGGCAGCGCCTCGGCCCCCTCCCCAGCGGCGGGCGCCGGGTGGTAGCCCGGGGCGCCTTTGCGGAGGCCGGCGAAGATCTCCTCGAAGGCGCTGCGTCGGATGCGGCGCTCGCCGGCGGCGGTCAGAGCGAGATGCCCGGTGTCGTCCCGGGCGAGCAGGCGCTGCTCTTCCAGGTCGGCGAAGAAGGCCTCGAGGTCGAGATCGGGGTCGAGCACGCCTTCGCGCTGGAGCTGCCGCATCCACTCCATGGCCTCCTCGGGGTCGCCGCCGGCGGCCAGCAACAGGTGCTGGAAGAGCCTGAGCAGATCGAGCCCGGCGAGGAGCGCCTGCAGCAGCGCGGGGTCGAGGTGACGGTACTCGTGACGCAAGGGCGGTCGCGCTAGTTCGCCTCGTCGGCGTCGGCGGGGCGGCGCAGCCGGTTGGGCCGCAGCAGCTGGAGCTTCAGCATCTCGCGGTAGCTCACCCGGCTGTCGAGGTCCTCGCGTGCCAGCTTGAGGTGTTGGTGCAGGCCCTCGAGGACCAGCTCGGCTCCCAGCGCCCGCTCCTGGCGCGAGCCGTCTCCATAGCCGGTGGCGAGGTCGAGCAGGCCAGGCACCTTCGCCAGCTCGGCCTCGTAGGCGATGAAGGACTGCTCGTCAGCGAGGCTGACCCGGTGGCCGTCGGCAAACCAGCGCACGATGGCGGCGTAGGGTCCGGCATCTTCGACGCCGCCGCTGCCCACCTCCCGGCCCACCGCCGGAAAGCGGTCGAGGAAGACTCTCTTGACCGCGTCGCCCAAGAGCTGGCGAGCGACCACCTCGACGCCCTTCTGCTCGCCCTCGTACACCATCTCGACCTTGCCCGTGAGGGCCGGCAGCAGCATCGGCAAGTCGCAGACCCGTGGCACGACCGGCCGGTCGCCCGTCGCCAGGGCCCGGCGCTCGAGATTGGAGACCAGGAGCTCGAGGGCGGAGATCGGCACGCGGGCGGAGACCCCGGAGCTCGAGTCCACGAGCTCGCTGCCCCGAGCCGCGAAGGCGATCTCCTCGATCAGGCGATAGACGTCGTCCGGGATCCGCATCTCGACGGCGCCGCGCTCGACCCAGGCTTCCTGGGCGGTGATCCGGCGGCTGGTCTGCACGTCCTGCGGGTAGTGGGTGAGGATCTGCGAGGAGATGCGGTCCTTCAGCGGCGTGATGATGCTGCCGCGGTTGGTGTAGTCCTCGGGGTTTGCCGAGAAGACCATCAGCAGGTCGAGGGGGATCCGCACCGGGAAGCCGCGGATCTGCAGGTCCCGCTCTTCGAGTAGGTTGAGCAGACCGACCTGGATCCGCGGCGCCAAGTCGGGCAGCTCGTTGATCGCGAAGATGCCGCGGTTGGTGCGCGGAATGATCCCGAAGTGAATCACCTCCGGGTCGGCGTAGGTGAGCCTTCGAGTGGCGGCCTTGATCGGGTCGATGTCGCCCAACAGGTCCGCCACCGAAACGTCCGGGGTCGCCAGTTTCTCGTTGTAGCGAGCCTCGCGGGGCAGCCAATCGACCGGCGCCTCGTCACCGGCCTCGTCCACCAGGCGTTGACCCCAGGTCGAGACCGGGGCGAGTGGATCGTCGTTGAGCTCGCTGCCGGCCAGCACCGGGAGCGCTTCGTCGAGGAAGTCGACGAGCGAGCGCAGGAGGCGCGTCTTGGCCTGTCCCCGCAAGCCGAGGAGGATCAAGTCGTGCTGAGCGAGCAGGGCGTTGACCAGCCCGGGGACCACGGTCCGCTCGTAACCGTGGATGCCGGGGAAGAGAGAATCGCCGGCGGCGAGCCGCCGCTGCAGGTTGGCCCGTATCTCCTGCTTGACGGTGCGAGGGCGGTAGCCGCTGGCCACGAGCTCGCCGCGCGAGCGCGGGCGGCCGCTCAATCCTGGGCCTCCAACCAGCGCTCGGCGTCCATCGCCGCCCGGCAGCCGGTGCCGGCGGCGGTGACCGCTTGGCGGTAGCTCGCGTCGGCGACGTCGCCGCTGGCGAACACGCCGGGAACCGCCGTCCGGGTGGTGGGCTCCTCGACCGGGATGTAACCCTTGGCGTCGAGGGGTAGCTGGCCGCGGAAGATCTCCGTGTTCGGGGCGTGGCCGATGGCGACGAAAAGGCCTTGGCACGGCAGCTCGCGCTCCTCGCCCGTCTCGACGTCCCGCAGTCGCACGCCGCGCACTCCGCCTTCGCGACTGCCGAGCACCTCGAGGACCGCCGCGTTCCACACGAAGTGGATCTTACTGTTGGCCAGCGCGCGTTCCTGCATGATCTTGGAAGCGCGCAGCTCGCGCCGGCGATGGATGACGGTGACCTGCGAAGCGAACTTGGTCAGGTAGAGAGCCTCCTCCATGGCGGTGTCGCCGCCGCCGACGACGGCGATCGGCTTGCCGCGGAAGAAAAAGCCGTCGCAGGTGGCGCAGGCCGACACGCCGTAGCCGAGCAGCTCGCGCTCGGAGTCGAGGCCCAGCATCTTCGCCGCGGCGCCCGTGGCGATGATCACGGCGTCCGCCGTGTAGGCGGCGCCGTCGGACGCGATGCGAAACGGGCGCCGAGACAGATCGACGGCCGTCGCCGGCTCGAACCGCACTTGGGCGCCGAAACGCTGTGCCTGCTTGCGCATCAACTCCATGAGCTCCGGACCCAGAATGCCCTCCGGGAAGCCGGGATAGTTCTCGACATCGGTGGTGATCGTCAGCTGGCCGCCCGGCTGGTTGCCCTCGAGAACGAGGGGTGCCAGGTTGGCCCGTGCGGCGTAGAGGGCGGCCGTGAGGCCGGCCGGACCCGAGCCCAGGATCGCGACGCGATGGTGGCTCTCGGCGACCGCGCCTGGACTCGTCATGCAAGGCTCTCCGGGACGGGGAAACGCCGCCGAGGCAGGCTGGTGGCGGCGTTCGGAGGAGCCAGTATACCAAGCGCCTCTCCGGGCCACGGGAGCAGAAAATCGGGTATCGTGACCGCCGAGGAGGAACGGACGTCATGTTGCTCAGCGAGAGACTCCAGGCGGCGCTGAACGAGCAGATCGGCAACGAGTTCGCCGCCTCGTTGCAGTACGTCGCGATCGCCAGCCACTTCGATGGCGAGGACCTCAAGGAGCTGGCGGGATTCTTCTACCGCCAGGCCGAAGAAGAGCGGGACCACGCCATGAAGATCGTGCGCTTCGTCGTCGACGCCGACGGCTCCGTGCAGATCCCGGCGGTGCCGGCGCCGCGGGTGGGTTTTCGTGGCGCCGAGGAAGGTGTCGCACATGCCTTGGCCGGTGAGGAGAAGGTCACGGCGCAGATCTACCAGCTGGTCGAGATCGCCAACCAAGACGCCAACTACATCGCTGTACGTTTTCTCGACTGGTTCGTCAACGAGCAGTTCGAGGAAGTGAGCACGATGAGTAGTTTGCTCTCCGTCGTACGGCGGGCCGGTGAGCAGCACCTGCTGCTGGTCGAGGAGTACCTGGCCCGCGCCGGCGCACGTCACGCAGCCGAAGCCCCCGCCGAATAGGCCCCTGCGCCGTATCAGCCCGTACGGCGGCTCGGTCGCAGCTTGCTCCACACCCATGCGGCGGGCGCCGACAGCGTGTAGAGCACCGCCAGGGCGAGGAAGATCGCCGTCGGATGGTAGGCGACGACCAGCAGGAGGGCGGCGATCGGCAGAAAAGTGCGGTAGCTCAGGCGGCGGTGCAGATCGACCTGTTTGAAGCTCGTGTAACGGAAGGTCGAGACCATCAACACGCCCAGCCCTACCAACACCAGGAAGATCAGCGCCTCGCTCCAACTCTGCCAGTCGTTGTCGGGCGCGAAGAAGAGCAGGGAGGCCAGGGCCGAGCCCGCGGCGGGGGCCGGCAGGCCCACGAACCAGCGACGGTCGACGATGGCCACCTGGACGTTGAACCTGGCGAGTCGGACGGCACAGCAGACGAGGTAGAAGAGCGGCACGAGCCAGCCGACCCGACCCCGCGCCGACAGCCCCCACTCGTAGGCCAGCCAAGCCGGCGCGGCACCGAAGGTGAGCACGTCGGCCAGGGAATCGAACTCCCGGCCGAAGGCGCTTTCGGTGCCGGTCAGCCGGGCGATGCCACCGTCCAGCGTATCGAGGAGGGCGGCGGCGAAGACCAGGAGCGCGGCGGCCTCGAAGTCCCCGCGCAGCCCGCGCACGATCGCGTAGAAGCCTAGCAGGATGTTGCCGATCGTGAAGACGCTGGGCAGCAGATAGGCGCCGCGGCGCAGGCGCTCGCGGCGCCGCTCGCTGCGCGTCACCGGGGCGCGCTCCGCGCCACGACCGTCTCGCCCTCGCGCAGGCGCTCGCCCGGGCGGACCGCGATGGCATAGGCAGAAGGTAAGAGCAGGTCGACCCGCGAGCCGAACTTGATGAGACCGATCAGCTCGCCACGCGTCAGCCTTTCGCCGGAGTTCCGGTAGCCGACCGTGCGGCGGGCCAGCAAGCCGGCGATCTGGCGCACGCCGACGAGCTCGCCGTCGTCGGTACGCAGCACGAGGAGGCGGTTCTCGTTGACCTCACCCGCTTCGGGGCGGAATGCCGCGATCTTGCGGCCCGGTCGAAAGGCGGTGCGGACCACCTCGCCGGCCACCGGAGCTCGCTGCACGTGAACGTCGAGGACAGATAGGAAGGTCACGATGCGCCGCCAGGTGCCGTCCCCGAGCTCGGGATCCTCGACCTCGTCGACGAGCAGCACACGGCCGTTCGCCGGCGCCACCACGGCGCGAGGGTCGTTGGGCTCGTGGCGCCGGGGGATGCGGAAGAATAGCGCCAGCAGGAGGCTCAGGAGGCCGATGCCGAGCCCTACGAGCCAGTGAACGGCGACCGTCAGAACGAGGGCCAGGCCGGCGGCGGGCAGGACGAAGGGTAGGGCCTCGGCGGCGATGCGCATGCGCGCGATCGGCGTCCGGGGCTAGACGACGGCCCGCGCCTCGCGGTGCTCGCGCGCGATGGCCTCCATGCGGTCCTTCAGGAACAGCTTGTGCCGCTTGATCTGCTTTTCCTCGAGCTCGTCGGCTTGCGACAGCAGGGACTTCTGATTCAGCGCGGTCAGCCGCTCGTCGTAGCTGCGGTGCTCCTCCCACAGGCGGCGGAACTCCGGGTCGGTCTGCAGTAGCTCCTGCTTCAGGGCGTCCTCGAGGTTGGGCATCGACGGCACCTCCAGTCGGGGGAAGGGAACCCGCCGCGGCCGGCGGGTGGACGAACAGCGATGACGTGAACGCGTCCAGAACCCGCCAAGGGCCTACGCCAGGACCGCATCGACAGGCCAGTGGCTTCCGGAGGCCCGGCGGCCGCGCGCCGACACCGACGAGGGGCCGAAAAGTCTGCGGGGCACGGGGGGCATCGGACGACGGCGCGAGAATAGCACCGGCGGTCCGCACCCGGCAACGAGGTCTCAGCTCAGCGCCGGCCGCAGGTAGGTGGGCGCGGCGAGCGAAGCTGCGTCGGGGGCCCAGCGGCCACGCCGACAGCAGCCCAGGGCGAGTGGCGCCAGCGGGCCGGGCTCGAGCGAGCGCAGTCCCGGTCGTGCAACGGCGGCGACGAGTGGCCCCGAGCCGAAGCCGATGACGAGGCAGGGCGATAAGGCGGCGATCTCGGCCGGGCGCCGCAGCCGTGGCTCCTCGATGGCGACGCCCGATCCGCCGCCCGCATAGAGACGGGTGAACCACTCGCCGCGGAGGGCGTCGACGACCGCGAGGGTCCTCACCGACGCGGGCTCCGGTGTTGCCGCCGAGGCCAGCACGTCGAAGGTCTCGACCGTGCCCGCCGGAATCCCGGTGGCCTGGTGCAGCCCCAGCAAGGTGGCCAGGCCGACCCGCAGGCCGGTGAAGCTCCCGGGACCACGCAGTCCGACCAGTGCCTGAAGGTCGCCCAACTCGAGGCCGGCCTCGGCGAGCGCCTCGGCGATCCAGCGCAGCAGGAAGGCGGAGGAGTGCTGCGGCTCGACGACCCGCAGAGCTGCGAGGTCGTCGTCGCCAACCGCCACGCTGACCAGCGGCGATCCCGTGTCGACGACGAGCAGCGGGCCGCGGTGGCTCGCGGGTCGCTCGCTATACTGCTCGCCCATGCCGAAATCGGGGCAGCTCACCCCGATGCTGCGTCACTATCTCGAGGTCAAGGCGCTGCATCCGGATGCGGTCGTCCTCTACCGCATGGGGGATTTCTACGAGGTCTTCTTCGAGGACGCCGTTCGGGTCGCGCCGATTCTGGATGTGGTCCTCACCGCGCGCCAGAAAGGCTCCGAGAACGAGGCGCCGATGTGCGGGGTGCCGCACCACGCCCTCGAAGTGTATCTCGGCAAGCTGATCCGAGCGGGCTTGAAGGCAGCCGTTTGCGACCAGGTCGAGGACCCGGCGCAGGCCAAGGGTCTCGTGCGCCGCGAGGTCACACGAGTGGTGACGCCGGGCACGGTCAGCGCGCCCGAGCTGCTCGACAGTCGCCAGGACAACTACCTGGCGAGCGTGGTTTGGGACGGTGAGCGGGGCGGCGGCGCCTTCCTCGACGTGTCGACCGGCCGCTTCGTGCTGCGCCGGTGGACGCACGCGGAGGAGGCGATCGAGGAGCTCCGCCTGCTGCGGCCACGCGAGGTGCTCGTGGGCGAGTCGCTCCCCGACGCTCTCGGCGGCTGGCTGGAGCAGCAGGTGGCGAGCCGCACGTCGCTCGCCGGCGAGCGCTGGGTCGATCGACGCCGCGCCGCCGAGACGTTGGCGAGCCAGTTGGGCGTCGCCACGCTGCGCGGCTTTGACCTCGAGCCAGGAGAGCCCGTTACCCTGGCCGGAGCCGCCGTGTTGAGCTACGCGCGCGAGACGCAGCGGAGCGAGCTCGAGCACGTGCGGTCACCCGAGGTGGGAGAGAGCCGTCAGGATCTGGCGCTCGACGTCACGACCCTCGCCAACCTCGAGGTGCTCCGCAACCAGCGCGACGGCGGCCGGCGAGGATCGCTGCTCGGAGTGCTCGACGTGGCAGTGACCGCTCCCGGAAGCCGCTTGCTCGCGCGCTGGCTGCAGCGGCCACTGCGCGATCCCGAGCGCATCGAGGAGCGGCTCGCCGCGGTGGCCGAGCTCCTCGGGGACGAGCCCCGTCGGGAACGCCTGCGCCGCCGGCTGGCCGCGGTCGGCGACCTCGCCCGGCTGCTGGGTCGCGCCGTCCTCGGTAGCCTCACCCCGCGCGAGGCGGCGGCTCTCCGCGAGACGCTCGGCGCGGCACCCGAGCTACTCGCCGAGTTGGCGGGTGCGGGGGCGCCGCCCCTGCGGCAGATCGCCCTCGTCGACCCGCTGGTTTCACTAGCCGCCGAGCTCGACCGAGTGCTCGCCGAGGCCCCTCCGGCGGCGGTGCGCGAAGGCGGTGCCATCCGCTCCGGGGTCGACGAAGAACTCGACCGCTTGCGCTCGCTGGCCCGCGACAGCAAGGGCCACCTGCTGGAGATCGAACGCCGGGAGCGGGAGCGCACCGGCATCGGATCGCTCAAGGTGCGCTACAACAAGGTCTTCGGCTACTACCTCGAAGTGACCCAAGCCAACCTGGCCTTGGTACCCGAGGACTACCTGCGCAAACAGACCCTGGTGAACGCCGAGCGCTTCATCACGCCGGAGCTCAAGGAGCTCGAGGAGCAGATCCTCACCGCCGAGGAGCGCCAGCTCGAGCTCGAGGCGCGTCACTTCGAGGCCCTCCGCGTGGGCATCGTGGCCCAGGCGCGTGGCCTCTCGGCACTCGCCGAGGCGCTGGCGACCCTCGACGCCTTGCTCGCCTTCGCGGAGGCGGCGGCCCGCTACGGTTACGTGCGGCCGCGGGTCACACCGGGGGGCGGCTCGGTGCTCATCGAGGAGGGGCGCCACCCCGTCGTCGAACGGCTGACCGACGAGCCGTTCGTGCCCAACGATTGCTTACTGGACGCCGAGACCACGCAGATCGTCGTCTTGACCGGCCCCAACATGGGCGGCAAGTCGACCTACCTGCGGCAAGTGGCGCTGATCGTGCTCATGGCCCAAGCGGGCAGCTTCGTGCCGGCTCGTGCCGCCACCCTGGGCGCCGTCGACCGCATCTTCACTCGAGTCGGCGCCAGCGACGACTTGTCGCGCGGTGAGTCCACCTTCATGGTCGAGATGATCGAAACGGCGAGGATCCTGCACCAGGCCACTGCCCGCAGTTTGGTCATCCTCGACGAGGTGGGTCGCGGGACAGCGACCTTCGATGGCCTCTCGCTCGCCTGGGCCATCGTCGAGCACCTTCACGAGGCACAGCGGCCGCTGACGCTGTTCGCGACCCACTATCACGAGCTGACCGAGCTGGCGGCGCTCCTGCCCCGAGTGGCGAACCGGACCATGGCGGTCAAGGAGTGGGAAGAGCGCATCGTTTTTCTCCGCCGGGTCGTGCCCGGTGCGGCCGACAAGTCGTACGGCCTGCACGTCGCGCGCCTGGCGGGAATTCCCGCCACCGTGGTGCGAAGGGCTCAGGAGGTGCTGGCCAACCTCGAGGCACAGGAGTACGACGTCGCCGGCCGTCCGCGGCTGGCCCGCGGTGGCGCCCTGGCTGCCTCCGGCGCCGACCAGCTGCAGCTGTTCGCGCCTCCGGAGGAGGTGGTCGCGTCCGTGCTCCGCGAGGTCGACCTAGAGCGTTTGTCGCCTCTGGCGGCGCTGAACCTCCTCCACAGCCTCAAGACACGGCTGAAAGCTTGAGGAAAGTGGGGCGGCGACGCCCCGGCGTCAGAAGGGGATGTCGTCGTCCGCCGGCGCGCCCTCCGGCTCCGGCCGGCCTTGAGGCTCCCCGGCCTCGAACCCGTCACCGCCGCGCCCGCCGAGCATCTGGAAGTTGTCGCAGACAATCTCGGTGGTGGTGCGCTTCTCGCCCGAGTTGCGGTCCTCCCAGGAGCGGGTCTGCAGTCGGCCCTCGACGAAGACCTGCTTGCCCTTGCGCAGGTATTGGCCGGCGATCTCCGCCTGCTTGCCCCAGCAGACGATGCGGTGCCACTCGGTCTGCTCCTGGCGGTTGCCCTCGCGGTCCGTCCACCGGCGGTTGGTGGCGAGGGTGAAGTTGGCGACCGGCTGGCCGGAGGGGGTCGTGCGCACCTCCGGGTCGCGGCCGAGGTTGCCGATCAACATGACCTTGTTGAGCATCGCGGATCTCCCGAGTTGTGGCGCGGCGGCCAAAGTATCATTCCTCAGCTCTCTAGGACGCCAAGCGTGCGCGTTGTCTTGCAGCGGGTCTCTTCGGCGGCGGTGCGGGTGGATGGCGAGACCGTGGGCGCCATCGGCCGCGGGGTCGTCGCGCTGGTCGGCATCGAGCGTGGCGACGGCCCGGCCGTGGTCGCCAGGGCGACGGAGAGGTTGGCCGGGTTGCGCCTCTTCGACGATGGCGAGGGCCGCATGAACCTCGACGCCACGGCGGCCGGCGGCTCCTTTCTCGTGGTCTCCCAGCTCACCCTCGCAGCGGCGTTCGACCGCGGCCGTCGGCCTTCGTTCGATGCCGCTGCGCCCCCGGAGCAGGCCGAGGATCTCCTCACCGCCATGGTCGCCGGCCTGCGGGCCCGCGGATTGACCGTCGCCACCGGGCGCTTCCGCGCCCACATGCAGGTGGAACTGGTGAACGACGGCCCAGTGACCCTCGTCCTCGACGTGCGGCCCTGACGCCCAGCGTGCGATTTCTACCGGCCGCGGCGCCGGAACTCACGGCGCTGGTTACAGATTGCGCAGGTCTTTGCCGGGCTTGAAGCGAACGGTCTTGCCGGGCGAGATGGCGACCTCGACCCCGGTCTTCGGATTGCGACCGACGCCGCGCTTGCGGTCGCGCACCTGGAAGACGCCGAAGCCGCGCAACTCGATTCGCTTGCCCGCGCAAAGCGCGCTCTTCATCGCTTCGAAGATGCTGTCGACGGCGCGGGCGGCCTGAGCGCGGGGCACGTCGGAGGTCTCGGTCACCCGAGTGACGATGTCGGCCTTGATCATGGCGCGGCGCGGGACGGCGGAGTGTAGCAACGGCATTTCCGAGCTGTCAAACAAAAGATGCGCTTGGAGTTAGCGCTCTGCGACAGGAGGCGGAGCGGAGCCTCAGCGGTCGTCCTCGCGCTCGCCGGCGAGCAGCGTTTGGAAGGCCCGGGCGGCGGCCGAGGCGAGTTCTCGGAGAGCACCATCGTCCAGAGCCGGAACGTGATTCGGCTTGCGACGACCGACGAGAACGCAGACCAAGCGCTCGCCCAGACGCACGCCCGCGGCTGTGAACTCTCCAGCGAGGTCGCCGCCCCAGCTGGCAGCGAGGCGTCCATGGGCCGGAAGCGGTGCGAGCCCACCCGTCCACAGGTCGACGCCCGGCTCGAGCTCGAGCAAGAAAGAAGGCTCCGAGTCGCCGAACTCGCAGGCCCGGAGTCGATCGCTGGCGAGTCCGTGGCCGGCCCCGAGCCAGCCGACCCAACGGCTGCGGCGCGGGCGCAGCAGCGCCACGAGTTCGAAGTCGCCGGCGAGAGTCTGCAAGAGCGTGTCACCGACCTGGCTGGCGCTGGCGGCGAGCTGCAGGCGTACCAGGGCGTCCTCGAGGAGTCGGGCGCCACCAACGGGTTCCGAAGGAGCCCCCGTACCGCTCAACGCCTGGCGCTCCTCGGCGGTCAGGGAGATCACCCGTCGCGGATCCGGTGCCACGGTGGGGGAGAGGGGTCGGAAGCGGCTCGTGATGGACGGCGCCCTCGTCTCCTCCTCGACCTCGCTCCAGTGTGAGCCTTGCGACGTGGCGTCCGCCAGAGCTTCGGGCGCGGCTGGCGGGCCCACCTTGGGCTGTGAGGGACGCGGTGCGCCCGTCAGCCGGGCGACGAGGTCGCCGAGGCGGGCCGGCCGAGCGATGCCGTAGTAGCGCTCGAGGGCGTCGGCGAGGCGCACTTCCGTCGTCACGTGGAGCGCCAGGCGCTTGCCGAGCAGGAAAGAGAGCTCGTCGAGATCCTCCAGTGCGTCGGGTCGATCGGTGGCGACGTCGGCGCGGCCCCCCACCGCTGCGAAGGGCACGACACGGTAGCGGCTGGCCTCGCGAGGCGACAGCAGGGCGATCACCGTGCTCGGGATCGTGGCGAGCTCGGTGGCCCCGGCCGGCGGCAGGCTGTGGAGTTCGGCGAGGGCGGTCAGCAAGCGGCCTTCACTCAGCACGTCGAGCTCGAGCAGGGCCGTTGACAGGGCGCCGCCGGATCTTCGCTGGCGCTCGAGGGCGAGCCGCAACTGCTCCTCGTCGGCCCACGCGCGGTCGAGCAGGAGGCGGCCAAGATCTTTCTTGGCCGATTTCGGGCGGGTGGCCACGGGCTGGGCTCGTCGCGCTAGGACTGCACGGGCGATTATAGGCAACGAGGTTCCGCTGCTGTGCGGTCTGTTATCCTGGCGGCCGTGCCCGCCGCCTGGGCCCCGCGCCGCCGCTTCCTCGCCCTTGCCCTCCTCGCCGCCGCAGTGAGCGCCCCCGTCGGGGCGGTCGCGGAGGCTCCCTACCTGTTCGTCCTGGCGCGTCTCCTGGCGGACGAGGGAGAGGTCGGCGATGCCCGGGATCACCTCTCGCGTGCCGTTGAACTGGCGCCCGCCGACCCCTACCTGCGGCTCGAGTATGCCGCCCTGCTGGCCAACCTCGGGCACTGGCGCGAGGCCTCGGAGCAGGCGTCGCGGGCGAGGGAGGTTGCCCCGGACAACCCGGAAGTCTTGCGCGCCTACGGTCAGATCCACCTCTTCCAGGTGCGCGAGAACCCGGAGGCCATCGATCGCGCCCGGGAGGCCTTCGAAGACCTGCGACTGCGGACACCGAGCGACCTCGAGTCTCAGCTGGCCTTGGGCAGGATCTACCTCGGGCAGGGGCGCTTCGACGAGGCGGCGGCGGTCTACCGGGAGGTGCTCGCCTACTGGCCCGGACACGCGGTGGCCCGATCCGCGCTGGTGGACGCGTTGATTCGCGGCGGGCTGAAAGGGGAGGCGGAGGAGGCCTTGACCGAGTTCTTGGCCAGCGA
>CAYXXN010000058.1:0-15005 GCA_964469055.1 uncultured Thermoanaerobaculia bacterium
TTCGTGTGGTGGACGACCGCTGCCCGCCCGCCGACCGCTAGGCACTACGTATTCATGGTGGTGGACGCCAACTCATTGAACCCGCGAGACTTACACCACCGGCACTGCGGATTGCCTCCGGAATTCACACATTCCGGTCGTGCCACCGCAGGAACCGCAGGATCGTGCCCTCCGCGAGAGCCCGCGGCGCATCCACCGGCAGGCCTAGCTCCTCGGCCACGCGACTGGCCAGTTCCCGGTGCGTCCATGGATACAGCTGGTACTTAAGGACGAGGACGAAACCGCCTGCCTCGACGACCTCATGAATCCAACTCTTCGGCAGCATTCGCACCACGAACACTGGTCGCAGATCCAACGCTTCGCACATCTCCACCTTGACGACGAGTTCGTCATGCGGCATGTAGCCGAGCGTGTTCTTCACCTCTACGCCGTACGCCACGCCGTCTCGCTCGAAGATGAAGTCCAGGTCGTGATTGGTCCGAGTCCAGCTCCTCCCCGCGAACCCTCGGGCGTCGCGCCCGCGCATGATGAACTGGGAGCGCGCAAAGCCCTCGAGTACTAGCGCCTCACCCTGGAGTCCGAGCGCCCCGCCGATGTTGGGGTCAGCGTACGCCTCCACCAGAGCGACCAAGCCCTTCGCCGCTCGCTTGTAGTAGCGGTACCCGCGATGCCAAAGCAGCGTGATTGAACTGCCTGTCGCCAGGTCCCGCTGCTCACGACGCAGGACACCCTCCTCCGCCAGCTGACGCAGAGCTCGGTTCGTGATCCAGTGGAAGTACTTGTGCTCGACTTGCACCTCAAGCTGCCTGGAAAAAAAGACCTCCTCACGATGCTCGTCGAAGAAGCGCTCCAGCTCGTCGCGAGCGAGCTTCTGTTGCGGGTCGGGTGGTCGTTCGTCCTCGAACTCTGGCTCAAAAAATTCGAGATCATCCACAGGAATTTCCTGTCTCGCGTGACGATCCACGACTGAAGACTCGGGCACGCCGCAACGCCCATGATCTGCGTCCTCGTCTAGTGATCGAGCCCCGGCCGTGCTGGGCGAAGCCCCGCAATTTCCGTGGTCATTTCGGCGGAAGATCGATGAGAACGACATCGGAATTGTCGCGGGATCGATCGAAGACGATCTCCTTACCATCTGCGCTGACATCGAAACTCCACATGGCTGCCTGGTGATTCAGCCTGGTAAGCTGTCGAGATCTCTTCGTCGCCAACTCGAGCAGCCAAAAGTCTTGGGAGAGGCCGAATCCCTGCATGTAGATCAGGCCCGTGCCGTCAGGCAAAAACCGAGCACGCCCCCCCTCGCTCCCGCGTCGCACCTGGATCGCCGGCAGGCCGAAGGGCGTCCCATCAGGGTAAACGGCGAGAAGCGGCGCCAGCGCACCCACGTCCGCGCCCGCATAGACGATCAAGGTCCCGTCTGGAGACCACACAGGATCGAGCGCCTGTCCGCCGACAAGCCGAACGGGCACGCCACCATCAACTGGAATCTTGAACAGTCCGGCGCCATTGCCGTCGTCGCCACCCGTGACGATCCACTGCTGATCGGCCGACCAGCTGGCGGCGCCTCGTATGTCAACCGCGTCCGTCAATGCCTGGAGCTCGGCGCCATCGGCTGAGAGCACGTGCATGCGGAGTTTCCCGCTTCGCGGCAGCGCAACAGCGACTCGAGCTCCGTCGGGCGAGACTGCCGGTGGCTCGAGCAAGCGACCGGGTGCCGCTCGCCAGATTTCGCGTGCCTGTCCGTCGAGGTACCGCCAGAGGCCGTTCCCGGCACTGCCCGAGGACAAATAGAACAGCGAGCCTTTCGCGAATTGCGGCGCAGTCGCGTTCACGGTCGGGAGCGGAAAGGGTTTCGCGTCCCGTTCGTCGGCCGGGCGATCGAGGATCGGCACACTCCAAAGCTTGCCGGTGGGATTGGCGACAGTGGCGACGAGTCGCCTGCCATCGGCACCAGCCGACACCGATGTGTATTTCTCGAGTCCAAGGCTCACGCGGCGTGTGATTCGGCGCTCCACATCAAGAGCCCAAAGCCATGGCCCCGCTCCGTCGGCGTCGCGTGCGACATACACGACAGTGCGCGGGTCGATCGGCGTTGGATAACCGACCTCGCTATCGTGCTGCGTCAGACGCTCTGGCGTTCCGCCGACGGAAGCGATGCGCCACAAATCCATCTGACTGGTTGCAGGACTGCCGCTGACAAACAAAATCCAGCGACCATCCATAGACCAGACGGGAAAGTGGTTGTGTCCGCCGGCGTTTGGGCTGACGAAGATCTGTCGCGCGTTCGAGCCGTCGCCGTCCGCCACGAACAGAGGGTCACCCGGATCGCGCGTGTGATACGTCAGACGCGAGCCGTCTGGAGACCACGCGATGTTCACGACGCGGTCGCTCAAGAACGCGCGCGGCGCCCCTCCCATCAGAGGCATGAGCTGCAGTCTTCTTCCGGGACCACCGCCCAGCCAGATTTGCGAACCGTCGGCCGAAAACCCAGGAGTTCTCACCGTCGCTGGCGGCGCGGTGTCCTTGCCGACGGTCAAATTGCGGAAAACTCCACTCCCCACCTGGGTCAGCCACACATCGAATGACCCTTCGCGATCGGACACGAATGCGACGAACCTGCCATCGGGCGAAATGGCCGCGTCGAGCTCGGCCCCGTCGAAGTCCGTCAAGCGCGTAAACCGAGCATTGGCAAGCGGGTTTTCGACGACTCCCGGTGCACCAGCCCTCCGACTCGATGCACGTATCGCCCACACCGCGGCGAGGACAGCGAGTAAGATGCCTACAGCCCACACCCGCCGCGCTCGAGACCCGGAGCCCGCAACGGCTGGCGGCGACCCCAGCTGCGATTGCTGTCGCGCCAGCCTGCGCAGGTCGACCACCATCTCACGCATCGACTGATAGCGGTCCGCCGCCTCTTTCTCGAGGGCCTTCTCTAGTGCCATTCGCAAGGCGACCGGAAGCTCGAGCGGCAGCGGCGCCGGCGCGCCGTGGATGATGGCCAGCGAGATTTCGAGATCCGTCTTGGCATCGAACGGCCGTCGTCCGGCAAGCAGTTCGTAGAGCACGACGCCAAACGAAAAGATGTCGCTGCGGGCGTCCAGGGGCTTGCCGGATGCTTGCTCGGGCGACATGTACGCGATTGTGCCGAGGATTACTCCCAGTCGCGTGGCGCCCTCGGTGGGAGCGCGAGTGATGGCTTCAGAGGTCGCGAGCTCCTCCAACTTGGCGAGCCCAAAATCGGCAAGCTTCGCGTAGCCGCTCTTCGTGACCAGAATGTTTTCGGGCTTGATGTCGCGGTGCAAGATGCCGATCGCGTGTGCCGCGGCCAGCCCGTCGGCAACGCCAAGGAGGAGTTCCACGACCTCCCGCCACGAACGTTTTCCGGCGCGCCCCCAATCTTTGAGCGTGCCGCCGTCGATGAACTCGGTGATCAGATACTGACGGCCTTCGAGCTCTCCGGCTTCGTGGACGGTCAGAATGTGCGGATGGTTGAGGGCAGACGCCGTCTGCGCTTCCTGTTGGAAACGACGCCGCGCAGATGGATCGGCCAGATGCGGGGAGAGAAACTTGACGGCAACCGGGCGATTCAGCCGTGTATCGACGGCCCGGTACACTTCCCCCATGCCGCCCGCGCCGAGGAGCGCGACGAGTTCATAGGGTCCGAGGCGAGCGCCAGGAGGCACCGACATTCAAGTTGGCGCGGATTCTAACGGCATGGAGTCGGTCCTTAGAGCGAGTGCGGCCGGCGACTGATTTGGCGGAGAGGGTGGGATTCGAACCCACGGTCCGGTTGCCCGGACAACGGTTTTCGAGACCGCCCCGATCGACCACTCCGGCACCT
The DNA here is from genome assembly GCA_964469055.1 of uncultured Thermoanaerobaculia bacterium. Classification (GTDB taxonomy): domain Bacteria; phylum Acidobacteriota; class Thermoanaerobaculia; order Multivoradales; family JAHEKO01; genus CAYXXN01. Next base: position 3,842 of record CAYXXN010000058.1, read on the forward strand.
CTCCGTGTTCTCGAAGAAACTCTGGCGGAGAGGGCGGGATTCGAACCCGCGGCAGAGCTTTTGACCCTGCACACGATTTCCAGTCGTGCACCTTCGGCCACTCGGTCACCTCTCCCGAAAAACGACTGTCAACGAACCGCGCGACGCACCCCGGCGAAGAACTCCCGCAGCAACTCCCCGCTCTCCCTGGCCAGCACGCCGGCCGTCACTTCCAGGCGGTGGTTGAGCCGCCCGTCCCGCACCAGGTCCCCGAGGCTGCCGCAGAACCCGGCCTTGGGGTCGGCGGCAGCGTAGACCAACCGCGCGACCCGGCTGTTGACCAGGGCGCCGGCGCACATCGCGCACGGCTCGAGGGTCGCATACAACGTGCAGCCGGAGAGCCGCCAGCCGCCGATGACCCGCGCCGCCTCGGCGATCGCCGCCAACTCGGCATGAGCCAATGGATCGCGGTCGATCTCGCGCCGGTTGTGCCCGCGGCCGATGGCTCGGCCCTCGTGCACCACCACCGCCCCGACAGGCACCTCGCCCAGGGCGAGCGCCCGCCGCGCCTCGCCCAGGGCCTCGCGCATCCACGCGGCATCGTCCATGGAGAGCTCCGCCCCGGCCGAACGGGGCGCGCATGTTACCACCGGGCGCGCTTTACACACCCGCGGGCCCGACGTACCATCAACGCCCCCAGGGGCCGAGGAAGGGCTCGGGTCCTGTGCATCGGCCGGGCACCGAACCTCGTCAGGCCCGGAAGGGAGCAGCGATAAGGCGCTCCGGCCGGGTGCCGCAGAGTCAGCCGGAGCCCTTCCTCGGCCCCTCCCGCCCGCGCATGACCTACCAGGTCCTCGCCCGCAAGTGGCGGCCGCGCACCTTCGCCGAGGTCATCGGCCAGCAGCACGTCGTGACGGCTCTCGAAAACGCCCTGGCCGAGGGCCGCATCGCCCAGGCCTACCTCTTCTCGGGCATTCGCGGCGTCGGCAAGACGAGCGTGGCGCGGATCTTCGCTCGCGCCCTGAACGGCCGTGAGGCGACCCCCGGTACCCCGGACGAGTCGCCGATCGAGGCGGACCTCGACATCCTCGAGGTGGACGCCGCCACCTACTCGAAGGTCGAGCAGGTCCGCGAGCTGGTCGAGACCCTGCGCTACAAGCCGGTCCACGGCCGCTACAAGGTCGTCGTCCTCGACGAGGTTCACCGGCTCTCCCGCCAGGCCTTCGACGCCCTCCTGAGGATCGTCGAGGAGCCACCGCCCCACCTGGTCTTCATCTTCGCCACCACGGAGGTCGAACAGGTCCCGGCGACGATCCTCTCGCGCTGCCAGGAGTTCACCTTCCACCGCGTCGCGTTCGGTCGGCTGGCCGATCACTTGCGCCAGCTCGCTGAGGCCGAGGAGATCACCGTCTCCTCGCGCGCCCTGGCCGCCATCGCCCGGGCCGCCGAGGGCAGCGTGCGCGACGCCGTGGCTCTCCTCGATCAGCTCGCCACCTACGGCTCCGGCACGATCGCCGAGGAGGACGCGAGCCGACTCTCGGGAGGGGTCGCGGCCGAGGTCCACCATCGCCTGCTCGCGGCCATCCTGGGCGGCGAGGGCTCCTCGGCGTCGGCCGTGGCGGCAGAGATCGAGAGCGAGGGTCGCGATCCGCGGCACGTCTACGGCCAGTTCCTGGGCTACTGCCGCGATGCCCTGCACATGGCCCTGGGAGCGGCGGGAGCTGGCGCCGAGATGCCCGGTGAGGAGGCGGGGGCGGTGACCGAGCTGGCGCGACGGGCCGGCTACGAGAACCTGCTGCGCATCATCCACCTCTTGCTGGGCAGCGAGGAGACGGTGCGCCGCAGCGAGGCCGGGATGCTCGCCGCCGAGATCGCCTGGCTGCGCGCTGCCGAGCTGCCGAAGCTCACCGCCATCGAGAGGCTGCTCTCCGGCGGCGAGCCGGTGCGTGCCCCGGCGCCGCCGCCGCAGCCCACCGCCCTCAGCCCAGGCCCGGCACCGCACGGCGACGACCTCGTCGATCCGCCGGCGGCCGCCCCCACACCGCTCCCGCCGAGGGCGACCCCACCCCCGGCGGGGGTCGAGGCCTTCCGCTCGCTCTTGAGCCGTTACCGCGCCTCGCTCGCCGCCCAGGTCGAGAGCCTCGCGCAGCTCGAGTTCGCGCACGGGGTCCTCACCCTGCACGTGCCGGCAGGCGACACGCTCCTCTCCCGTGCCCTCACACGAGAGACCAATCGGGAGACCTTCGCCCGCAGCGTGGCCGAGGTTTGGGGCCCGGGCGCCTCGTGGCGCATCGTCGAGGGCGAGAGACCCAAACCGGCACTCGCCGTAGCCGCCGGCGACCCGGTCCTCGCCCATCCGACCGTACAGGCGGCCCTCGACATCTTCGGCGGCACCGTCGAGTCGATCGAACCAGCGCCTCACAGCGAGGAGTCATGAACGTCCACAAGATGATGCAGCAGGCCCAGGCGATGCAGGAGCGTCTCCAACGCGAGCTCGCCGAAACCACCCTCGAGGCGAGTGTGGGCGGCGGCATGGTGACGGTCACCATGAACGGTTTGAAGCAATTGCTCGCGGTGCGCATCGACTCCGAGGTGATGGACCCCAGCGACCCCGGCATGCTGCAGGATCTGGTGCTCGCCGCCGTCAACGAAGCGGGGCGGCGGGTCGACGAGACGATGCGCGAGAAGATGGGCGGCCTCGCCGGCGCGCTCTCCGGCGGACTGCCGGGCTTCTAACTCTCGCCGTGACGCGCGCCACCGATCCGATGGCCCACCTGGTGGACGAGCTCGCTCGGCTGCCGGGCATCGGCAACAAGACGGCCACTCGTCTCGCCCACCACTTGCTCAAGACCCCGGAGGCCGAGGCCAGGGCGCTCGCCGAGGCGATCGTCGAGATCCAGCAGCTCTTCCACTGCCCGGTGTGCGGGGCCATCACCGACTGCGACCCGTGCGCCACCTGTGCGGATCCGAGCCGCGACCGCGCACGCATCTGCGTCGTGGAGGAGCCGTTCAACATCCGGCCCCTCGAGCGCACCGGCGAGTACCACGGCCTCTACCACGTCCTGCACGGCACCCTCTCGCCGCAGCGGGGCGTGGGCCCCGAGCGTCTCGGCGTCGGGCGGCTCCTCGAGCGTTTGGCTGGCGTCGAGGAGGTGATCCTCGCCACCAACCCGAACGTCGAGGGGGAGGCGACGGCGCTCTATCTCGCCCGCCTGCTCAAGGGCAAGGGCGTGCGGGTGACGCGTCTGGGGTTCGGTCTGCCGGTGGGGGGCGACATCGAGTACACCGACGAGGTCACGCTGGCTCGCTCGCTGGCCGGCCGCCGGGAGCTCTGACCCTGCCCCGACGAGCACCTGCCGCCGGCGGCCGGCCGGCGCTCGCCCGTGGCGACCTCCTGCCACGCATCGTGGTGCCGCCGCCGGGGCCACGCGCCCGCCGGCTGTCGCGGGCCTTGCGCTCGTACGAGGCCGCCGAGGCGGCCCCACCCGGGATCCTTTGGCAAGAGGCTCGCGGAGCCAATGTCGTCGACGTCGACGGCAACCGCTACATCGACTTGACGGCGGGCTTCGGCGTGGCCGCGGTCGGCCATCGCCACCCGCGAGTGGTGGCGGCGCTCGCCGCCCAAGCGGCCGCTCTCGTGCACGGACTCGCCGACGCGCACGGCCACCCGGCGCGCCTCGCCCTGGCCCGCCGGCTCTGTCGACTGGCCCCGCTACCGCGGCCACGGGTCTTCTTCGCCGTCTCCGGCGCCGACGCCGTCGAGGTGGCGCTGAAGACGGCTCTCCTGGCCACCGGCCGGCCGCGCATCCTCGCCTTCGAGCCCGCCTACCACGGGGTGACCCTCGGTGCCTTGAACGTCACCTCGCGCCCCGCCTTCCGCGCCCCCGCCGCACCCCACCTCCACGGGCAAATTGTCCGCCTCCCCTACGGTTGCCCGGCCGGCGAGCTGGTGGCGGCCCTGGCGGGGAGCGAGGTCGCGGCGGCCATCGTCGAGCCGATCGTCGGCCGCGAGGGCGTGCACCTGCCGCCGCCGGGCTGGCTCGCCGCGCTGCGTCGTACCACCGCGGCGCGGGGCTCGCTGCTCGTGCTGGACGAGATCTTGACCGGCTTCGGGCGCAGCGGCCGGCTCTTCGCCGGGCCGCCCGAGCTCGAAACACCCGCCGACCTCATCTGCTGCGGCAAGGCACTCGGCGGCGGGCTGCCCATCGCCGCCGTCTTGGGCCGCGCCGAGGTGATGGCGAGCTGGGATGCCTCCGGCGAGGCGCGCCACACCGCCACCTTCGTCGCTCACCCGCTCGCTTGCGCGGCGGCCCTGGCCGCCCTCGACGTGCTCGCCCGGGAGCGGCTGGTGGCACGCGCCGCCCGCCTCGGCCGCCGCCTGGCCCGGCGCCTCGCCGCTTGGCCGGCGCGCTTTCCCGCCGTACGCGCCGTGCGCGGCCGCGGATTGCTCTGGGGCATCGAGCTGGTGAGCGCGCCGGCCGCCGCCGCCTTCGTCGCCGGCGCTCTAAGGCGTGGGGTGCTCCTCCTGGCCGGCGGCCCGGAAGGGAGGGTGGCGCAGATCTCCCCGCCGCTGGTCATCAGCGAGCGCCAACTCGCCGCGGCGGTAGAGGTGCTCGAGGTCGCCGCGGGCGCCCTGAGGAACGCGTCACAGTGAGAGCCGCCGGGCTGCCGTAAATTTGGCGCCGTGGCCGGCGTCCGCGAGCGCCTCGAGGGCATCCGCCCGCTGTCGCACTTGAGCGAGAAAGAGTTCGAGGCCTTGGCTGCCTGCTCCTGGGGGCAGGCCTTCCCCGCCGGGGCCGACCTCTTCCGTCACGGGGACCCCTCGCGTGAGGCCTTCGCCGTCGTCGCCGGCGAGGCGCGGTTGGTGCGCGGCACCCACTTCGGCCCCTACGTCTACGCCGAGGTCGGGGCCGGCGAGCTCTTGGGCGAGCAGGGCCTCTTCGACCACCGGACGCGCGCCGGCGATGCGGTGGCCGGGGGCGAGCTCGAGGCCGTGGTCATCGACACCGACCGGCTGCTCTCCGTCGCCGAGGGCGACGCCCGCTTCGAGCTCGCCATGCTCTGGGCCTTCTGGCGCAGCCTCGCTCAGAAGTTGCGGCAGTCGAACCGGCGGCTCGAGAGTTTTTTCCGCCCGCCGCAGTCGGCGCCGCAGGTGCCCGCCCACGTCGCCGTCGGCCGCCGGGACCGCTCGGTCGACCTCGCTGCCCGGCGGGCCGTCTTCGCCGAACAGCGGCTCTCCCCTATGGAGACCAACTTCTTGGCCTCGCTGTCGCGGCACGAGCGCTTCGACCCGGGCGAGGTGATCTTCCGTGAGGGCGACGTGGGCGAGGCCATGTATCTCGTCCTCGACGGTCAGGTGATGATCAGCAAGCTCATCCACGGCGCCGGCGAGGAGGCGCTCGCCTTCCTCGGCCGCGGCGCCTACTTCGGCGAGATGGCCCTGATCGACCGCGAGAAGCGATCCGCCACCGCCAAGGCCCACGCCGAGGGCGCCGTCGTGCTCGCCATCCGCCGCGACGTCGTCGAAGGTCTCCTGCAGCTCGAGCACGTCTCCTCGGCTCGCCTGCTGCGGTTGCTCTGCTCGCTCATGGCCGAGCGGCTGCGCGAGAGCGACGAGAAGCTGATCGGCTTCCACCTGCTGGCGGGCGGCAGCGCGCCGGCGAGCCTGGCGCTCGCCTGAGCGCGGCCGCCGCGAGGATCTTCGGGACCAGCGCCGAGACGGGCAGCGCGGCGATCTCGCCGCGCTGCGCCCAGCGCGCCGGCCGGTCGTCGGCGACCGACACCGACCCGGCCGCGAAGCTGGCGCGGCGCACGGTGACTTCCAGGCGGCGATGGGTGATGGTGTGGGTGAGCCGGGCTCTCTCCTCGCCGAGCTGCCAGTCACCACCGTAACGTTGGGCGAGGCGCGCGGCCGCGCCGCGGCGAGCACCCGCCGCCCACGGCAGCTCCCAGGTGCCGGCGAGCAACTCCTCGCCGTCGCCGCGCCGCACCAGGAGCACGCGGCCGCCGCGCTCGACGAGCGCCACCTGGAGTTGCCGGCGCTCGGTGGCCCTGCGCCGGCGCGCCCGGGGATAGCGCTCGGGGCGCCCGTTCGCCCAGGCCCGGCAGGCGGGACGCAGCGGGCACTCACGGCAGCGCGGTCGCTGCGGCCGGCAGAGCGTCGCCCCGAGCTCCATCAACGCCTGATTGCTCTCGCCCGGACGCCCCAGTGCCAGCAAAGCAGCCGCCGTCGCCGCCAGCCGGCGGCGAGCTCCGCCCCGCCGTGGGTCGCCGGCCAAGGCGAGCAGCCGCGCCACCACCCGCTCGACGTTGCCGTCGATGACCGGCACCGGCTCGCCGAAGGCGATGCTCGCCACCGCCGCCGCGGTGTAGGGACCCACCCCAGGAAGGGCCTCGAGAGCCGCCGCGGTGCGCGGAAAATCTCCCGCCTCGACCACCGCGCGAGCCGCCGCCGCGAGGGCGCGCGCCCGCCGGTAGTAGCCCAGCCCGGACCACAGCGCCAGGACCTCCTCGCCCTCGGCTCGAGCGAGCGCCTCCACGGTCGGGAGGCGCGCCAGGAAGCGCTCGTAGTACGGGACCACTGTCTCGACCCGGGTCTGCTGCAGCATCACCTCCGAGATCCACACCGCGTAAGGGTCGCGGGTGCGACGCCACGGCAGGTCCCGGCGATGACCCTCGTACCAGCCGAGCAGCGCCACGCGGCGCCGCGCGACCCGCGCGAGCTGCTCTCGGTCCGCAGAGTGGTCAGAGCGGCGCGTCACCTGGACGCGCCGCAGCCTACCAGGCGGCTATCAGGGAGCCGAGCGCGCAGCGTGGCTGATCCGCGCTCGGGTGATAGAAAGGAGGAGGGGGGAGGTTCCTTGAGGTTGGGTTGACGACGAGTCCCCTTGACGGATCAAGGGGCGAGTGGGGGAATGCGTGGACGGAGACCCAGCGGATCTCCGAAGGTGAGGTTGGTCTCGAACTCGGAGGGGAACCTCCCCACTCATCGAACATGCCCTCTCTCCTAGCAATCGACGTGCCAACCACCCGATGAAGAAACTCCTGATCATCTTCCTCGTCTTGCTCGGCCTGGCGGTGGCCATTGCCATCGGTGCCATCGCGCTGGCGGGGCGGGCGGCGCCCTCCATGGGGACGGCGCGCGTCCTCTCGCTGCGGCTCGAGGAGCCACTGGTCGACTACTCCCCGGAGCCGCGCCTCCCCTTCCTCGACGTGACACCGCGCCAGAGCTTGGCCACGATCTATCGGGCGATCCGCCGCGCTCGGCGGGACGAAGGGGTCAAGGGCCTCGCCCTCTACATCCGGGACGCGAGCATGGGGCTCGCGCAGGCGCAGGAACTGCGCCGCTTGGCGCTTTCGCTCGGCGCGGCGGGCAAGCAGGTCGATTGCTATCTCGAGGGTGCCGGCGAGGGCACCAACGGCACACTCGACTACTTCCTGGCGACCGCCTGCCGGCGCATCGCCCTGACGCCGGGTTCCGACGTCAATCTCCTCGGCTTGCTGGCCGACAGTGTCTTCCTGCGCGGCACGCTCGACAAACTCAAGATCGAGCCCGAGTTCGACCACATCGGCGAGTACAAGAGCGCCAGCGAGACCTACACCGCAACCGAGCATTCCCCGCCGGCCGAGGAGGCCCTGGGAGCGCTGCTCGACGACTTCTACGGCCAGATCGTCGCCGCCGTCGCCGAGGCTCGCAGGCTGCCGGAGGCCAAGGTGCGCGAGCTCTTCGACGGCGCGCCCTACACCGCCGAGGGCGCCCTCGAGCTCGGCCTGGTCGACGAGCTCGCCTACCCCGACGAGTTCGAGAGCCGCCTGCTCGAGGAGACGGGCGGGGCGGCGCTCACCGACCTCGATGAGTACGGGGGCGCTCCACGACTCGGCAAGCGCTTGGCGGTCGTTTTCGCCCAGGGCATCATCGTGCGCGGAGAAGGCGGGCTCGAGCCCTGGAGTCAGCAGCGGTACCTGGGCTCTCAAGACCTCGCCGAGTTGCTCTCGGAGCTCGCCGACGACTCCGCCGTGGCCGCGGTCGTCCTGCGCATCGACAGCCCCGGCGGCTCGGCCCTGGCCTCGGAGCTGATGCTGCGCGAGGTCGTGCGGCTCACCGAGGCGAAGCCGGTCGTGGTCTCGATGTCGAGCCTCGCCGCCTCCGGCGGTTACTACATCGCGTCCCGGACGACGAAGATCGTCGCCGAGGCAGCGACCTTGACGGGCTCGATCGGCGTCGTCGGTGGCAAGCTCGTCACCCGGCGCTTTCAGCAGGAGCTGCTGGGGATCTCTCACGACTCCCTCTCGCGCGGCGCCAACGCCGACTTCTACTCGACGCTCTCGACCTTCAGCCCCGTTCAGGAAGAACGCTTCCGGACCCAGATGGAAGCCATCTACCGGCGCTTCGTCACCCACGTAGCCGAGGGGCGCAGCCTCGCTCCGGCGGCGGTCGAGGAGCTCGCCCGCGGCCGCATCTGGTCGGGTGAACGGGCGCTGGCGCTCGGCCTGGTCGACGAGCTCGGCGCGCTTGATCGCGCGCTCGAGCTCGCAGCCGAGGCGGCCGGCCTGACCGCCAGCGATCTCGCCGTCGGCTACTACCCCGAGCCGCCCTCGTGGCTCGAGATCCTCGAGGGTCGTCGCACGCTCGCGGCGCGCTCGCCGCTCGCCGCGCTCGAAGCCGCGCTGGCGCCGCGCGCACCGCAACTGCTCGAGCTGCCGGTCGAGCTCACGCGGCTGGCAGAGCCCTTCTAGGAGGCAGTGTCCGCCCGCGGCGCGCCCGGCGCTCCGTGCCTCTTGCTTCCCGTGCGTCGCGGCGCTAACATCCCGCGCTCCGCTGACCGCTGACGCCTCACTCTCCGGCAAGGCGTCACACGATCGACAGGTTTTCCACAGCCTGTGGACGGCGGTTGTCGCGCCATGACCGAGCTGCTCTGGCACCGCCTGCGCGAGCGCTTGAAGAGCACGCTCGATCCGGAGGAGTTCTCTACCTGGATCCAGCCGCTCAAGTTGGGAGCCGAGAGCGCCGAGCGGCTGGAGCTCGTCGCCCCGAGCGAGCGCTTTCTCCACACCCTCGAGCACAGCTACCGGCCCGCCGTCGACCACGCCATCAGCCAGCTCGCCGGGCCCGTTTTCGAGGTGCTCTTCCGCGTCGCCGGCAGCGCCGAGCCGCCCTTGCGCGAGAAGGCCGTTGGGCGCGATCCCTTCTCGCCACGCTACACCTTCGACAAGTTCGTCGTCGGCAGCTCCAACCAGTTCGCGCACGCCGCCGCACGCTCGATCGGCGACAACCCCGGCGGCAGCTACAATCCCTTCTTCCTCTACGGCGGGGTGGGCCTCGGCAAGACCCACCTCTTGCACGCCATCGGCCACCAGATCCGCAGCCGGCAGAGCCATCTCCAGGTTCTCTACCTCCCGGCCGAGCAGTTCGTCAACGAACTCATCTCCTCGCTGCGCTTCAACCGCATGCACGAGTTCCGGGAGCGCTATCGCTCGATCGACGTCCTGATGGTTGACGACATCCAATTCCTGGCCAACAAGGAACGCACCCAGGAGGAGTTCTTCCACACCTTCAACACGCTCTACACCCGGCAACGGCAGATCGTCCTCACCTCGGATGCCTCCCCCCGCCATCTGCGGGATCTAGAGGAGCGGCTGCGGAGCCGCTTCGAGTGGGGCTTGACCGCCGACATCCAGCCACCCGACCTCGAGACCAAGGTAGCCATCCTCCGGCGTAAAGCCGAGCAGGACGTCGTCGATCTTCCCGACGACGTCGCGATCTTCATCGCCAACCAGGTGAAGTCGAACATCCGCGAGCTCGAAGGCCTGCTCAACCGAGTCATCGCCTTTGCCTCCCTGACCGCCAAACCACTCACCCTCGAGCTCACCAAGGAGACACTCAAGGACATCCTTCTCCGAGAGGACCAACGGGTCCTGCCTTCGGAGCTCATCAAGCATGTCGCTCGGCACTACGGCCTCAAGGTCTCCGAGATCAAGAGCAAGAGCAATTCCAAGCAGATCACCTTTCCCCGCCAGGTGGCGATGTACCTGTGCAAGAGACTGACCGATCTCTCCTACCCCGAGATCGGCAAGCAGTTCAACGATAAGCACCACTCGACCGTCATCTACTCGGTCGACAAGATCGAGAAGCTCCGTCGTGAGGACGCCGACCTCGACCGCACCCTCGACCAGATCACTCAGCATTTCACCTAGCGGGAGCCCTCCTCGCCGCTTTGCGGACGAGCTGTTGAAGTTCGGCGGAAATCGCTCCACTCTCGCCCGGGAGCGAGGCTCGGTTCCTCACCTTCCACAGCCGATCCACAGAGCTCTTCCACGTACGGCGGAGGACAAAACCAGGAGGAGGTAGCATCTCCCAACCGTCGTTTCCGCACGCTCCACAGCACCTATTGACGACTACGACTGTGCTATAGAGTTCAGGGTTACTCGAAGGAGAGTGGAATGGAGGTACGAGTCCAGCGAGCGGAATTCTTGGCCGAGCTGGCGCCGATGCAGGGCATCGTCGAGCGACGGACGACGATTCCTGTGCTCTCACACATCCTCCTGCGGGCGGAGACTGATGGAGTTCATCTTGCCGCCACAGACCTCGATGTGTCGCTGACGACCTGGTGTGCTGCAGAGGTCAAGGTGCCAGGCGGCATCGCGGTCCAAGCACGGAAGTTCCTGGAGATCGTGCGGGCTGTCGAGGCCGAAGAGTTGGAGCTGGCTCTCGATGGGTCGAGCCGACTAGCGATCCGGGCTGGGCGGTCGCGCTTCAAGATCCACGGACTCTCGCCGGAGGACTTCCCAACCTTGCCGAAGGTCGAGGGTGGGAAGGCGACGCGACTCGCCTTCGAGCAGATGCAGCGGATGATTGGCCGAGTGCTGTTTGCGGTGTCGACGGAGGAGTCGCGCTTCCAGTTGAATGGAGCGCTCCTCAAATTTGGCAAAGGGAGCATGGAGCTGGTGGCAACCGATGGGCACCGCCTCGCGTTGGTGCAGAATGCTGTCGAGTCGGTCGAGGGGCCGGACAGCGTGCTGGTGCCTCGCAAGGCCCTACAGGAGCTGCAGCGGTTCGAGGGTGGCGAGGAACTCTCGCTTGCGAGAGGGGAGCACCACCTGTCGTTCCGACTCGGTCGGCGGGAGCTGGTCTGTCGGATTCTCGAGGGCACCTTCCCGGACTATGAGCGGGTCATCGCCAAGGACA
>CAYXXN010000059.1:0-14944 GCA_964469055.1 uncultured Thermoanaerobaculia bacterium
CGCGGCGGCCGAAGAAACGCTCGATGGCGGCCGAGTGCTGCTCGACGAGGAGGCGAAAGCTCCCCTCGCGGTCGGCGCCCTGTTGGAAGGACTGGACCGCCTCGGCGACCGGGTCGGCGCCCGGGCGCGTGAGCGCCGGCGACTTGGCGGAAGCCGTGGCGGCCAGCGATGGGTCGGCAGCACCCTCCACGCGCGCAGCCCTCCCGGCGGCAGCGGAGGCGTCCGTTAGAGGACCCCGACGCTTCTGCTGCACGCCGGCCAGTGCCGGGCCGGCCGGGCCGGCCCGCGCTGTCCCCTGAATCTCCCCCTCGAGTAGGTGTGATCGTAACACGGGTGGGGTACGCGCTGGACCTCTGTCTTCGGGTCCATACCCCTTCCTTTGTACACGCAGGAGACATCCCCGGAGCGCCAAGATCACGGGACGAGGAGGTATCAACGCAGGCGGCGGCGCTAGGCGCGGGATGATAGGAGTCGGGGAGCTTGCGCGGCAGCGGTGGATCTCATCAGAATAGGTGGTTCCAGAAGCCAACGCTCGTCGGCCAGCCACCCGAGGCCCACAAGGAGATTGCCATGCCGTTGCACCGCAAGTCGCTCGTCGTCGGTCTCTGTTTCGCCGCCCTGGCGCTGGCCGGTCTCTCTGCCGCGCGAGCCCAGACCGCCAGTAGCAGCGAGGTCGGTCCCGGCAACCAGTACATCATCCGCGGCGGGAACATCCTGCTGATCGAGACCACCTCGACGATTCTCGACAGCATCCTGAGCGGTCTCGGCCAGAACTTCGACGTCATCGGCTCCGAGGTGTGGACCGGCATCGACTTCGGGCCCTACGACATCGTCTTCATCGGCATGGACGGCGGCGCGGTCGACCCGCCGAGCGTCGCGGCGGTGCGCCAGAACGCGATCGACGCCGGCAAGCGGGTCTGCTGGTTCGGCGGCACCTGCTACCAGCCGTTCGTCGACGGCGTCGACGCCTCGCTGCTCGACGTCGACACCGTGGACATCTGCTGGGAGATCAGCTCGGCGCCCCACTTCACGCTGGTCGACGCCGGCCACCCCATGGGCGCGGGCCTCCCCGGCTCGATGACCTTCGCGACCGCCGAAGCGGCCTTCTACCAGCTGCGTCCCACCGACGCCAACCTCCAGGTCGTGGGCGTCAACGGCGACGGCTTCGACAGCCTGTTCTTCAAGGGCTCGGACTTCCCCGGCGGCGGCACCGGCCAGCTCGTCTGGCTGACCAACTCGCCGTTCGAGTCCTACTGGACCGACGGGGGCGACCTCGGCTTCCTCACCCAGGTGGTGGATAACTGCCTGCAACCCGAGGTGCCAGTCGAGCTCGACTCGGTATCGGTCGAGTAGCGGTGGGGGAGAGGCGGGCACGGCCGAGAGCGGCGTGCGGGGCCGAAGGCCGGTGCTAGCATCGGGCGCATGCCGGGCGATGTGGAGGCCGTTTGTCCTCGCTGTGAGGGGCGGGGCTGGGTCCTCGCGGAGGACGGCGGCGCCGGCACGGCGCGGCCGTGCGAGTGCCGCGATGCGGAGCGGGTGCCGCGGCTGCTCGCCGCAGCGCGCATCCCGCCGCTCTACCGCGACTGCACGCTCGGCAACTTCAACATCGAGAGCCACAAGCCGCAGGACCGCGAGCAGCTCTTTCGGGCGCGCACCATCTGCCAGCGCTGGGTCGACGACTTCGTGCAGCCGGACGGGCGCTTCGCCGAGCGCGGCCTGCTCTTGATCGGGCGGCCCGGGGTCGGCAAGAGCCACCTCGCGGCGGGCGTGCTGCGAACGCTCGTCGAGCGCTATCGAGTGCGCGGTCTGTTCGTCGACTTCACGACCCTCGTTCACGACATCCAATCGACCTTCGATCGCGGCTCCGAGGAGTCGAAGGCCGACGTCCTCGACCCGGTCACCGAGGCCGAGATCCTGGTGCTCGACGAGCTGGGGGCGCAGAAGCCGACGCCGTGGGTCAACGACACCCTCTACTTGATCATGAACGGGCGGTACATGCGGCGGCTACCGACCGTCTTCACCACCAACTTCCGGCTCGAGGGGTCGGACGCCGTCGCCGAGCGGCGCGAGGCCCCCGAGGTCCTCGCCGCCCGCATCCCCGCCCTGTTGGTGAGCCGCCTCTACCAGATGACCCGCCCGGTGGTGATCGAGGCCGAGGATTTCCGGCGCGAGGTCATGGTCGCCTCCTAGAGGCGGGGAGCGAGGAGGCGCGGTGGGCCTGGCGGCGATCGACTGCATTCAGCGCGGGATGTCGAGCCTGCGTGCCAACTGGGAGCTCGTCCTGGTGCAGATCCTGCAGTCGGTGGTGGTGACCGTCATCGCGATCGCCGGCTTGCTGCCGCCCCTGGCGGTGATCGGCTTCGGCATCTTCGATGCGGTGCGCGGCTTCTCGCCCGGCAACCCCCTGGCCTGGCAGCGCCTGCTCTCGTCCTGGCTCGAGACGTTGACCGTCAACCTCCCGGCGCTGCTCGCGGCCTGTGTCGCGACGCTCGTCGTCTGGCTCCTCGCCTTCCTCGTCTACTGTTACTTCCAGGGCGGCATCTACGGAGTGCTGGCCGCCGCCGACCGACAGGCGCCGCCGGGAGCCGTCCGCGGCGTGGACTGGTTCCGCACCTTCAGCTTGCGCGACGTCCGCGGCTGGGGGGCGCGCTACGTCTGGCGGTTCTTCGCCTTCTGGAATCTCGTCCTCCTCGTGGCCAGCGCGTGGCTGCTGGCCACCGTCGGCTGGATCGCGCTCGTCGTCTGGGGTCAGATGAAGTGGGGCATGGGCGCTGCCTTCGGCATCGGCTGTGGCGGTGCCTTGCCGATCGTCTTCGGCTGGGTGGCGTTCGGTCTGTGGGCGGCGCTCTCGGCGGCGGCCCTGCCGGACGCGACGGCGAACATGCTGTCGGCAGCGCGCCATGGGCTCGTCGTTCTCGGCCGGCGGCTGGGCGGTGTGCTCTTGATCGTGCTCGTCTTCGTGGCCGCCCTGATGGCGGCGACCCTGGTCTTCACGCCGTTGACACTCGCTTTCGACTTCGTGCTGCGCGAGGACCTCGTCGCCAACCTGGCCGTGAGCGTCGTGCTGGGTCTTGCGCAGGCGATGCTGTCCTCGGTGGTGGGCATCGCCTTGACGGCGGCCTGGATCGCCCTGGTGCGCAGCGAGCGGACGACGGCCGGGAACGCCGCGTGAGGACGACCTTCGCGGCCGCGGGCTTGGCCGCCGGCCTGGCCCTTCCCGTCGCGGCGGGCGTCGCCATTCCCGAGCGCGTACGGGTGGGTCTGGCCACCGACCTCGAGGAGATCGTGTTGCCGTGCTGCGGGGGCGACCTGGTGGTCGAGAGCGGCGGCGACCGGGTGGTGGTGGTGTCCGCGCTGCGCGTCGAGCCGGCGGGGCGAGGACCGCGGCCGACCGCCTGGCGCGTGCAGGCGGCGGCGCTCAAGGACGAGGCCCAAGCCGAGGGCCTCGCCGCCCGCTTGACGGCGGCGCTCGGAGAGCCCGCCGAAGCCGTCTTCGACGCCGCCACGGACCTCTATCGCGTGCGCCTCGGCCGCCTCGCCAGCCGTGAGGAGGCCGAGCGCTTGCTGGAGGCGGTGCTCGCCCAGGGGGTCGTCGGCGCGCTGGTCGTCGCCGAGACGCGCGGCACCGTCGAGGATGGGCTGCGAGTGAGCCAGGGTGGCAGGAGTTGGCGCGTGCGCGGTCGCTGGCTCGCCCTGCGCAACCTCGACGGCAGCCCGGTGCGGCTGCCCCAGGGGCGCTTCCGCGGCCGCGTCTTGGTGTTCCTCAACGAGCGGGGCAGCCTCAACCTGATCAACGAGCTGCCGCTCGAGCAGTACCTGCAGGGCGTGGTGCCGCAGGAGATGGGCCCGGCGGTCTACGGCGAGCTCGAGGCCTTGAAGGCCCAGGCCGTCGCGGCGCGCAGCTACGCTGTCCGCAACCTGGGCGAGTTCGCGGCCGAGGGCTACGACCTTTGCGCCACACCGCGCTGCCAGGTCTACGGCGGCATCGATGCGGAGCACGAGTTGTCGAACGAGGCGGTGGCGGCCACGGCCGGCGAGATCCTGACCTGGGGCGATGAGGTGGTCGACGCGCTCTACAGCTCGACCTGCGGCGGCCACACGGAGGACGTGCAGGTGGTCTTTCCGTTGAAGGACGAGCCGTACCTGCGCGGCGTGCCTTGCTGGGAAGCCGGGCTTGCCGAGCTCGCGGGGAGCGTGCCCCCGGGGACCGCCTTTCCCGACGGTCTCACCGTCGAGCTGCTGCCCCCGGCCGGGCCGCGGGCGGCGCCGCGCATGTTGGCGGCGCGCCTCGAGCACCTGGCCTTCTTGGGCGGCGTCGAGGCCCACGCCACGACCCTCGAGTCGCTCGACCGCCGTGCCGTGCAGGCGGCGCTGGCCGACCTCCTCGACCTCGGACCCGACTCCGCGCTGTTCGTCACAGACGAGGACCTGCCGTACTTGCTGGCCGCCCTGCCCGCCGACTGGCCAACCGAGGACCTGCGCCTGGCGGCCTATCTCGCCAAGCAGGGGATCCTGGTGGGCGACCCGGGGCGGCCGCTCGGTGAAGAGGAGATCGAGCCCCTGCTCTTCCAGCTCGCCCTCTTCCTGCAGGTGGTCGAGCGCCGCGACGGCCGCTTCGTCGGCCTCGCCAACGGCACCCTCGAGGTGCAGGTCGACGGCGAGCACCACACCTACGCCCTGGGCCGCCGGCTCGGCACCTACCGCGGCCGCGATGGCCGCTTCACCGCCGGCACGCTGCGCCTCCTGGCCGGCGACCGCTTGACGGTCTACGAGCGTGCGGGCGAGCTGCTGGCCCTCGTCCACGAGATCGACCCTGATGGGGTGGCCTTCGACCGCACGAGCAACCTTTCGTCCTGGAGGCGCTTGCGGAGCGACGCGCGCCTCGCCGAGCTGGTGGCGACCCGCTACCCGGGCTTCCGCTTCCAGGGTCTCGAGATCGTGAAGCGCGGCGTGTCCGGACGGGTGGGGACGCTGCGCTTGACGGGCGAGGGAGGCGAGTCGCTGACCGTCGAGGGCCTCGCCGTGCGCTGGACCCTCGACCTTCCCGACACCCTGTTCACCGCCCGCCGTCTGGCGCCGCCCGGGCGCGAGGCCGGCTGGCTCTTCACCGGCCGCGGCTGGGGCCACGGCGTGGGCCTCTGCCAGGTGGGGGCCTACGGCATGGCGGTGCGCGGTCACGACTACCGCGACATCCTGCGGCACTACTACAGCGGCGTCGAGTTGACGCCCCTCGAGATCGTCCCCCGCGAGCGCTTCGCGGCGGGGCGCACTAGCGGCTGACGCGAGCGATTCTCTGGGAGGAAACCATGTCCCACCACCGAGCTCTGACCTTCTGCAGGACTTTCTGCGCCGTCCTCGCCCTCGGCACGGCCGTGGCGGCGCAGGACCACGAGCACCACCACGCGGCGGCGGAGGAAGGCCTCGGCGCGGTCCACTTCCCGGTGACGTGTCGCCCCGAGGTGCAGGCCGAGTTCGACCGCGCGGTCGCCTTGCTCTACTCGTTCGGGTACGCGGAGTCCCGAAATGCGTTCACGGCGGTCGCCGAGCGCGATCCGGCCTGCGCGATGGCCCACTGGGGCGTCGCCATGACCTACTACCATCCGCTGTGGGCGCCGCCGCGCCCCGACGAGCTGGCCGCCGGCCGCGAGGCGGCGGAGCGCGCCGCGGCGCTCGGCGACGCCAGCGAACGCGAGCACGGCTATATCGCGGCGATCGGGGCCTTCTATCGCGACGCCGACACGCTCGACCACGGCACGCGCGCCGGCGCCTACCGGCAGGCGATGGAGGCGCTCTCCGCCGCTCACCCGGAAGACCCCGAGGCGGCGATCTTCTACGCTCTTTCGCTGGTCGCTACCGCACCGCCCTCCGACGCCGCCTACGCGCAGCAGCGGCGGGCGGCGGAGATCCTGAACGGCTTGTTGCCCTCGATGCCGCAGCACCCGGGCATTCCCCACTACGTGATCCACTCCTTCGACTACCCAGAGCTCGCCGAGCTGGCCTTGCCGGCGGCCCGCACCTACGCCCGCATCGCGCCAGCCTCGCCTCACGCCCAGCACATGCCGAGCCACATCTTCGTCAGGCTCGGCCTCTGGCAGGATGCCGTCGCCTCCAACCTCGACTCCGAGGCCTCGGCGAACGCGCTCGTCGCGCAGCGCTTCCCGGGCGCCGCGTCGTTCGACGCGCTGCACGCCCTCGACTACCTCGAGTACGCCTACCTGCAGACTGGCCAGGAGGCGGAGGCTCGGGCGGTCGTGGAGCGGGCGCTCGCCGCGCGCACCTTCGACGATCCCAATTTCGCGGCCGGCTACGCGCTGGCCGCGATCCCCGCCCGTTGGGCGCTGGAGCGCGACGACTGGGGCGCGGCGGCGGCGCTCGAGCCGCCGGTCGCCGAGCTGCCCTGGGAGCGCTTCCCCTACGCCTTCGCCGCGACCCACTTCGCGCGCGCCCTGGGTGCCGCGCATCAAGGCGACCTCGAGGCGGCTCGGGCCGCCGTCGCCGAACTGGCGGCGATCCAGGCCGGCCTCGCCGCCTCACCGCCCGCCGGCCCCTACGATTGGTCGGGTCAGGTGGAGGCGATGCGCCTGGGCGCCGCCGCTTGGCTGGCGCACGCCGAGGGACGCTCGGAGGAGGGGCTGGCGCTGCTGCGAGATGCGGCGGCGCTCGAGGAGCGCGTGGGCAAGCATCCCGTGACGCCGGGCGCGGTGCTGCCGGCGCGTGAGCTCCTCGGCGACCTCTTGCTGGAGCTCGGCCGCCCCGTGGAGGCGAGAGCCGAGTACCGGGCCTCACTCGAGGTGGCGCCCAACCGCCGGCGGGCCCTGGCGGGCTTGGCGCGAGCGGACGCCGCGGCGCCCAGCGCCGAGCAGTAAGCGATCGCCAGCGTGCCGCGGTGATACCATACTGAGGGTCCGCGAGGATCTCCCGCCGATGACCGTCGCCGCCGTCCGCGAGGTGGGTCCCAATTTCGCGCTGACCGAGGAGCAGCGGGCCGTGCAGGAGGCGGCACGGGCCTTCGCGGCGAAGGCGATCGACCCGATCGTCGACGAGATCGACGAGGCCCAACACTTCCCGCTCGAGGTGTTCCGCGAGGCCGGCGAGCTCGGCTTCCTGGGCGTCCTCGTGCCCGAGGCGTACGGCGGCGCCGGCATGGGCTACGTCGAGTACGTGCTGGTCATCGACGAGATCGCCCAGGTCGATCCCTCGGTGGGCCTGTCGGTGGCGGCGCACAACTCGCTCGCCGTCAACCACATCTTGAAGTTCGGCTCCGAGGCGCAGCGGCGGCGCTGGCTGCCGGACCTCGCCAGCGGCAGGAAGATCGGCGCCTGGAGCCTGACCGAGCCGGGCGCCGGCTCGGACGCCGCCGGCACCCGCTCCGTGGCGAAGAGGACCGACGGCGGATGGGTGCTCGACGGCGCCAAGACCTTCACCACCCACGGCTCGGTGGGCGACGTCTGCGTCGTCTTCGCGCTGACCGACCCCGCCGGGCCGCGTCATCACAACATCGGCGCCTTCGTCGTCGAGAAGGGCACGCCGGGCTTCCGACCGGGCAGGAAGGAGAACAAGCTCGGCTGCCGCGCCTCGGACACCGCGGAGGTCGTCATGGAAGCGTGCCGCGTCCCGGACGAGAGCCTCCTGGGCGAGCCCGGCGACGGCTTCGTCCAGGCGCTGACCATCCTCGACGGCGGGCGCATCTCGATCGCGGCGCTGGGGCTCGGCCTCGCCAAGGGGGCCTACCGCACGGCCCTCGCCTACGCGCGCGAGCGCCGCCAGTTCGACCAGCCGATCGCCTCCTTCCAGGCCATTCAGTTCTACCTGGCCGAGATGGCGACGCGCATCGCCGCCGCCGAGGCCCTGACCCTGGCCGCCGCCCTCGAGATGGACCGCTCGGGCAAGGTGACTCGACTCGCCGCCGAAGCCAAGCTCTACGCCGGCGAGGCCGCCGTCTTCTGCGCCGAGCGCGGCGTGCAGATCCACGGCGGCTACGGTTTCATCAAGGACTATCGCGCCGAGAAGTACTTCCGCGACTCCAAGATCTGCACCATCGGCGAGGGCACCAGCGAGGTGCAGCGCTTGGTGATCGCGCGGCAGCTGTTGCGGGAATGATCCTCCGCATCGATCACGTCGGCATCGCCGTCCATTCGATCGCGGAGGCTCGCAAGCTGTACGAGGATCTGGGTCTCGAAGTCGCGGCGATCGAAGAGGTGCCGCGGGAGGGTGTACGGGTGGCGCTGATCCCCTGCGGCGAGAGCAAGATCGAGCTCCTGGAGGCGACGAGCGAGGAGTCGCCGATCGCCCGTTTCCTCGCCCGCCGCGGCCCGGGCATCCATCACCTCTGCTTCGCCACGGACGCTCTCGCAGCCGACGATGCGCGGTTGCGGGCCGCCGGCGCCCGGCTGCTCCGTCCCGAGCCCAGCCGCGGCGCCGCCGGCTGCTGGGTCCAGTTCGTGCACCCGGAGAGCGCGGGCGGCGTGCTCCTCGAGCTCTCGGAGAGCCCCCCGGCGACGCCGCCGGAAGCCCCCTAGAACCGCACCTGGCGGATGTAGAACTCGGACGGCGCGACGCGGCTGCTCGTCAGGTCGGCGGCCAGCTCCGGCGTGAGCAGGAAGTCACCGGCGGGCTTGCCCTGGGCCGTGACGAAGCGCAGCTCGACGGCGCTCAAGGCGGCGTCCGCCTCCTCGCGCGCCTGTTGCAAGGCGAAGGCCGCCACGAGCAGGCCGCGGAAGACGCCGGCTTCCGTGTCGGTCGTGACCTCGATCAGCGGCTGGCCGGCGACGGCCCCGCGGTAGAGCGCAACGCCCGGCACGCTCTCCCCGGCGAAGATCTGCTTCAGGAACTCGGCGGTGCGGTCCTCGAGCTCTTCGCGCACCGGCAAGGTCACGGCGGGAGTCGCCGACACCGCCGCCGGCGCTCCCGGCGTCGCCCGAGGAACGGCGCTCAAGGTGGTCTGCCCGCGAGCGATCCGGTCCGCGAGGGTCTCGCGCTTCGGCTGCGCGGCGCGCGCCGTCTCCATGTCCACCATCTGGCCGTCCTGGAGGACGAGAGCATCCGAGAGCAGGCCGCGGTTGTTCGTCCGGGTCTTTTCGACGTCGATCTCGGCCAAGGGCATCTCGGTCGCGGTGCCGCTGCGCAGCGTGATGAGCGCCCGCTCGCCGTCGACGACGTAGGGGCCCTCGGCGTCGATCGTCGAGCCATCCTTCAAGTACACGGTGTAGGCCGCCGCCGGGACAGCGGCCAAGGCGAGGACCAGGACGACGAGGGCGCGCGCACGCGGGGGCATGGAAGGCTCTCCGTACCGGCCGGCAGGGCCGAGTGCCTTGCTATGATAGCGCGTCGCTGCGCGCTCCGCCGAGATCCTCATGCTCATCGTCATGAAGATGGACGCCACGGCCTCCCAGGTGGAGGGCGTGGTGCGCAAGGTCGAGAGCCACGGCCTGAAGGCTCACCCGATGCCGGGCGCCCAGCGCACCGCCATCGGGATCACCGGCAACCTCGGAGTCGTCGAGCCGGCACTGTTCGAGACCTTGCCCGGGGTGCTGGAGATCATCCGGGTCAGCCACCCCTACAAGCTGGTGTCGCGGGAGTTCCGGCCCCAGGACACCCTGGTGCGGGTGGGAGAGGTCACGTTCGGCGACCGCGACCTGGTGGTCATCGCCGGCCCCTGCGCGGTCGAGAGCTACGAGCAGACGCTGCGCATCGCCGAGCGCGTGCGCGCGGCCGGCGCGCACATGCTGCGCGGCGGCGCCTACAAGCCGCGCACCAGTCCTTACAGCTTCCAGGGCATGGGGCTCGAGGGGCTGAAGATCCTCGCCCGCGTGCGCGAGGAGGTGGGGCTCCCGGTGGTGAGCGAGGCGCTCGACATCGACGTGCTCGACGCCGTCGCCGAGCACGTGGACATGATCCAGATCGGCGCCCGCAACATGCAGAACTACTCGCTCTTGAAACGCGCCGGCCGGACGCGCAAGCCGGTGCTCTTGAAGCGCGGCATGAGCTCGACCTTGGACGAGCTGCTGCTGGCGGCCGAGTACATCCTCGACCAGGGCAACGAGCAGGTCGTGCTCTGCGAGCGCGGCATCCGCACCTTCGCCGACCACACCCGCAACACCCTGGACGTCGCGATCCTGCCGGTGGTCGAGCGCATCAGCCACCTGCCGATGATCGTCGATCCCAGTCACGCCGCCGGTCGCGCCGACACCGTGGCCGCATTGTCGCGTGCCGCCGTGGCGGCGGGTGCCGACGGCGTGCTCGTCGAGGTGCACGACCAACCCGAGCGGGCGCTCTCGGATGGCATCCAGGCGCTCCTTCCCGAGCAACTCGAGCGCCTGATCGACGAGCTGCGCCAGCTCGCCCCGGCCCTCGCGCGGCAGGTGCCGGTCTTCGCCCGCCAAGCCTGACGACATGACGCCGCGCGGTCTCCTCGTCCTCGAAGACGGCGCGGTCTTCGAAGGTCGGGTCGCGGCACCCGGGACGCGCTTCGGCGAGGTGGTCTTCAACACCTCGATGACCGGGTATCAGGAGATCCTGACCGACCCCTCCTACGCCGGCCAGATCGTCGTCATGACGCTGCCGCACATCGGCAACTACGGCATGGCCGAGGCGACGGCGGAGTCGGCGCGGCCGTGGGTCGAGGGCTTCATCGCCCGCCAGTTCACCAGCGAGCCGTCGAGCCACGGCAGCGAGGGTGGGCTCGTCAGCTACCTGCGTGGCCACGCCCTGCCGGCGCTCGACGGCATCGACACGCGCGCCGTCGTGCGCCGGGTGCGCGAGCGGGGAGCCCTGCGGGGTGTCGTCACCAGCGAGCGCTCCGACGTAGCGGCGCTCACCCGCGAGCTCGCCGACTTCCCGACGATGGCGGGTCGCGCGCTGGTCGACGACGTGACCTGTACCGCGCCCTACGAGCTCGCGCCGCCGGGGGGCGGCGCTTTCCACCTCGCCGTCTACGACTTCGGCGTCAAGAGGAACATCCTGCGCTCGCTCGTGGCGCGGGGAGCGCGGGTCACCGTGCTGCCGGCGCACATGCCGGCCGCGGAGTGTCTGGCGTTGGGGGTTGACGGCGTCGTCCTCTCGAACGGCCCCGGCGACCCCGAGCCCCTGACCGACATCGTCGAGGCGACCCGCGAGCTGGTGGCCTCGGGGCGTCCGGTCTTCGGCATCTGCCTCGGCCACCAGCTCCTCGGCCTCGCTCTCGGCGGCCGCACCTTCAAGCTCAAGTTCGGCCACCACGGCGGCAACCAGCCGGTGCGCCAAGTGGCGAGCGGCAGGGTCCTGATCACCAGCCAGAACCACGGCTTCGCGGTCGATCCGGCGTCACTCCCGGCCGGCTGCGAGGTGAGCGAGGTGAACCTGAACGACGGCACGGTGGAGGCTTTCACGGTCACCGATCGCCCGGTCTTCTCGGCCCAGTACCACCCCGAGGCCGCTCCGGGACCTCACGACGCCTCGAGCCTGTTCGACCACTTCCTGGCGCGCGTCGCCGCCGGCGCGGGCGGCCGGTGAGCTCCCGAGGCGCCGATGGTCGGCTGGTGCTCGCCCTGGCCTGGCGCTTCCTCGTCGGCCGGCGCAGTCGCCTCCTGACCGGCACCTCGCGCGCCGCCTTCGCGGCGGTCGCCCTGGGAGTGACGGCGATGGTGGTCGCCATGGCGCTGATGACGGGCTACCGCGAGGACCTGCAGGCGCGCCTGGTACGCGGCAACGCGGCGATCGTCGTCTACCCGGCCACCCCCCTGGGCAGCGAGCAGGAGCCGCCGCGGGCGGCGCTCCTCGCCGTTCCCGGGGTGACCGACGTGCGCCGCGTGAGCTACGGCCAGGGCTCGCTCGCCAGCGAGCGCGCGCCGCAGGGTGAGGAGGTGACGCTGCGCGGCGTCGAGGGAACCGCGGGCCTCGCCGAGCTGGGGCAGGTCGCGTGGGCCCCGGGCGTCGACGCCGCGCGACCGCTCGCCCCCGATGGCGTTCTCCCCGTGCTGGCCGGAGCCGAGCTCGTCCGCCGACTGGGCGCGGCGCCGGCGACCCCGCTGCGGCTGATGGTGCTGGGCTTCGATGGCGCCGTTCCGCGCTTCACGTACCGCGCGGCGCGTCTCGTCGGCACTTTTACCACCGGTTTCTCGGAGTTCGACGAGAGCTGGGCGCTGGTCGACCGCGACACCCTCGATGGCCTGATGGGGAGCGCCGGCACGAGCGGAATCTTCGAGGTGGCCGTCGCCGACGCCGCTCGCGCCCCGCGCATCGCCGAGCGCGTGCGGCAGGCCCTGGGCGACGACTTCCTGGTCACCGACTGGCGGCACCTGAACCGCGAGCTCTTCACCGCCCTCGAGCTGCAGCAGCTAGCCCTCTTCTGCGTGCTCGGTTTGATCGTCCTGGTGTCGACCTTCAACGTCGCTTCGACGTTGGTCGTTCTAGTGCGCGAGCGGATGCGGGAGCTCGGCGTGCTCTCCGCCCTGGGACTCCCGCCGCGCGGCCACCAGGCGGTGTTCTTGACCTACGCCGTGCTGCTGGGCGCCCTGGGCGCCGCCGTCGGTGTCGCCCTCGGTGCCGGTGTGGCCTGGGTCTTCACCGAGTTCGAGCTCATCCGCTTCGACCCCGAGATGGCGGCCATCTACTTCGTGAGCTCGGTCCCGTTCCGGGTGCGCGTCGCCGACGTCGCGGCCATCGTCGGCTTCACCCTGCTCGTCACGCTCCTCGCCTGCTGGCTCCCGGCCCGGCGGGCGGGGCAGGTGCTGCCGGCGGCGGCACTGCGCTACGAGTAGAGAGCGCCCAGCCCGGAGGGCGTCTGGTTTGGTTCGCCGCGGCATCTGATAGGTTGGCGCGCCGAAATGACCGGTGCCGACCCGAGCGACGAGGCGGAGCCCGACCTGGTGGCCGTCCTGCCGGGGCACCCGGGCCTTTGCGCGAGCTGTCGCCACGCGATCGTCACCCGCTCGCGCCGCAGCGCGTACCTGCGGTGCGGCTGGGCGGAGGTCGACCCCCGCTTTTCGCGCTACCCTCGGCTGCCGGTCATCGACTGTGACGGCTACGACCGGCGCGACGGCGAAGGCTAGGGACCGTGCCGGCGCCCACCCCGTTCCACCCGCGCACCTCCGCTCTGTGCACCAGCTACAAGTGGAAGGACTGGGCCGGCTTCGCCGCCGTCAGGAGCTACGACCATAGCCACGAGCCCGAGTACTTCGCTTTTCGCGAGGCGGCCGGGCTCCTCGACGTCTCGCCGCTCTTCAAGTACGAGGTCTACGGCCCGGACGCCGCTCGCTTCCTGGCGCGGATGATGGCGCGCGACGTCGGGAAGCTCACCGTGGGCCGCGTCGCCTACACCTGCTGGTGCGACGACGAGGGTAAAGTGGTGGACGACGGCACGGTGACGCGCCTCGAGGAGGACTACTTTCGCGTCACGGCGGCCGACCCTTCGCTCGCCTGGATGCTCCGCCTCTCCCCGGGCTACCGGGTGACCCTCGAGGACTCCTCGCAGCGGCTGGCGGCGCTGGCCGTGCAGGGGCCGGCCTCGCGCGACGTGCTCAAGGCCTGCGCGGACGCCGACCTCGACCGCCTCAAGTTCTTCCGCGCCACCCGCGCCACGATCGGCGGGGCCTCGGGCTGGATCACCCGCACAGGCTACACCGGGGACCTGGGGTTCGAGGTCTGGGTCGAGAGCGCCGACGCCCTCGCCACCTGGGACGCCATCCTGGACGCCGGCCGCGCCTACGGGCTCCTGCCCGCGGGCCTCGACGCTCTCGACATGACGCGCATCGAAGCGGGCTTCATCCTCCTGGGCTGCGACTACTACAGCTCGCGCCGGGTGGTGCTCGAGTCGCGCAAATCGACGCCCGACGAAATCGGCCTGGGCTGGATCGTCGAGCTCGACCGCGACCCCTTCGTGGGCCAAGCGCGGATCCGGGCCGAACGGGAGCGGGGGAGCGCCTGGGCGCTGGTCGGCCTCGAGGCGAGCTGGCCGGAGCTCGAGGCCCTCTACGAGAGCTACGGCCTGCCGCCCGCCCTCCCCCCCGCCGCCAGCCGCGAGCCGCTGCCGGTCTTCGCCGGCGACCGCCAAGTGGGGCGGGCGACGAGCCATGTCTGGTCGCCGATCCTCAAGAAGAGCATTGCCTTGGCCTCGGTGCGCGCCCCTTGGGCGGCGCCCAGCACGCCGCTCCGGGTCGAGCACACCGTCGAGTTCGAGCGCAAGAGCGTAGCCGCCACGGTCGTCCCGACCCCGTTCTTCGACCCGGAGCGCAAGAAGAAGCCGTGAAGCGCTGGGACGCCATCGTCATCGGCGCCGGCCACAACGGCCTGACCTGCGCCGCGTACCTGGCCCGGGCCGGGAAGTCGGTCCTCGTCCTCGAGCGCCGCGACCGGGTGGGCGGCGCCACGGTCACCGAGGAGCACCTCCCGGGCTTCCACTACTCGGCTTGCTCGTACGTCGTCTCCCTGCTGCGGCCGTGGATCTTCCGCGACCTGGAGCTGCCGGGCCATGGGCTCGAGATCCTGCCGCTCGAGGCCACCTTCACGCCCTTCCCCGACGGCCGCTATTTGCTACGCGACGGCGACCCGGAGCGCACGCGCCAGCGCATCGCCCGCTTCTCGCCCGCCGACGCCGAGGTCTACCCGCAGTTCGGCCAGGCGATGGCCGAGCTCGGCCGCCTCGTCAAGCCGATGGTCGACGAGCCGGCGCCGGACCCGACGACCCTTTCACCGCGCGAGCTGGCGCGCCTGGCGCGGTTGGGCCGCCGCTTCGCGGGCCACGGCGGCGACGCCCTGACGACGCTCTACAAGATGTCGACGATGAGCGCCGCCGATTTCCTCGGCGAGTGGTTCGAGTCGGAGGTGCTGATCGCCCCGATGTCGGTCTCCGGCATCATCGGCACCTTCCTGGGCGTGCGCTCGCCGGGCACCGCCTACGTCCTCCTCCACCATTACATGGGCGAGATCGACGGCGCCTTCCGCGCCTGGGGCCTGGCCCGTGGCGGCA
>CAYXXN010000060.1:0-14836 GCA_964469055.1 uncultured Thermoanaerobaculia bacterium
GCGGCGCTCGATGGTCGCCTGCTGGTGGCTCTTCCAATTCTCCTGGCCCTGGCTGCCGTACGCCCTCTACGTGTGGATCTCCCTCGTCTACGTGATGAACGTCAGCCAGTTCTGGCTCTTCGCCGCCAACGTCCTCGATCCGCGCCAGGCCAAGCGGCTGTTCGGTTTCGTCGGGGCGGGCGGGCTGCTGGGCGGCGTCGCCGGCGGTCAGGTGGCGAGGCTGGTGGCGGGCGTGGCCGACACCCGCTCCACTTTCCTGGTGGCGGCGGTGATCCTGCTGGCGGGGGCGGCGCTCATTCAGCGACTCCACCGCCTGCACGGAGTGGCCGAGGAGCCGGCCGCCGCGACCGCCCTGGGCAAGCTGGACAAGGCCCGCGGAGGCTTCGCGATCCTGCGCGGCTCCCGCCACCTCCGGTTCATCGCCGCCATCGTGGTGCTGACCACGATCGTGGCGCAGATCGTCGACTTCCAGTTCAGCTGGGCGGTGCAGCAGGCAACGACCGACCTCGATCAGCGGACGGCGTTCTTCGGCAACTTCTTCAGCATCATGGGGATCTCGGCGTTCCTCTTCCAGCTCCTCTTCACGGCGCGGATCCACCGTCGGCTCGGCATCGGCGTCGCCCTGCGGGCCTCGCCGGTGACGATGGGGCTGGGCACCGGCCTGCTGTTCGTAGCCGCCGGCTTCGGCCCCGCGGCGATGCTGACGGCGGCGATCGTGCTCAAGGTGGGGGAGAACGGCTTGCGCTACTCCCTCGATCAGGCGACGCGCGAGCTGCTCTTCCTGCCCGTGCCGGCGCAGACGCGGATGAAGGCCAAGGCCTTCATCGACGTCTTCGTCGCCCGCGGCGCCAAGGGGCTGGCGGCGCTCATCCTCCTGCCGGTCACCTTCGGCCTGATGACCGCGTTGCAGTCCGGCTGGGTCACCCTCGGACTGATCGCCGTCTGGCTGGCGGTCACCTTCTGGGCGTACCGCGAGTACGTGCGCTCCTTCCGGAAGAGCCTCAAGGAGCGGGCGGTGGACGCGGCGGTGCCGATCAACGTCGCCGACGTCACCACGCTCGAGATCCTGGTCCAGTCGCTGGGCAGCTCCGATCGGCGCCAAGTGCTTTACGCTCTGGAGATCCTGGCCGCCAACGGCCGCGCGGCGCTGGTGACGCCGCTCCTCCTCTACCACGAGGACGCCGAGGTTCGGCGCCGCACCCTCGAAGTGCTGGGCCAGGCCGAGCGACGCGACGCTGTCGACCTGATCGAGCGCCGGCTGGGCGATGCCGACGCCGAGGTGCGGGCCGAGGCAGTGCGCGTGCTCGCCGCCCTGCTGGGTCGCGACGCCAGCGAGCTGATGGAGCCGCGCTTGGACGACGCGAACCCCGAGGTGCGAGCGGCGGCCATCGCTTCCTTGACGTTGCACGGCGGCGAAGCGCTGGTGGCCCGCGCGAGCCGGGCCCTGAAGGGCATGCTCACCGACGCCGATCCGGCGCTGCGCTGCGAAGGGGCCAAGGCGATCAGCGCCGTGCCCGAGCCGCTGTTCGGAAGCGACCTGCTGATGCTGCTGTACGACTCCGACGCTCGAGTCGCGCTCGCCGGGATCGGCGCGGTGCGCCTTCGCGCCGCCCGCGACGGTGCCAACGCGCTCTACATGCCCACCCTGATCTCGCAGTTGCAGAACCGACGCACCAAGCACGAGGCGCGGGAAGCTCTCGTGGCTTGCGGTGTGACGGCGATCCCTGCCCTCTGTCATTTCCTCGCCAACCCCGACGAGGCGCTCTGGGTCCGTCGCGCTCTGCCCAAGACGCTGGCCCGCCTGGGCAACGACGTGGCGGCCCGCACCTTGGTCGCCTGTCTCGACGTGCGCGACGATGCCTTCCTGCGGCGCAAGGTGATCGAGGCTCTCGCCTCGCTCGATCGTGGCCTGCTGGGCGAAGGTAGGCGTCGGGCCATCGCACGCGAGATCGCCGCCGAGGCGGCTGCCTACCTCAGCGCACTCGGTCAGCTCCTCGCCGTCGGCTTCTCGGAGGGGGGCCGCGTGGTCGGCCCCTTGATCCGCTTCGACGGCGAGCAGGCGGCCCCGAGCCTGCTCCAGTCACTCCTCGCCGAACGCCTAGAGGACCGCGTGCGGAATCTCTTCGGCCTCCTCTCGCTGCTCTACCCCGAGCGCGACGTGTGGGCCGCCTACCGCGGCCTGGCCGGCGGCGAACCGGGCATGGCGAGCCGCGCGCTCGAATACCTGGACAACCTCCTCACGGGCGACGTGCGGCGCGATGTCTTTGCGGTGGTCGGCGACCTCCCGTTGCCGGACAAACTCCAGGCGGGCCGGAAGCTCTTTGGCGTCGCCCTACCGCAGCGGCTGGAAGCCCTGGCCGCGATGTTGACGACGAGGGACGGCGCGGATGCCCGGGATCTCGCGGTGTCGGCCCTCTACCTGGTCCACACCGAGCGCCTCGAGCCGCTCTACGGGGCGGTCAGCTCGCTGGCCGCGACCACCGAGGATCCTCTCGTCGCCGAGACCGCGACCTGGGTGGCGGCGCGGCATCCCGAGGCGACAACGAGATAGGTTTCGAACGGAAGGGGGAACCGTGGCCGAGCTGGCGTACATCGAATCAGTCGTCTTGTTGCAGAGCGTCCCTCTCTTTGCCAACTGCCGGGCCGAGGAAGTGCTGCGCATCGCGTCGATCAGCGAGGAACAGCGCTTCGCCGCCGGCGAGGAGATCTACGCGGCCGGCGCGCCGGCCGATCGGCTCCATTGCCTGGTGCAGGGCGCGGTGCGGCTCGAGGGAGCCAACGGCGATTCCCGCCGACTAGGGCCACCCGCGACGTTCGGTGTGCTCGACATTCTGAGCGGTCGGCTGCACGCGGCGCGGGCGGTCGCGGAGGCCGAGACGCTGACCCTCGTCATCCCGGCCGAGGACCTCTTCGACCTGCTGGCCCACAACATCGAGATCGTCAAGGCGCTGTTCCGGCACGTCATCGTCAGCCTTCAAGAGTCCCGCGACGGAGGCCCAGCGTGAGCCGGTGGCAGAGGGTTTCGCTCCTCGCCGTCGCGGCGGCCGCGCTGCTCGCCCTCACCCCGGCGGCCGCAGCGGCCGGGGCCCCGGGGCGGATCGTCGCCGTCGGGGACGTGCACGGCGCCTACGACAGCTTGCTCACCATCTTGCGCGCGGCGGATCTCGTCGACGGCGCGGGACACTGGGCCGGCGGCGACAGCGTGCTGGTGCAGACCGGGGACATCCTCGACCGGGGCGACGAGGTCGACCGCGTCCTGGACCTGCTCCAACGGCTGCAGGGCGAGGCGCCGGCTACCGGCGGCCGCGTCGCCGTGCTGCTCGGCAATCACGAGCAGATGAACCTCCTCTCCGACTTCCGCGACGTGTCGGCCGGCGCCTTTGCGGCCTTCGCCGACGCCGAGTCTCCAGCCCGCCGCGAGCGCGCTTGGGAGAGCTGGGCCGCGTGGCTCGAGGAGCGCGCCGTGGCGCGCCGGTCCGCCCCGCGCGACACCACAGCGGCCCTGCGCGAGCCGTGGCTCGACGAGCACCCCTTGGGCTTCCTCGAGTACCAGGAGGCGATGGCGCCGGCCGGACGCTTCGGCGACTGGCTGCGGGAGCTGCCCATCGTGCTGCAACTCGGCGACGTCCTGTTCCTGCACGCCGGATTGAGCCCCGCCTACGCCGAGTCGCCCCTCGACGAGATCGACGCCCGGCACCGGGCCGTCGTCTCCGCCCACGATCGCATCCGGCAGGAGCTGATCGCCACCGAGGTGGTCCTGCCCTTCTTCACCCTCGAGGAGCTCAACGCGCTCGTCCGGCAGGAGGCGGCCGCACCGCGGCAGGGAGCCGAGTTCGCTGCCCGCCGCGCCGCCGTCGCAGAGGCCGTGGCTCACCTCGACGACCTGCAAGAGTTGCTGCTGAGCGAAGCACCGCTGTGGTACCGCGGCTACACGAAACTCAGCGAGCGGGACCTGATACCGCTCGCCCGGACCCTCGCCGCCCGGCATGGCGTGCGCCACGTGGTCAGCTCCCACTCGCCCTCCGACGACGCCACCATCCGGGGCCGCTTGCGGGGCACGTTCTTCCTGATCGACACCGGCATGCTCGAGGAGGTCTACGCGGGTCGCCCGTCGGCGCTCGAGGTTGTCGGCGGCCGCTTCACAGCGATCTATCCCGAATCGCGCCACGTGCTGCTCGAAGCCCAGACCGATGCCGCTCTCGCCGGCCGCAGCGAGCCCGTTCGCGGCTTCGGTCGCGCCACCGTGCGGCCTCGGCTTGTCGCCTGGCAGCAAGAAGAGACACCACCGGCGGCGCCCGCTCCGGAGACTCCGCCGGCCCGCTGGCACGGCCCCGACGGCGAGCCCCTGCCGTTCACCGACGAGGAGCAGGTCGAGGAGTTCCTGCGCACGGCCACTATCGTCGAGAGCGCGCTGATTCCGGAGGGCGTGACGAAGGAGAAGAAGAAGCTGCGGCTCGAGCGTGACGGCGTCCGCACTCGCGCCATTTTCCGCTACCACCACGAGGAAGGCCGAAATATCAAGCTCGCGGACGGCAGCACGCAGATGTTCTTCCTCGATAGCTACCGCAACGAGCCGGCCGCCTACGAGCTGTCCCGTCTCCTCGGCATGCGGAGCGTGCCGCCCGCCGTGCTCCGGACCGTGGACGGCACCGATGGATCGGTGCAGCTCTGGATCGAGAACCTCATCACGCAGTTGAAGAAGCAGGAGGAGAAGATCGCGATGCCGGCGGACCGGGTGGCCGACTCCAACCGCCAGGTCGCCGACATGGACGTGTGGGACAACCTGGTCAACAACATTGACCGGCACGCCGGCAACATCCTGTGGGATCCCGACTGGAACCTGTGGCTCGTCGACCACACCCGCGCCTTCGCCCGCACCAACGAGCTGGTCCGTCCGGAGGAGGTGACCCGTTGCTCGCGCCCGCTGTGGGAGGGCTTGCAGCGTCTCGACGAGGCGACCGTGCGCGAAACCCTGGAGCCCTACCTCGGCACATTCGAGATCCGCAGTCTGCTGGTCCGCCGCGACAAGGTGGTCAAGAAGCTCGAGCAGGAGATCGCGCGGCGCGGTGAGTCGATGGTGATCTTCACGCCGGGCGAGGCGCCTCCGGCCGTCTCGATCACCTACGACGAATCGCCTTGAGGGGCCCGCCGGGGTGAGTCCGATCCTGGTCGGCCAGACGGTCTCCCACTATCGCGTGGTGGAAGACCTGGGTGGCGGCGGCATGGCCAGGGTCTATCGCGCCCTCGACGTGCGCCTCGACCGCGAGGTGGTCCTCAAGTTCCTGCCGGTTCGGCAGACCCATCACGTCGAGAGCCGGGAGCGCATGGTGCGCGAGGCCAAGGCCGCTTCGTCGCTCGACCACCCCAACATCTGCACGGTCTACGAGATCGACCAGACCGAGGACGGCCGGCTGTTCATCGCCATGGCCTCCTACCACGGGGAGACGCTGGACGAGCGACTGGCGCGGGGCACCTGCTCCGTGCCGGAAGCCATCCGCATCGGCTCGGCGGTGCTCTCCGGGCTGGCGGCGGCCCATGCCGGGAACATCGTCCACCGCGACATCAAGCCGGCCAACGTGATGCTCACCGCCGAGGGGCGGGTCAAGATCCTCGACTTCGGCGTCGCCAAGCTCAAGGACCAGACCGATCTCACCGAGACCGGCGCCACGGTCGGCACCGTGGCCTACATCTCCCCCGAGCAGCTCGACGGCGAGCCGGTCGATGCCCGCGCCGACCTGTGGTCGGTCGGTGTCGTGCTCTACGAGATGCTGACCGGCAGGCATCCCTTCCACGGCGAGACCGCCGGCTCGGTGATCAGCGCCATCCTGCGGCGCGAGCCGACTCCGGCCTCGCAGCTGCGACCCGACCTGCCGCCGGGTTTCGACGAGCTGTTGGGGCGGGCGCTCGCCAAGGACCCCCAGCGACGCTTCGCCAGCGCCCAGGAGTTCCGCCACGCCCTGCCGGCGGCCGAGATCAGCGTCGAGGTGACCCTGGCCAGCCTGCCGGCTCCGCGGCGGCTCCGACCTCGCCGGCGGCGGCAGACCGTGGTGCTGCTGGCGGGAGCCGTCGCGATCGTGGCCGCCTTGGCGGTCTGGTTGGCCACCGTCCTTTCGGACGCCCCGGACCTGCCCTACTCGATCGCCGTCCTGCCCTTCGCCAACTTGACCGGCGACGCGGCGCAGAACTATCTCGCCCAGGGGGTGAGCGCCTCGCTGATCGCCCAGCTCTCCGAGCTCATCGGCCTGCGCGTGCTCGGCCGCTCGGAGACCTGGAGCCTGGTGAACGAGGGATTGGGCGCCCGCGAGCTCGCCGCCAAGCTCGGCATCGACAGCTTGCTCGAGGGGGAGCTGCAGCAGGAAGGCGACCGCCTCCGCGCCTCGGTCTCGATCACCGACGGCCAGAGCGGCTCCGTGGTCTGGTCGGGGTCGTTCGGCAGTTCGCTGCGCGAGGTCTTCGGTCTGCAGAGCGCCATCGCGACCAAAGTCACGCAGGTCCTGGAGATCCAGCTCTCCCCGCAGGAGCGCGAGCGACTGACGCAGGACCCGACGCGTTCGGCCCGCGCCTACGAGGTCTACCTCAAGGGGCGAGAGGCGCTCGATGGACCCGAGGATCCCGGCACGCTGGCCAGCGCCGCGGAGATGTTCCGACAAGCGATCCGGCTCGACGATCGCTTCGCACTGGCGCAGGCGGGACTCTCGGAGGCCCTGTGGAGGACCTATCACGAGACGCTCGATCGCGCCGCGCTCGCCGGCGCGGGGGCGGCCGCGGATCGAGCCCTCGATCTCGATCCCCGTCTGCCGGCCGCGATCGTGGCCCGGGCTCGCGTGCTGCGCTCGACCGGCCAGCAGGCCTCCTCGATCCTCGAGCTGCAACGGGTACTCGACCGCCATCCCAAGCCGGCGATGGCGTACCGCGAGCTCGCCGAGAACTACGAGCAGGTCGGCGAGCTCGCCGAGGCCGAACGGGTCCTGCGCCTCGCCATCGCCCTCGATCCCGACGACTGGCCGAGCTGGGTGTCCCTGGGGCGCTTGCTCGCCCAGACCGGAAAGCTCGACGAAGGCGCGACCGCCCTGGCGCGCGCCGAGGAGTTGGCGCCGCCGGCCGTGACCCAACCGCGCATCGAGCGAGCCACACTCCATCTCTATCGCGGTGCCCTCGAGGAGGCGATCGCCGCCTTCGAGGCCCTGCCTCAGCCGATCGGCGATCCGCGGGTGGCGAGCAACTTGGGCACGGCGTACTACTTCTCCGAACGCGACGACCGCTTCGAGCGGGCGATCGGCTACTTCCGGCGCGCCGTGCAGCTCGCCCCCAACCGCCCCGTCTACCACCGCAATCTGGCCGATGTGCTCCTGGAGACCGGCCGGGCCGACGAGGCCCGCGACGAGTACCGGCGGGCCTTCGAGCTGACGGGGCAGGAACTGGCGGCGAACCCGACGAACGTCGAGCTACAGCTCCAGCGCACCGAGTACGCGGCCAAGGCGGGGGACTGCGCGACGGCCGTCGCCCTGGCCAACGGGCAGCGCTCCAGCGTGCCCGCCACCGGCCAGAACCTCCACTTCATCGCCTCCGCCTACGCGCTGTGCGGTGAACGGGACCTGGCGCTGGTGGCTATCCGCGAGGCCGTCGGCCTCGGCTTCTCGGGCGACCTCATCCGCGGCGAAGCGGAGTTCGCGGCGCTGCGGGAGCTCCCCGAGTTCGCCGCCGCGACCGCCCCGCCGGCGCCACCTCCCTAGGGTCTAGCGCCAGACGATCTGCGGGTCCACGAGGAAGGTGGCTCCGGCGCTGTCGGTGACGGTCACCTTGTAGCTCCAGCAGTCGCCGGCTTGCGGGTCGTTCTTGACCGCCGAGGTAAAGACCCTTCCCGTGTCGTTGCCCTGCAGGTCGAAGTGGCCCGTCTCGCAGCTTCCCTGGACCGACTTGTCGGCGATGACCAGCTTCGTCGGCAGGTCGGGTCGGTCGTCGATGGCTTGCCATCGCACCTTCCACGGGAAGCCGGTCACGCAGACGAACGCCTTCTCTGGGAGGTAAGCCGCGATCGACTTGCCATCGCTGCTATGCGTCACGATCACCTGCACGGTGAGGAACTCGGGGTTGCTGTTGCTGCACACTTGAGCCGGCGGCGTGGCGCCGATCGTCATCGTGCTCGGTGGCTCGTCCGCCGTGCCCGCCCAAGACGGGGCGGCACCGAGAACGAGCAGCACCAAGGGAATGGCCACACGGTGCACGCTCCTCATGGTTCCCTCCTGGCGATTCGGGCCGAGGGCTGGACGGCCCCTCGAGCTCCCTCTCTGAGCTTTGCCGTGATCCTAGGCAGCGCCCGAGAGCACCGTCAAGGCGCTCGCGGCGTGGAGTACGGCGCGATGAAGCTCCGCTCCCACCAGTGCCCGGTCGCCCGCCGCGTCGCGGCGTCCGTGAAACGGTACTCGTAGAGCGCGGAGCGAACGAAGCGGGGCGGCCCGTCGGGGAACGGGTCGTCGGCCAGGAGGTCGAGCACCGCCGGCGAGCCCTCGAGCAGTCGATCGAGGAAGCGCTCGAACCAGGGCGTGCGGCCGGGACCCGCGAGCGCCGCGAACCACATCTGCCAGTCGAGCCGTGGCTGGTGCGGCTCGACGAAGCGCGGTCGCTCTTCGAGCGGACCGGGCTTCCAGCGGAACCGATAGGGGACCCAGGTGCGGCCGTCGCGACTGCCCTCGACGACGATCTCCGGGCGAGTGGTGGTCATCACAGCGAACAGACCGTAGCCGTTCACGGAGCGCAGCGGCCGCGCCCAGCGCAGCGGCTGTAGGACCGCCGGAGGCAGAGCTCTGGCCCATCCCAGCGTGACCGTCATCTGGAGCACCGACAGGGTGAGGAGAACCGCGGTCGCCGGCAGCACGACCAGGTAGCGCCACGGCCCGTGCAGGCCCCGCCCGTTGCGCTCGACTCGTGCACCGAGCTCAACCTTCTCACTCGAGCTGTTCAGACGCCCCGAAAGCCACCGCGGCAAGGAGCGATCGTCGAGAAGAGTCACGCAAAGGGCGATCGTCAGGAGGTTGAAGAAAGTGTAGTTGCCGGTCAGCCCGATGAGCACCTGCAGGCCGAAGAGGGTTCCCGCGGCGGCGCGGCGCAGACGCCGTGGGCCGAAGATCAGGAAGGGAACTCCCAGCTCGACGGCGAACATCAGCACTACGGAGAGACTTTGAAACCAGTCCGGCAATTGGTGGGCGTACCAACTGATCGAGGTAGGGAGGGGTTGAGTTTCGTAGTGGTAGCGCAGGGCCGTCAGGTCGCGCCAGGTCGGATCTCCGCTCGCCAACTTGACGAAGCCTGACGAGAAGGTCAGGCGAAAGAGCAGCCAGTGCAGGAGGAGAACCGGCCAGCGCGACGGCCATGAGCTGCCCGCCGTCGATCTCCCTGGAGGCGCGAGCAGGATGGCCAGCAAACCCGCCTCGAGCAGCAGGTTGTCCCACTGGAACGACAGGAAGTCTTGCCCGACGACCACGAGGGACAAGTAGAGAACCCACAGCGCCAGCAGGGCGAGCCGCTGCATCACGCCGCAGCACGCCAGAATCGCCCCGACGATGCCGAGCGCGCACACCGCCTGCAGGGCGAGGTCGTCGCTCCTTACCCAGAGCAGTGTCGGCAGCCGCCAGAGGCGCTCCGGACCCGGGCCGAGCACCTCCGTGGCGCGCGCCAGGTACTCGCCGACCGGAAGGATTCCTTGCTCGCCGATCAAGCCCCGAACCTGCGGCCAGAGGGAGGCGAAGGCGACGGCGTAGACCGCGCCCAGTAGTCGCAGGAAGACGCGAGCGGCGATCCGGTAGGTCGCGCGCTCGCTCAACTCGGCGCCCCGCCTAGAGCAGCCTGCGGCGCAGGATCTTCTTGCGTCGCCGCTGCCCCGGCCGCTCCGCCAGGGCGTCCACGCCCGGCGCCGTGCAGCGCGGGATCTCCTGGCCCAGCCGGGACTCGATCTCGCGGATCATCGCCTTGTCGCGCCAGGTGGCCAGGGTCGAGACCTGGCCGTGCCGGTGGCCGCGCGCCGTGCGGCCGGCGCGATGGATGTAGTCCTCCACCGTCTCCGGCACGTCGAAGTTGATGATGTGCTCGATCAAGGGGATGTCGAGACCGCGCGCCGCCACGTCCGTCGCCACCAGGATGCGGTGCTCCCCTTCGCGGAACCTGGTCAGCGCGTCGATGCGCTGCTGTTGCGTGCGATCCGAGTGCAGTCGGTCGACAGGGTGTCCTTCGAGCTCGAGCTGCCGGCAAGCCCACTCGGCGTCGACCTTGCGGCGCAGGAAGACGAGGGTGCTGCCCTCCTCCTGGCGCAGCAGCGCCATCAGGCAGGCTTTCTTGTCCTCCTCGTCGACCAGGTAGAGGTCGTGGCGGATCCCCTCCTTGGCGCCGCCCTCCGGCCGCAGGTCGATGCGCAGGGGGTCGCGAAGGAAGCGCTCGGCCAGCCGCTCGATGGGGTCCGGCATCGTCGCCGAGAACATCATCGTGCGGCGAGAGGCGGGGAGCTGCTCGAGGATCCTGCGCACCTGCGGCAGGAAGCCCAGGTCCAGCATGTGGTCGGCCTCGTCGACGACCAGCTCGCGCGCGCCGGAGACGTCGAGGTTGCCGCGCTCCAGATGATCGAGGAACCGGCCGGGTGTGGCCACGACGAACGTGGGCCGGCGGCGCAGCTTCTCGGCCTGCGGCCCGAGGGCCAGCCCGCCGATCAGCGCCACCGCCTCGACGGCGGCCGCCGGCCCCACCTGGTCGAGGAAGGCGGTCGTCTGCAGAGCGATCTCGCGCGTCGGGCAGAGGATGACGACGCGCGTGCCGCGGCCGCCGGAGAGGGCGTCGATGAGCGGCAGGCAGAAGGCGGCCGTCTTGCCCGAGCCGGTCTCGGCCAGACCCACGATGTCGCGGCCGCTGCGGGCCACCGGGATGACGCGCTCCTGGATCGGCATGGGCTGGTGGAAGCCGGCGACGCGCACGGCGGCCAGGCCGGGCGGTCCCAATCCCAGCGCCGCGAAGGCCGCGGGCTCCCTCCCATCGACCGGCGGTACTGGCTGCGTCTGCCGCAGCGCCTCCGCGACCGCCGCGGCGGATGCCGAGGGCACCAGCGCGGGAGGAGGCGCCGCCACCGCCAGCGGGGCCTCCTCCAGCACCAGCACGAGCTGCAGGTCCATCACGTTGGTGCCCGTGGGGCCGGTGACGATGAGGTCCCCCAGCGCCGCGAAGAACGGATACGAGTCGTTGGCCACCAGCGCGGCGCGCGGATCGAGCCCCGCCTCCGCGGCTCGCTCCACGGTGTCGCCGTAGGCGACGGCCCCGGCGGCATCCGTCGGGCCGTCGATGCCGTCGGTGCCGAAGGAGGCGACCGCGACGCCCTCCATGCCGTCTAGACCCAGGGCCGCGCCCAGCGCGAGCTCCTGGTTGCGACCTCCCCGCCCGGCGCCGCGCACCGCGACCGTCGTCTCGCCGGCGGAGAGCAGGCAGGCGGGCGCCGCCAGGGGCGAGCCGCTGGCGCGCACCTCCCGCGCCACCGCCGCCAGCAGCCCCCCAGCCTCGCGCGCCTCGCCAGTGAGCCGCGTCGAGAGCACCAGGCTGCGGTAGCCGCGGCGGGTGGCCTCGGCGGCAGCCGCCTCCGCCGCCCGGCGGTTGTTGCCGATGATCCGCACGCTCACCCTCTCGAAGCAGGGGTCCCCGGTCTTGGGGCTCTCTTCTTCCTCGCCCGCCTGGCCGTACATCAGGTGCTCCTGCACGCGCGCGGGCACGTGGCGCCACACCCCCAGCCGGTCGAGCACACCGATGGCGTCCTCGTAAGTCGTTGGATCGGGCGAGATGGGACCCGACGCGATGACGTCGGGCGCGTCACCGACCACGTCCGAGAGCACGAGGCCGACGACGTGCGCCGGCCGCGCGGCGCGCGCCAAGCGTCCGCCCTTCAGGCGGTCGAGGTGCTTGCGCACGCAGTTGAGCTGGTGGATGGTGGCCGCCGCGGCCAGCAGCTCGCTCGTCGTGCGGCGCACGTCCTCGAGGGCCAGCCGCCCGGCCGGCAGGGTGAGCAGCGCCGAGCCGCCGCCGGAGAGGAGGACCAGCAGCAGGTCGTCGCCGCCCAGCCCTTCGGCTAGCGCCAGGACGGCCCGCGCGCCGGCGAGCGATCCCTCGTCCGGCACGGGATGGCCGCCCAGGTGGACAGCGAAGCCCGCCGGCGGCTCGGCCGGGCCGGGCGGTAGGGTCAGGATGAGGCCGCTCCCCAGGCGGCCGCCGAGCGCGTGCCCCGCCGCTCGCGCCATGCCCACGGCAGCCTTGCCGATCGCCACGACGTGCACCCGACCGTGCCGCGCCAGCTCCTCCACTCCGGCCATCGCCTGCGTCACCAGGGGCTCGGGGCGCACCGCGTCCACGCCGCGGGCACAGCAAGCGAGGATGTCCTCGCGTAGGCGCTGGCGGGAGCTCATGACGCGGGCAGCCTAGGCCCTGGCTCGCCGCTGGCGGTAGGGCTCGCTGTCGTAGACCTCGGGGTTGACGACGTTGGGAGCCCGCTCACCCTGCAGCTGACAGAGCGCGTTCTCGGCGGCCATCGTCGCCATGCGCCCCCGGGTGTCGCGAGTGGCGCTGCCGATGTGCGGCAAGAGCACCGCGTTGTCGAGCTCGGCGAGACCCACGGCCATCGCTGGCTCGCCCTCGTAGACGTCGAGTCCGGCGCCGGCGATCCAGCCCTCGCGCAGGGCGACCACCAGCGCCTGCTCGTCGAGGACCTCGCCGCGCGAGGTGTTGACGAGGATGGCGCTCGCCCGCATCGAGCGCAGCTCGGGCGCGCCGATCAAGTGGCGAGTCTCCGCCGTGAGCAGAGTGTGCAGGGTGACGAAATCGCTCGCCGCGAGGAGCGCAGGCAGGTCGACCGCGCGCGCCACGCCGTCGGCCTCGATCGCCTCCCGCGACAGGGCCGGATCGCAGGCGAGGATCTCCATGTCGAAGCCGGTGGCCCGCTTGGCCACCGCCCGGCCGATGCGGCCGTAGCCGACGATGCCGAGCACCTTGCGGCGGCCCGTGGCGCCGACCCCGACGTCGGCGCCGAGGAACAGGTTCGGCCCCCACAGCCGGTAGCGACCCGCCACCTGGTAGGCGTGAGCCTGAGGAATCCGGCGGGCCGCTGCCATGAGCAGGGCCCAGGTCAGGTCCGCCGTCGTCTCGGTGAGGACGCCCGGGGTGTTGGCGACCGGGATCCCCAGCTCAGTGGCAGCGCCGACGTCGATGTTGTTGTAGCCGACCGCCATCTGGGCGACGCCCAGAAGCCCCGGGTTGCGGGAGAGCAGCTCCCGGTCGATGACCTCGGTCAGGAGCGGCAGTAGCACGTCGCAGCCGCCGACGCCGGCGAGCAGCGCCTCCCGCGGCAGCGCGCGCTCCTCGTCCTCCTGACCGACGAGCACCCGCGCCCCGCCAGCCGCCAGCAGGTCGAGGCCCACCTGCGGGATGCGGCGGGTGACGAACACCCGCTGGGCGGTCATGCCGTCTCCCACAGCCGTTCCTCCTCGAGGAACGACGCGAAGCCGCTCGCATCCTCGGCGGCCGCGGCCAGCCGCCGCACGCCTTCCTGCAACTGCTCGAGGGAGGCGGCGATGGACAGACGCAGGTAGTGCTGGCCCTCCGATCCGAGGCGCCCGAAGGAGGCCCGGTCCATGACCGCCAGACCGTGCCGGTAGAGCAGGAACATCTGCAGCATGCCGGCCGGACTGGTGCGCGCCCGGCTCGCCGGAGCCAGCCTCTCGTAGGCCGCGAGGGTCCCCAGCCGCTCGCAGAGGCCCGCGACGTTGGGGAAGACGTAGAAGGCGCCCTTGGGCAACTGGCAGGTCACACCCGGGACGGCGTTCAGCGCCGGCACGATCCAATCGCGCCGCGCGCGAAAAGCCTCCACCATGCGCGCCACCGCCGCCGCCGAGGCCGGGCTGTCGTA
Source organism: uncultured Thermoanaerobaculia bacterium (assembly GCA_964469055.1). Classification (GTDB taxonomy): domain Bacteria; phylum Acidobacteriota; class Thermoanaerobaculia; order Multivoradales; family JAHEKO01; genus CAYXXN01. The sequence continues at coordinate 13,925 of CAYXXN010000060.1, forward strand.
GGCCTCGCGGCCGGCCTCCTGGACGAAGGGCGGCACACAGGAGATGGTGTTGATGTTGAGCTGCTTGAAGCAGGCGGCTTCCTCGGCCGTCGGCAGCACGGCCCACCCCAGCCGCCAACCCGTCATCGCGAAGCCCTTGGACATGCCCGAGACGAGGATCGTGCGCTCCGCCATGCCCGGCTCGCTGGCGATGCTCGCCAGAATCTCGCCGTCGAACAGGATGTCCTCGTAGATCTCGTCCGAATAGACCCGCGTCTCGGGCCGGCAGCGCTCGCGCACCAGGGCCGCCACGCCGGCCAGGAGCTCGCGCGACAGCACGCCGCCCGTGGGGTTGGAGGGCGAGCAGAGGATGATGACTTTGGTGCGGGGCGTGATCTTGGCGCCGAGATCCTCCGGCGTGAAGGCGAAGCCGCTCTCCTCCGAGAGCTGGAGCGGCACGGCTCGGGCGCCGATGAAGCCGGCCCACGATTCATAGATCGGGAATCCTGGGCTGGGATAGATCACCTCGTCGCCCGGCTCGACGTAGGTCTGGAAGGTGAAGCCGATCGGCGGCTTGGCGCCGGTCGTGACGATCACCCGCGCCGGGTCGACGGCGAAGCCGCGGGTGCGCTCCACGCGACGGCAGATCGCCTGGCGCAGCCCCAGGAGGCCGGCCGGATCGCAGTAGTGCGAGTTGCCGGCTTCGATCTGGGCGATCGCCTCGCGGTTCACGTGCTCCGGCGTGTCGAAGTCCGGCTCGCCCAGGTTCAGCCGGAGGACGTCCATGCCGCGCGCCACGCAGCGCTGGATGTCCTCGCCGAGCTTGAAGGCGTTCTCGGTGCCGAGAGAGGCCATCCGCCGCGCCAGCAAGCCCGCCATGCCGCTCACTCTCAGGCGTTGACGCGTTCGACGTAGCTGCCGTCGTCGGTCGCC
>CAYXXN010000061.1:0-14824 GCA_964469055.1 uncultured Thermoanaerobaculia bacterium
TTCGGGGTCGAGATCGATGGTGATCGGGGTGGGTTGCGCCAACGGCTCGCCGTCAAGGACGACCCGCGCACCGGGCGGATCGCTCGCGAGCTCGAAGCGCTGCGGCGCCGCGGCGAGCTCCGGCGACCAGCGGCGCGGCAGGGCCGGCCCGACGACCAATTGCGTGCGGGCCAGCGTCTTGCCTCCCCGCTTGAGCTCGAGATCCACCACCTTGCCGGGCTCGCCGCTGATGGGGACGAAAGCGGGCGTCACGAGCCCGGTCGGCGCGCCGTCAGCCCAGATCTCCGCCCCGGCGGGGCTCGAAACCACTTCCACCGTGCCCGCGGCGGCCGCGGCCGAAGCCCCTTCGCCCGACCCCGCAGAGCTCCCGCCCCCCCAGCTCCGCCAGGCGAGCCAGCCGCCCACCGCGAGCAGCACGACCGCCGCGCCGGCGATCAGCCAGCGCTTCCTGCCCGGGGGCTCCGCCACCTCCTGTCGTGGCTGGACCGGCGCCGCGGCCTCGAGGTCCGCCCGCTGCAGGAACAGGGTCGCGTCGGCCTCGAGGGCGACCGCCCCGGTCTCGTCCGGCGTGACGCCGAGCTTGTTGCGCACGGCGGCGGCCAGAGCCGAGCAGGACGTGTAACGGTCGGTCGACTTCTTGCTCAAGCCGCGCAGGACGAGCGCGTCGAGACCCTCCGGGAGCCGGCCATTGAGTTGGCGCGGCGGCACCGGCTGCTCGTGCACGATGCGATACATCACCGTCGTCGGGTTGTCACCCTCGAACGGCCGCTCGCCGGTCAGCATCTCGTAGAGGATGACGGCCATCGCGAATTGATCGGACGCGGGCACGACGGGCCGGCCCGTGATCTGCTCCGGTGCCATGTACATCGGGGTACCGACGATCATGCCCGTCGTCGTCATGGTCGTCGTCGTCAATTTGGCGACCCCGAAGTCGGTGATCTTCGGCTGCCCGCCCACGGTCAGCAGGATGTTGGCCGGCTTGACGTCGCGATGGACGATCGAGCGCTCGTGGGCGTAGTCGAGGCCGCTCGCGATCTGGCCGAGGATGTCGGCGATCTCCTTGAAGGAGAGCGTCCGCCCGCCCTTGAAGACTTCATCCAGGCTCTCGCCCGGCACGTACTCCATCGCGATGAACGAGACGCTGCCTTCCTGCCCGACGTCGTAGACGGTGACGATGTTGGGGTGCGAGAGGGTGCCGGCGGAGCGGAACTCGCGTTCGAAGCGCTCCTGGCGCATCTTCAGCTCCTTGGGATCGAGGCCGGCATGCGCCTGGATGGCCTTGATCGCCACCTGGCGACCAATGACCGGATCCTCGGCCAGATAGACGATCCCCATCGCGCCGCGGCCGACGACGCGCTGCACCTCGTAGCGGCCGAACCGCGACGGGAGCGGCGCGGCGGCGCTCATCGGCGGAGCCTCGGCAATCGGCGCATCGAATCTGGGAGTTGCCGCGAAGCGGCTCGATGATCCTAGCAGAGCCGGAGCGCCGAGGGCGGCCATGCTAACATCCTCGTCGATCTCGCCTTGCGTCCGCGCCCTGCGATGGCTGAGTCCTTCAGCGCCGAAGTCCGTCGCGTCCTCGATCGCCTGCTCTCTGACGAGCAGTCAGAGCGCGAGGTTCTCGAGGGCCGGCGGCGCGCTTGGAAGGAGGCGCTGCACGACTTCCGCGCCGTCGCCAACGAGCACATCGTCCCCATCCTGCACGAGGTCTTGCAGCCGCTGCGCGACCGCGGCTTCCGACCCTTCATCAACAACAACAGCCGGCTCGGAATGACCGTCAACCTCGATGTCGACCGCGACGAGTTGCCCGGCCGCAGCCTGTGCTTCCGGCTCGACGCCGATCAGCGCGCCGTCGAGTGTCTGGTCCTGGGTCCCAGCGCGAGCCGCCTCGAGACCGCCGTGCCGATCGCAGCCGTCGATCGCGCCTGGGTCGAGAAATACGTGCTCGACTTCCTCGAGAAGCTGGTTTAGTCGCCTTCGAGGCCATCCAGAAACTGCAGCAGGAACTCGTGGAAGGCGCCCGGCTGGTCGAGGTAGCAGGCGTGGCTAGCGCCGTCGAGAACGAGAAGCTGGGCGCGCGGTAGCAGTCGTTCGAGCGCGCGGCCCTGAGCCAGCGGGACGACGGTGTCCCCCTCGCCCCAGACCAGGAGCACCGGCACCTGCGCGCCGGCGAGGGCGCTGGATTGCTCGTCGATCCCCGCCGGCGCGACGGCGACGAGGCCGGACACCAGCTCCGGGTGCAACGCGACGAGGGGCAGCGCGAAGCGCCCGCTCATCGAGGGTGCGACGACGACCGGACGCTCGAGTCCGAGGCGCGGCAACGCAGCGGCGAGGAACTGGTCCGCCGGCGCCGCCACCGGATCCGAGGCGCCGAAGCCGGGGAGGTCGAGCGCCACCGCGCGGTAGCCGCGCTCGGCGAGAACGGCGAGCGTTCCCAGCTCCCGCCAAGTCTCGGCGCTGTAACGAGCACCGTGGAGCAGGAGGACCGGCTGGCCCGTGGCGGCCCCGGCGACGAGAACGTGGAGCCGCGCTCCAGCCTCCCACTCGAGCCAGCGCTCCTCGATTGCCCCGCCAGTCTCGCCCGGGGCGCCGCCGCACACTGCGAGGAGGATCGCGGCGACGGAGAGGACGGTCATGTCGTCAGGTGCACGCGCGAAGGTCTCGCCTACTCGCTCTCGGTGCCGGCCATCTCCGCTTCGGCCGCGAGGTAGCCGAAGGCGGCCCAGGTGGGCGAGGTCAGTACCTGCGCGAAGATCTCGCGGGCGCGTTCGGGGCGACCGTGGATGGAATGCCAGGCCCCGACGCCGTAGCCGATCGTCGGGAAGGCGACCGCCGCCGGGTCGCCGGCGGCCTCCGCGAGGAGCGCCTCCGGGTCGAGCTCGCCCTTGAAGGCCAGGAGCAGCCGGTGGTAGTCGCCGTTCTCGATGACGTCCATGTCGGCGACGATCGGCTCCAGCACCACCGCCGCCTCCTCTTCGCGCCCGAGCCGGCGGAGGGTGAGGTAAAGCCAGTACGAGCTGGCCACGAGCGTGTCCGGGTTGGTCGCCGCCGCGACGTCCTCCCGATAGGCGGTCAGCGCACCCTCGAAGTCACCCGACACGTAGCGGGCCAGCCCCAGGTGATACCGGATGTTCGAGTGCAGCGTGCTGGTCGGAATGCCGCGCTCGTTGGGGAGGCCGTCGGGCTCGACCTCGTCCTCCCTGCCGCGCACGAGTTCGGAGGCCCGCTCGAGATCGGCGACGGCGCGATCGAGCTCGCGCACCGTGAGCCAGCGGTGCCCGCGGTGGCGCAAGAAGCGCGCATCCCCGGCGTGGAGTTCGACGCCGGCGGAAAAGGCGCCGATGGCCTCGCGGTAGCGCCCCAGGTAGGCCGTCCGGCGCCCTACCCAGATGAGTGCCTCGGCGTCCGCGGGGTCCGCCGCCCGTTGCCTCCGCGCCTCCGCCAGCAAGCGCTCCTGCTCGGCGCGGAACTCGGCCGCCGGCGCCGGCGGCAGGAGTTCGGTGCCGAGCAGCGAGACGGCCTGCGGGGCAGAGGGCGGCAGCCAACCCTCCGGCACCAGCCGGTCCGGCAGGTCGGCCAGGACATACCCCGTCAAAGCGAGCATCGCCGTCGCCCGCCGCAGGTCGTCGGGCTCGACCTTGTCGAGGGTGTCGGCCTCCGTGTGGTGCCAGTCGAAGTAGTGCTCGGCCACCGTCTGCAGTGCGAGCCCCGGCGTGCCGGCCTCCATCAGCGGCTCGATGTCGGCGCCACCGCCCCCCCGAGTGAGAACGTCGCCGTCGATGGGCGCCAGCAGAGCGACGATCTCCCGCAACCGCAGGAAGGCGGCCTCGTAGGTGGCGTCCCCGGCCTCGGCGTCGATCCCCGCCAGCCCGAAGCCGAAGCCGACCGGGCGCTCGGCGCCGCCGTCCATCTCGATCGCCGCCACGTGTCGGCCGGCTTCGTCGCCCAGGGCCTCCCGGTAGGCGGCCGCGCCCCGCGTGCCGTTCTCCTCGTTGGTCCACAGCACGACGCGCAGCGTGCGCCGGGGACGCAGGCCGAGATCGGAGAGCAGCGTGAGCGCTTGCCAGGCGGCCACGCAGCCCGAGGCGTCGTCGTGCGCTCCCTGCCCCACGTCCCAAGAGTCGAGGTGTCCCCCCATGACCACGACCTCCTCGGGCCGCTCGCGGCCGACGAGCTCGGCAATCACGTTGGCGGACGGGGCATCGGCCTCGAAACGTGCTTCCATCTGTAGGCGTACGCGGAGGGTCTCTCCGGCGGCGGCACGGCGCGCCAGCCATTCGGCGTCCTCGACCGTGATCGCCGCAGCTGGGATCTTGGGCTGCCCCTCGTCGTAGCGCATCGCGCCGGTGTGCGGCGTGTAGAGGCTGCGGCCGGTGGCCGAGCGCACCAGGGCGCCGACCGCCCCGAGAGCCGCGGCCCGCGAGGCGCCGCGGCCGCGGTAGACGACCGTCGACAGGTAGCCCTCCCAGGGCGTCGTGCCTTGCCAGCGGCTGGCGAAGACGACGATCTTGCCCGCCACGGCGTCGCGGCCGCGGCGCTCCAGCTCGTCGAAGTCGCGCACCACGACCACCTCGGCCTCGATGCCCTCCGGCGGCGTGCCGACGCTGCCGCCGAGGCCGAGAATCGCCAACGGCCGGCGCACGGGGCCGACGACGGCGGCCGACTCCCGGCCACGCACCCAGCGCGGCACCTGGACCGGCTGCAGGCGGACGTTCTCGAGACCCTCCGCGAGCATCCCTGCATGTGCCCAGCGCACCGCCTCTTCGAGTTCCGGCGAGCCCGAGAGACGGTGGCCGATGCGGGTGGTCAGGTGCTCGAGCTTCGCCCAGGCGCCGTCGTCGGTGAGCGCCGCTCCCAGGATGCGCGCCGCCGGCTCGCGGTAGGTCTCGGCGGGCGGCTCGGCGACGAGCGCCGCCGCCGCCACGACGACGGCCGCGAACCCGACTTTGAGCGCACGCGCCATCCGAGCCTCCTCGACTGCGGCTCGCGATCCTATCCGGACTCGCCTTCATCGCACCGACATTGCGCCGCCGTTTCGCCGTTGACGAAGGGGCGGGTGAGGAGTACCCTGCAAAGCGAACCACGCGGCACACGGCGCAAGCCAAGAAAGGGGGTTCGATGCAGACTCCACCCGACCACGAGCAGCCCTCGGTGGGTTCGGTGAGTCTTCCGATCCTCCCGGGGGCCGAGCCGGGACTCCGACGGCGCCTTTGAACCACAGCCCCTAGCGAGTCGGGGAACGACTCGGGGACCGAGTCGCAAGACTCCTGGGACGCCGCCGGGGCCAACGCAAGGACCGGAGCCGAGGGCTCCGGTCCTTCGTCGTTTCGGGGCACCCCTCGGATGGCGACCCCGGCCTCAGTCGTCCAGGTAGCCGAGCGCCGCCAGGCCCTTGCGGGTGTCGGCATCCATCGCCTGCTCGATGGGCTCGAACACCCGCAGATCTCGCCGCCAGGCGGTCAGCAAGGAGCGCAGACGAGCCGTCTCGGCAGGCCACTCCGCGGCGACGTCGCGCCGTTCGCCAGGATCGGAGCCCAAGTCGTAGAGCTCGCTGCGGCCGTCCTCGCGTCGCACGATGAGCTTCCAGTCCACCGTGCGCAACGCCACCGCCGCCCGCGACTCCGCGACGACGTAGTCGCGCGTCGCACCCCCCCGCCCACTCAACCAGGGCAGGAGGCTCCCCTCGGGGCTCGTCGCCCCGGCCGCCGCGAGAAAGGTGGCGGCGATCTGGCGCGTCTCGACGAGACCCTCGACGAGCCGGCCGCGCCGTCCCGCCCAAGCCGCCGGCGGCTTGGCGATCAGCGGCACATGCAGCAGCTCGTCCCAGAGGTCGTTCTCGTGGCCGATCTTGCCGTGCTCGAAGAACTCCTCGCCGTGATCGGCCGTCACCACGACGAGGGTCTCATCCCAGAGGCCGCGCCGCTTCAGGTCCTCGAAGAGCCGGCCGAGCCACCAGTCGAGGCCCAGGATCTCCTCGTCGTAGCGGGCCACCATCGTCGCCCGGTCGTCCGCATCGAGAGCGAGCTCGCCGTCGAGGATGCGCTCGCGCAGGTCCCGCCACTGGTAGCAGAAATCGATGTCGCTCTCGCCGGGATCGAAGCGCCCGCGCGCTCCCACGGACGGACAGTAGGGCCAGTGGACGTCCAGGTAGTGGACGTAGGCGAAGAAGCGGCCCGGCTGCCCTCCGACGGTGTCCAGGAAGCGACCCGCGGCGCGGTTGACGTTGGCGGCCTCGCCGGCGCGCTCGTCGTACACGTCGAAACCCTGACGCAGGCCGTAGCGCCGCGAGAGCTGCACCTGCTCGGCCAAGAGCGCGGTGCGGTAGCCGGCCGCCTGCAACCGCTCGGCCAGCGTCTCGACCTCTTGCGAGAGCGCAGGCCCGACGATCTTGCCGTGCTCGTCTTTCTCCCAGGCCAGCAGGCCATGCTCCGACGGGTAGAGGCCGGTCAGGAGAGAGGGCACCGACGGGCGCGTCCAGAAGGCCTGCGCAAAGGCCTGGCGGAAGACGACCCCTTGGGCGGCGAGGGCATCGAGGTTGGGGCTCGTCGGCCGCTCGTAACCGTAGACCCCGAGGTGATCCGGGCGCAGGCAGTCGACGACGATGAGGAGGAGGTTGGGCGGCGGGAGCTTGCCGGGGCCGGGCACGCAGGCCGCGAGCAGGGGCAACACCACGGGGAGTGCGAGGCGGCGAACGCGACCCATCGGCACGGCGCGGCGGCCCGGGCGAGGACACCGCGCTGTGCGGCGAAGGCTAACGCCGCCAGGGGGGCAAGGAAAGAGTAGCCGCGGCCCTCAGGTCTGGACGACGCACTTCCCGATGAAGTGGCCATCGGGCGTCACCCGGAAGGTCCAGTTGTCGGTGAACAGCAGCCCATCCGGATCCAGCACGAGCGACCCCGGCACCGGGCACAGCCACGCGATGTCGTCAAAGTCGAAGCGCAGTCGTTCCCCGGGGGGACCCGGCGGATCCGGGAGCTGTAGGTCGATGGTCATCGTCCGGTGGTTGCCAAAGATCCGGGTGACGCAGGCCTCTACGGGAGGCTCGAAGAAGAACGGAGCCCCGTCGTGCAGGGTCACCAGATCCAGAACGTCACCGCAAGTGATCTCGCCGGTGATCGGGTCCTGGTTGCAGGGGCTCGGGCAGTCCGGGTCCTCGCCCGGCGGATGGGGGTCGGCCACCACGGCGCCGGGTGGGGTGCCCGCCGGGTTGACCTCCGCGACTTCGGTGGGCGAGGTGCCGCCGCAGCCCAGCGTGGCAGCGACGGCTCCGACGGCCAGCCAGCGCAGTCCTTGTTCGAGACGAGTGTTCACGGGCCCTCCTTCCCTACTGGGGTGCCGATGCCTGCTGCGGCGGCTCGGCGATCCCGTTCCCCGACCGGGACCCGTGGCTTTGCGACGCTGGCTCGCGCCAGGTGTGCCCTTGACGGGCAGGCGCCCGGAGCATAAGCGCGATCGTTTGTCAATGCAATCCTCCACTCCGGCGCCGGCGGTGGTGGCGATCCCGCAGAGATCTAAAACCACGGCCGCTCGCCGAGCAGCCGGACGAAGGTCTCAACCACCCGCGGGTCGAACTGCCCGCCGCCGCACCAGGCCAGGCGGGCAGGGAAAGCTCAGCCGCCACCCTCAGCTATACGCGGTGCACTTCCCGTTCAACCGGCCGTCGGGCGTCACCCGGAAAGTCCAGTCGTCGGTGAAGATCAACCCGTCCGCATCGAAAGCCAACGGCCCAGGCACCGGGCACAGCCAGGGGGGAACGACGTCGGCAAAGCCGAAGCGCAGGCGGTCCCCCGGGGGACCCGGCGGCGTAGGAAGCTGGAGCTCGATCGACATCGTCCGGCGGTTGCCCTGGATCCGGGTGACGCACGCGTCCTCGGGAGGCTCGAAGAAGAAGGGAGCCCCGTCGTCTAGGGTCACCAGGTCCATGAGGTCGCCGCAAACGACCTGGCCGGTCACCGGGTCCTGGGTACAGGGGCGCGGGCAGCCTGGATCCTCGCCCGGCGGATGGGGGTCGGCCACCACGGCGCCGGGAGGCGTGCCCGCCAGCGTGACATCCACGACTTCGGTGGGTGAGGTGCCGCCGCAACCCAGCAGGGCGGCGGCGACGGCTCCGACGGCGAGCCAGCGCAGGTTTTGGTCGAAACGGTTGATGTTCACGGTCCCTCCTTGTGGAAGTTTCTGCGCATGATCGATCTCTCCCGGATGGTGCTCGATCTCCCGTGGGTCGATCGCTGCGCCCTTTCGCATCGATCGCAGTGTGCCGCGGCCGCTGCGACGGGTCTATCGGCGGCGGCGCCGGACGGGGGTGGGACCCCGACCGTTCTCTCTGTGGTCTGCTGTCCTACGGGGGGCGGCCTAGGTACCCAGCTCGCTCCGCACCAGCTCCGCCACCGCAGCCAACGCCGCGGCGGCCGCGGTGCGCGGGGCCACGAACTCGTTCATCACGGCCTGCCGCAGCAAGGCGGGCGGCAGCAGGCCCTGGGAGAGGATGAAGTCGTGATACGCCCGGCGGTCGAAGCCGTCGGCCAGCAGCCGCTCGGCGTCGGTGCGCAATTCCATCAGCCGCTGGTAGCCGCAGAAGTAGGCCGTGGCCTGGGCCGGGGCGAGGAAGGTGTAGCGCTGCACCTCCTGCAGGGCCATGCCGTGGGAGAGGACCACCTCGTGCTCGAGGACGCGGAAGACCTCGTCGCGGTCGAGCTGGCCGAGCTGCAGGCCGGGATCCACGAAGGCCCGGGCGGCGCGCAGCAAGCGGTGTTGCAACGAGGCGAGCTGGCCTTCGAGCGGCAGGTAGGGTTTCATCTCCGCTTCCTGATAGAGCGCCCAGCCCTCGACGTTGACGCTGTTGAAGGCGAAGAGGACGCGAGCCGTCGAGACCCCCTTCTCCACGATCGCGGCGAACTGCAGCTCGTGCCCCGGCCGGCCCTCGTGCACGGTCAAGGTCCAGGAGGCGGCCTCGAAGGTGAAGTCATCGAAGGCCACATCCTCCCCGCTCTCGGATGGAATCCGCAACGGCAGCACGAACTCGCCCATCTCGCCGGTGTTGCCGAGCAGCCGCGGCGGGCGCATGTTGGGAGCCGGGATCGCCGCGCTCTCCGCCTCGCTCGCCAGCCGGATGCGCATCTCGCGCTGCGGCAGGGTGACGATGCCGTGCTCGACGATGAGGCGCTCGAGCTCGGAGATGCGCTCTTGGTAGTGGGGCAGGATCGCCTCACCGACGAGCTGCTCCTTCTTGAGCTCGCGGATCACGTCGCGGTAGTCCGCCGAGGCGAGGCCGCGCTCCTTGGCGATCATCTCCGCCAAGGCCTGCATCTCGTTCTGGATCTCGCGGAAGGAGGTCTTGGCGCGCGACACGAGGTCCTCGACCGACATGTCGATGCCGACCTGACGGAGGTTGAAAGCGTAGACCTCGGCGGGCAGACGGAAGTCCTCACTGGCCCGCGGCATGAGCTCCTCGCGCAGGAAGCGCTCGTAGCCGGCGAGCTGCTCGCGCAGCGCCGCCATCCCCGGCTCGTAGCCGGCGATCTCGTACTGCTGGAAGAGCCCTTCCAGCCCGTCGAGGAAGCGCTGGCCGTTGGCGAGGTCCCGCTCGAGCTGCCCTTGGAAAGGGCCCATGAGACCCGCGGTGCCGAACTCGGCGCGGATGAAGGCCGCCGCCTGCTCGGCAATCGGCGTCGTGCCCTCTTCGAGGCCGGCGTAGCGGTTGAGGCGCAGGAGCGCCGCCGGTCGCCGCTCGGCCTCGACCTGATCGTCGAGCAAGGCACGGATGCCTTGGAAGATGGCCTGGTGCAGACCGAAGTACGGCAGCTGGTACTGCTCGGCGACCCGAGTGCCCTCGATCTGCAGCTCGCCCGCTTCGATCAAGATCTCGAGGTCTTGCCGGACGGCGGGGTCCGTCTCGGTGGCCAGCCGCTCCTTCAGCGTGCCCAGGGCGCCCTCGATCGCGGCGATCGTCTGCGCGTTCAAGTCGAGCGGCAGCTGAAAGATCTCTGCGTCCAACCCCTCGACCCCGAAGAACCCGGCCTGCTCCGGATTGAAGCGGGCCATGACCTCGAGCAGAACCTGGGCGTTCTCGTTGCTGCGCGCCACCCAGTCCGGGGCCGCGACGGCGGGGGCAGCGGCAACGGCGAGAGCGGTGATCGCGGCGAGGCGAGCGGCGCGGCGGAATCGAGGCATGGCGGAACCCTCCGGGGTCAGCGACGTCCTCAGCCTCTACGGAGGATCTCGGGAAAGGTTCCGCTAGTCCGCGAACTCGAGCACGACGACCGCCCCGGCGAGCCCCGCGGGCACCGGCACCTCCGCCGCCGTCGGGAAGAGCAGGCGCCCCTCGTGGGCCCGCATCACCTCGTCGGCGATGTGGAGCCCCAAGCCCATGCCGTCGGGCTTCCTCGTGAAGAAGGGCTGGACCAGGTCCTCTGGAGGGTCGAGGAAGCCGGGGCCGCCGTCCGCCACGAGGATGCCCGGCCGGCCCTTCGGTGCTCGGGTCGTCCCGACGTGTAGCCGCCGGCTCGACCCGCCGCCGGCCTCGAGCCAATAGAGCGAGTTGTCGATCAAGTTCATCAGCGATGCCAGCACCAGCCGGTGGTCGACGGTCAGTCGGAAGTCGGGGTCGCCGGCCGCCGTGCCGTCGGTCGCCTCGATCTCCTGGTTGGCCAGGCGCAGGCGGGCGTTGAAGAGGGCCTCGCGCACCAGCACCTTGGCCGAGAGGCTCTGGCGGCCACTGCGGCGGGTGAGCCAGGTCAAGCCCTGGAGGGTCTCGGCGATGCTGCCGGCCGCCGCCACCAGTCGCTCCTCCGGCTCGCCGGAGCGCAGGGCCTGCTCGAGCTCGCGCACCATGCGCTCGACCTCGTGCAGCACAGCCGCGAGGTTCAAGCCGGTGCCGGCGGCCATCAGCAGGCGGCCCATCGCCTCGCGGTACTGGCTCTCGATGCGATCGAGGTAGGGCTTGAAGGGCTCGGTGAGTCCCAGCCGCTCCGCCTCCAGCCGTAGGGCCGCGAGGTCCTCGAGCACGGGCTCCTTCTTCTTCGCCCTGGTCGCCACGGCACGCAGCCGCCGCTGATCGACGCTGCGCTCGGCCTCGGCCTGAGCGACGGTGAAGAGGACCGCCTGCCGGAAGGCTTCGTAGGCGTCGTTCTCGACGAACCCTTCGCGGTTCGTCTTCTCGACGAGGTCGGAGCTCGCGGCCAGCTCGAGTTGCACCGCGCCGAGGAGCTGATTGTTGCCGAGCCGGCGAGTGGGCATCTGGATGCGGCGCGCCCCGAGCTCCAGCCAGTCGTTGCCGGGCTCGCCGTAGTCGTAGACCCGAACTCCGTCGCGGTAGACCCGCAGGCCGCCGTTGGCGTCCAGGACCTGGCCCAAACCCACCGGATCGACGGCGGTCAAACGCAGCACGTCGGGATCGCGAGCGTAGATGGAGAGGTCGATCGTCACCGGGCCGATGTGGTGGGCGGAGAGATCGACCCGGCGGCGCCGGCGCACGCCGCTGCGCGGGTCCGGCAGCGCGAGCTGGACGAGGAGCTCGCGGTGCACCGCTCGTTCGGCTACGCCAGTCAGTCGTCCGCGCGGCACGAAGCGGTAGTCGTAGGTGAGGCGGTCGCCGGCGAGCACGCCGCGGAAGCGAAAGAGCGCCTCGTCGAGCACGTCGCCCGGGCGCAGCATTCCCTGCAGCCACTCGGCCGGCCCCACCAGCACCAGCTCCGGCGTGAACTCGTCCGGCCCGCCGAACGGCGAGCGGATCGACTGCACGGCGCGGTAGAGCGACTGCACGCGCACCCTGCCCCACGGCCGCTCCCTCAGGTCGGCGATCTCGATCCGCGTGCCGCTGGCGCGGCCCCGGAAGGTCTGGGCCGGCCGCTCGACGACGGTGATCGGCACCTCCTCGAGGTAGCGCTCGCCGGCGAAGGCGTTCCAGTCGATGTCGACGACCACCTCGCTCTTGCGCGCCCTCCGGGTGACCAGCCGCACGCGACGCCCGAGCTTGTGGACAGCGAAGCGCCCGACGCCCTTCTCCCCCAGGGGCAACCGGCCGAATTTGCGACTGCGCATTCCCTTCGTGCGCTGTCGACTGCGGTGCTCGGTGCCTGGCTCGAGCCACACCCCGAGCACAGTCTCCAAGTCCATGCCCTGGCCGTCGTCTTCGACGACGACGCGGGACTCGGGCTCGTCGCGGTCGACGTGCTCGAGGGTCACCGTGCAGCGCCGGGCGTCGGCGTCGTAGGCGTTCTTGACTAGTTCGACCAAGCCGATGCCGGCGTCGCGGATGAGCTGGTCACCCAGCAACTGCATGAGCCGGGCGCGAGGGCGGAACGGCTGGGAGGCGCGGCGCGGGGGCATGGGGCCCATCGTACGGCCGCCACGGGGCCGGCCGCTACACTAGAATTCGCCCCGATGACCGACAAGCCGGAGACGGTCAAGATCGTCCGCACCCAGGGCGGCTACGCGGTCTTCGTCTCGCCGTCCGCTCATCCGGTGGCCGTCTTCACTTCGGGCTACGACCTGCTCGACTGGGTGGCGACCCACATCGCGAGCTGGGAGGCCGGAGTGGCGAAGCGGGCCCCCGCCAAGACCGAGGGGGCCGGCGAGGACGAGGAAGACGGCGGCCCGGATGCCGCGCCCCACGCCTAGGGCGCAGCTCGGCCTCTTCCTCCTCGTCCTCGCGGTTCCGGCGCGGGCGGCCGACGAAGCTCCAGCCAAGGGCTCGCGCGTTCACGCCGCGCTCGACCGTCGCTCCGAGCGCGCCCACGAGCGTCTCGGCGCTCGACCGGCGGCTGCCATCGGCGTGCCCAGCCCGACTCGGCTCTTTTTCATGACCGGTGCCGGCAACGCCGTCACCGTGCGCCCTTTCGCCGACGTCACCGGCGACGGCAACGCCGAGGTGTTGGCGGGGATCGAGATCTCCGGCGCCGACAACGTCTTCTGCCTCGACGGAGCGAGCACCGACGAGGCGAGCGTCGTCTGGTCGATTGCGACCGACGGCGGCGTCTCCGGTGGCTCTCCCGTCGGCGACCAGGGTCTGGTGCCGGCCGCCGACGCCGGGGCAGACGGCTTTCCGGACGTGCTCGTCGGCACCGGCGGGGGCGGCCGCACGGCCCACGCTCTCGACGGCGCCGCCGGCGGTGAGAGCTGGCGCCTCGACACCTACGAGGAGCCGGCGTCGGGCTGGGTCTACTCGCTCGCCGAAATGGACGACTCGACCGGTGACGACGCTGCCGAGGTCGCGCTCGGGGCGGGCTCGGAGAGCGACACGGTCTTCTACGTCGACGGCGCGAGCGCTGGGGAGGCGACTGTGCTCTGGCGCTGGGGCGCCCCCGATGGCGTGGGCTCGGTGCGTAATCTGGGAGACGCCGACGGCGACGGCACCGACGACGTGCTGGTGGGCGTGCTCGACGCGGGCGAGGTGGTGGTCGCGCTCGACGGCGCCACCGCCTCGCCGACCGGCGACGATCTCTGGCAGTACGCGGCGGGCGAGACGGTGTTCGCCGTCGGGGTCACGTCCGACCAGACCGGCGACGGCGTCGCCGAAGCGCTCGCCGCCGTGTGGGCGAGCGACGGCAGCGCCGTGCGCTGTCTGGACGGGGCCTCGGGGGTCGAGCTGTGGTCGAGCACGGACGTGCTCGAGCCGGGGATGGCCGTCGAGCCGCTCGCCGACGTAACCGGCGACGGTGTGCCGGAGATTCTCGTCGCCTCGTGGGACAACGCCGTTCACCTGCTCGACGGCGCCGACGGCAGCCGCGTCTGGCGCACCGAGGTGGGGACGGCGAACGGCGGTGACGTCTGGAGCGCTCGCGCCATCGCCGACCTGGACGGCGACGGCGGGGAGGACGTCGTGGCCGGCTCCTTCGACACACACGCCTACGCCATGAACGGCGCCACCGGCGAAGTCCTCTGGGCCTTCGAGACCGGCAACCGCGTCTTCTCCGTCGCTCCCCTCGCCGACCTCGACGGCGACGGTCGGCCAGAGGTCGTCGTCGGCACGCAGGACACGACGAGCAGCGTCGTCGTCCACGTCCTCTCGGGAGGGGTGCCGGACCCGGCGATCTTCAGCGATGGCTTCGAGAGCGGCGACACCGGCGGCTGGGACCAAACCGTGCCGTGAGGGTGTTGCCGTGACGCCCCGACACCTCCGTCGCGTCATCCAGGACCTCGAGGACACACATCCTCGGGAAACGGCGCCGGGGCCCCACGGCCATCCGCGGCGACGACACAGTGCTCGGGCGACTCGCCGCAAGGCCTCCCCGCGAGGTGATCCGCTAGCGCCTCCACCTGGGGGTCGAGCGCCGGGTGCCGCCACATGAAGCGGCCCCGCCGGTGCATCTCCCGTCGCGCCGCTTCGGCCTCCCAAGCCTGGTGCCGCATCGCGTAGTAGGCCGCGAGCCTGCCGGCGCGGTGCCACCCATGGCGGCAGCGGAAGGCGATGCCCCGCCCGGCGGAGCGCGCCTCCTCGACCCAGGCGTCGAAGGCGGCGAGGAAGGCGGCGTCCAGCGCCTGCTCGGCACTCTGCCGCGCATCCCAGCGCACTCTCAGCCGCGGGCAGACACGCTCGCGCACCCGGCACTCGCGCTCTCGCCCGGTGCCGTCGAGCACGACAATCTCCTCGACCCCGGCCGCGCACAGCTCGGCGATCTCGCCCGCGTCGAGCCAGCCGCTGCGGTAGAGGCTGAAGCCGGTGCTGGGGTCGGAGTCGACGAGGATCGGTGGTGAGGCGCAGGCCGCGAGCAGCGACCCCATGGCGGCCCAGAGTGGGAGCCGAACGGGTGCCGGGCACCGCAGCGTGCAGCTCATCGCCGGACCGGATCTGTGCGCGGCGGAAAGAAGGTTCGCCGTTTCGTTC
>CAYXXN010000062.1:0-14688 GCA_964469055.1 uncultured Thermoanaerobaculia bacterium
CACCGTGTCGCCGAAGGTGACCTGGCCGTCGCTCGCCATGGCGAGGCCCTCGCCGCGGCGCACGAGGAGCACGGTGGTGGCGGAGAAGTCGCTCACGGCCGCGGCATGTTAGCGGAGACGAGCCGGGCGACGAACCCTTGCGTGTCGTCCGGAGTCACGACCAAGCGCGATTCCCCGGAATCGAGCAGCACGGGCCGCGCCAAACTGCTCGCGTAGAGGTTGAACTCGCCCAGCACGTGGGAGTCGAAGCCGCCGGTGCCCGCGACGAGCATTCCGCGCGAGGCCAGCCGCTCGAGGTGCCGGATTTCCTCCGGCGTCAGCAGGCGCGCCTGCGGGGCGAGGAGCGGAACGACGAGGCGCTTGCGCCGCAGCTGGAGCACGAGCCGCTCGGGCTCGATCTCGAGCCACAGCGGGTCGAGGTCGCCGCTCATTCGCCAGGAGGTCCAGGCGACGAAAGCCACGAAGAGCGCCAGGACCGCCCCCATCCGGCGCTCGAAGATCCAGGCGGCGACGGCCACCCCGACCATGAACGCCGCCAGCCCCACCAGCAGGACCCCCAGCCGGCGCTTGCCGCGCGCGATGGCGCCCCCCGGAGTGCAGGGGAAACGGTCGGGGATGAGCTCCGGGGGCTCGTGCACGCCGGCCGATGTTACCGGGGCGGCGGCGGCCGCGGCCCGGCTCATCCCTTGCGCCGGGCCCGGGGGTGGGCCTCGCGGTAGACGGCGAGCAGCCGCTCGATATCGACGTGGGTGTAGCGCTGGGTGGTGGCGAGGGAGCTGTGGCCCAAGAGCTCCTGGATGGCGCGCAGGTCGGCGCCGCCCTCGAGCAGGTGGGTGGCGAAGGTGTGGCGCAGGGTGTGGGGATGGACGCCGACGGCGAGAGCCGCCCGGCCGACCGCGGCATCGAGCAGTCGCCGCACCGAGCGGTCCGAGAGGCGCCCGCCGCGGTGGTTCAAGAAGACCGGTGCCTCCGCCCCGGCGGCCGCGGCATGGAGCTCGCCCCAGCGCTCCCGCCAGGCGGCGAGCGCCTGGGCGGCCGGGACCCCGAAGGGCACCATCCGCTCCTTGCCTCCCTTGCCGAGGACGCGGAGGACGCGGCTCCCGAGGTCGATGTCCTCCCAGTCGAGGCTCACCAGCTCGCCCACCCGCAGGCCGGTCGCATAGAGCACCTCCCAGAGGGCGCGATCGCGGTAGGCCAGCGGCCCCTCCGTGGCGGGCGCCTCGAGCAACTCCTCGATCTCCCCCGGCCGCAAGTGCCGAGGGAGCCTGCGGTCCTGTTTCGGCGTGCGCACGCCCTGCGCCGGGTTGGCGGCGAGGGTCCCCTCCCGGCAGGCGAAGCGAAAGAGAGTGCGCAGTGCCGAGAGGGCTCGCGCCTGGCTCTGGCGACTGGCACCGCCTCGCGCCAGGTGGGCGAGGAAGGCGCGCACCGCCGCGCGGTCGACGGCGGTGGGCCGGATGCGCTCGAGCGGCTCGCCCAGGAAATCGACTGCGAGGAAGCGCAGGAAGCGCTCGCAGTCCCCGCCGTAGGCCCGCCGGGTGTGCGGCGAGAGGTTGCGCTCGAAGTGCAGGTGGTCGAGGAATCGCGCGACGAGGCGGCGCATGGGAAGGGCGAGCTAGGCCGGGACGGCGAGCGCGGCCGCGGTCTCGATCCCGAGCCTGCTCGTCCAGGAGGCGAGGTCGACCGCCGCGCGCTCAGCGTAGGCGGCGCGGCGGTCGCTGCGGCGCGCCGGGGCCGGCAGCTCAGGGAAGAGGCCGTAGTTGACGTTGGCGGGCTGGAAGTGGCGAGGGTCCGACTCGGTCAGGTGGCGGGCCAGCGCACCGAGGGCGGTGGTGGGCGGCAGCGGCTCGCCGCCGCGACCGGCGCGCTCCAACGCGAGGTAGAGGGCGACGGCGAGGCCCGTGGCGGCCGACTCGAGGTAGCCCTCGACCCCGGTGAGCTGGCCGGCGAGGCGCACCCGCGGCGTGCCCCGCAAGCGATACCAGGCGTCGAGGTGGACGGGAGCGTTGACGAACGTGTTGCGGTGCACCTGCCCCAGGCGAGTGAAGCGGGCTGCGGCGAAGCCCGGCAGGGTGCGGAACACCCGCTGCTGCTCGGGCCAGGTCATGCGGCTCTGGAAGCCGACCAGGTTGAAGTGCTCGCGGGCGAGGCTCTCGCGGCGCAGCTGCACGACGGCGTGGGGCTTGCTCCCGTCCGGGGCGGTCAGCCCGACCGGCTTCATCGGTCCGAAGCGCAGGGTGTCGACCCCGCGGCGGGCGAGCTCCTCGATCGGCAGGCAGCCCTCGAAGAAGAGCGCCTGCTCGAAGTCGTGGAGCGGCAGCACCTCGGCCGTCATCACGAGGTGGTGGAAGGCGTGGTACTGCTCGCGGGAGAGCGGCACGTTCAAGTAGTCGTCGCCGCCGCCCTTGCCGTAGCGCGACGCCCAGAAGAGCGGCGCCAGGTCCAGGCTCTCGCCCTCGACGATGGGTGCGATCGAGTCGTAGAAATAGAGGTAGGCGTCGCCCAGCAATCCGGCGAGCGTCGCGGCGTGGCTCTCGGTGGTCAGGGGCCCCGTGGCGAGCACGACGTCGCCGGCCGGCAGCTCGCGCACCTCTTCGCGCCGGATCTCGAGGCCGGGCATGTTGGTGAGCGTCTGCGTCACCTTCGTTGCGAAGCGCTCGCGATCGACGGCGAGGGCGCTGCCGGCTGGCACCGCCGCCTCCCGCGCGGTGGCGATCACCAGCGACCCCAGCTGCTCCATCTCGCGCTTGAGCAGGCCCGCGGCGTGCAGCGGGTCGTCGCTGCGCAGTGAGTTGCTGCACACCAGCTCGGCGAAGCGGTCGGTCTTGTGGGCCGGCGTCGAGCGCCCCGGGCGCATCTCCCAGAGCACGACGGGGAGCCCCCGGCGGGCGAGCTGCCAGGCGCATTCGCTGCCGGCGAGCCCGGCGCCGACGACGTGGATGGGAGCGCCGGCCACGGCGCCGATTCTAGTCGTCGCCCGGTGCGCGGGCGGCTAGCCCTTGCGTCGCCGCTTGGGCTCCTTGCCGCGCTCGGCGAGGATCGCGAGCGCGTCGCCGAGGCCCAACGCGGCGGGATCCGTGCCCTTCGGCAGGGAGGCGTTGCGGGCGCCGTTCGAGAGGTACGCCCCGTAGGGGCCTTCGAGGAGCTGCACGGTTTTCCCGGCCGCATCGTTGCCGAGCTCGCGCAAGACGACGCGACCGCGCCGCCGGCGGGCCGCCTTGGGTGTCGCCAGGAGCTCCAAGGCGCGGGGGAGCCCGATCGTGTAGACGTCGTCCTCGTCGCCGAGCGAACGCGTCTCCTCGCCGCGCCGGACGAACGGCCCGAAGCGGCCGACGGTGGCGACGACCTCCTCGCCGGCAGCCGGATCGACGCCGAGGGTGCGCGGCAGCGACAGCCAGCGCAGGGCATCGGCGAGCGTCGTCGTCGTCGGCTCGGTCCCCTTGGGCAAGGAGGCGCGTCGCGGCTTGGTGCCGCCCGGTCCCTCGTCTCCGAGCTGCACGTAGGGACCGTAGCGGCCGCTGCGCAGCGTCACCACCTCACCGCTCGCCGGGTCCCGACCCAGCTCGCGCTCGGCGCCGCTCGCTTCGGTCAAGAGCTCGATCGCCTTCTCGAGCGTCAGCTCCGCCGGCGCCAGGCCCTCGGGGATCGACAGCGCCCGGCGCTCCTCGTCCTCGGTGACGCCGTGCTGGAGGTAGGCGCCGTAGCGGCCCACGCGAACGAAGATCGGCCGGCCGTCCTCTGGATGGGGGCCCAGCTCGAGTCGCGGGTAGTCGATCTTGGGCTCCTCGTCGGCGATCCGTCGCTCGAGCCCCAGCTCGTCGGCGCCGTCGCCGAAGTAGAAGGCACGCAGGTGGGCGAGCCAGTCGAGGTCGCCCTCGGCGATCTCGTCGAGCTGCTCCTCCATGCGGGCGGTGAAACGCAGATCCACGTACGGGCCGAAGTGGTTCTCCAAGAGCTTGGTCACCGCCCAGCCGGTCCAGGTGGGTACGAGGGCGTTCCTCTGCTTGACCACGTAGCCGCGCCGCTGGATGGTGTCGAGGATGGCGGCGTAGGTCGACGGCCGGCCGATGCCCTCCTTCTCCAACCGCTGGATCAAGGACGCCTCGGTGTAGCGCGGCGGCGGCTGGGTCTCGTGTCCGGAGGCAGCGACGCGCCGCACCCCGAGCGACTGGCCCGGGGCGAGGGCGGGCAGCAGCGCCTCTCGATCGCCCAGGTCGGCGGCGGGGTCGTCCGAGCCCTCGACGTAGACGCGGAGGAAGCCCGGGAAGTCGATGCGCGTGCCGGTCGCGGCGAAGATGCCCGACGCCGTCCCCGACCCCCCGGTCTCGATCTCCACCGCCGTCCGCGACAGCCGGGCGTCGGCCATCTGACTGGCCAGGGTCCGTTTCCAGATGAGGTCGTAGAGCTGGAACTCGTCCTCGCGCAGGTGGCCCTTGATCGACTCGGGCGCGCGCCCGAGCTCGGTCGGGCGGATCGCCTCGTGGGCCTCTTGCGCGCCCTTGGCGCCGGTGCGGTAGCGCCGCGGCCCGTCGCTGTAGGCGTCACCGAAGCGGTCGCGGATCTGGCGCTCGGCCTCGGCCAAGGCGCGCTCGGCCAAGGTCATCGAGTCGGTGCGCATGTAGGTGATGAGGCCGACCCGTTCGCCGCCGGAGAGCTCGATGCCCTCGTAGAGGCGCTGCGCGACGCTCATCGTGTGTTTGGCGGTGAAACGCAGCTTGCGGTTGGCCTCCTGCTGCAACGAAGAGGTGGTGAAGGGGGGGGCGGGCTTGCGGGTCGCCGGTTTCTCGTCGACCGAGCGCACTCGCCACGGCGCCGGCCAGGCGGCCAGGAGCGCCTCGACCTCTTCGCGGGTCCGCAGCCAGCGGGCCTTCGAGCCGGCCTTGAGCTCGCCGCGCTCGGGGTCGAAGTCCTGGCCGCTCGCCACCGCCTGCTCTGCGAGGCGCACCAGCTTGGCGGTGAAGGTGGCGTCGCCCGCCCCCAGCTCGGCCTCCGCGTCCCAGTAGGCGGCGGCGCGGAAGCGCCGTCGCTCCCGCTCGCGCTCGATGCACAGCCGCACGGCGACGCTCTGCACGCGGCCGGCGGAGAGCCCGGTGCGCACCTTCTTCCACAGGACGGGCGAGAGCTCGTAGCCGAACAGGCGGTCGAGGATGCGGCGGCTCTCCTGGGCGCGCACCAGGTTCTCGTCGATGGCGCGCGGGTGGGCGAGGGCCTCGCGGATGGCCTCGTCGGTGATCTCGTGGAAGGCGATGCGCTGCACGGGGACCTTGGGGTGGAGCACCTCGACCACGTGCCAGCCGATGCTCTCGCCCTCGCGGTCCTCGTCGGTCGCGAGCAGGAGGGCATCGGCTTTGGCCAGCGCCTCCTTGAGCTTCTTCAAGTGCTTCTGCTTGTCCTTCGGCACGACGTAGAGCGGCGCGAAGTCGCGCGCCACATCGACCCCCAGCCGCGCCCAGGCTTCCTTCTTGTACTTCGCCGGGATCTCCTCGGCGCTCTCCGGCAGGTCGCGCACGTGCCCGTAGCTCGCCTCGACGACGTAGTCCGGCCCCAGCAGGCGCGAGATCGTCCGCGCCTTGGCGGGGGACTCGACGACCACGAGATGTTTGGCCATGCGTGGCGGGGAGAAGAGAGCGCGCCGGCGGGTGCGGGAAGTTACCACAAGGGGTGCGGTCCCCTCACGGCAGAGTTCGGGCGACTCGGGTGGTCAGGTCTGCGGCTCGCCCGAGACGCTCGCGGCGAGCTGCTCGATGCCGGTCGCCGGCCAGGCGGTCGGCACGCCGAGGAGGTCGGCGAGCAAGCGACCGACGCCCCGCAGGGCCGGTTGTCCCGCCGCTCGGCCCGGAGGCACGCCGCCGCCGGCAGCCACGAACAGAGCCCGCTGGTCGTGCTCGAGCGGCGTGCGGATGCCGTGGTCGGACATGACGACGAGAATGTCGTCGCGATCGAGGGCGTCGAAGAGCTCCCCCAACCGGCGGTCGACGTAGCGAACCACGCGATGCAGGAGTCGCTCGCCGTCATCCTGCCCCGTGTCGATGACGTCGTCGAAGGAGAGATGCGTCAGCAGATCCAAGGAGTCGACCCGGAGCATCATGAGGTCGACCTCGCCCTGCCGAGCGAAGGCGAGAGCGGTATCGAAATCGGCGGCCATCTCCTCCAGATGCTCCCTGGCGGTGGTGCCGTCCTCCAGGAGGTTGGCGAAGAACTCCTCCTCCTCTGCGGGCGTGAGGGTCCGGGAGCCGGAGTAGCCCGCCGCAGCGCGCCGGGCTCCGCGCGGACCCGTAATGCTGGCGTGGCGGCCGGCCCGCAGCGGCCCGTAGGAGCGAAGCATGTTGGCGACCACCAGCTCGCCGCGGCCGAGCGTGGTGAAGAGGTCGTCTTCCGGCGGCAGCAACCAGCGCAAGGCGCCGAAGGGGTTGACTCCGACGAAGTTCATCGCTTCGAACTCGGCCCCCAACTGATGCAGGGTGCCGAAGAACGAAGCGACGCCCCGCCGCTGCGGGTGGGCCAGGGCCTGGACGGCGATGGCGGTAAAGGGAGGATCGCTCTTGAGGACGGCGCGGTAGCCGCCTTCGATGAAGTGATCGAAGGCCGGCAGCTCGCCTCGCGCTCGCCCGTACTGGACGAGCCGCCAGTCTCCGCAGTCGAGCACCACCACGAACACGCGCCGGCGTCCGTCGGCCGGCCGTTGCCGGGGAACGTAACTCGTCGGCGCCGGTGCCGCCCGCCGCTCGACCGCCACGGTGACCGTCGAGTCCGACACCGGCCACACCGTTCCGGAGCCGCGGACCGCGCCGGCGGCGTCCACCACGACCCAGCGCACCGGCGCCACGTCCACCTGGCGCTCCAGCTCGATCCGCCCGGAGGCGACCACGGGAAGGACTCGATACGGGCTGTCGACCGGCTCTTCGGGCGGTGCCGAGAGCAGCAGCTGGCCGCCCACCTCGAAGCTGGCGAGCCGGAACACCAGCCGCCCCTGGCGGGCTCCATCGTCGCTCGCCAGCAGGAGCCGCTGGCTTCGCGAGCGCTCGATCAGTTCGCGCGTGAGGCCGGGGAGCTCCCCGACCTGCGCCCCGACTCGCTCGAGCTCCGCCAGCGCCAGGTCGTGCTTGCCGCTCACCACGAGGGTGGCAATCCATCGGTAGATGACCGCCCGGCGCACCTCGAGGTCCGCAACCTGTTCCCCGGCCTCGACGACCTGCCGCAGGAGCTCTTCCGTCGACACCCGCGGATCTCGCAGGCTGCGGGTGCTCACCAGCAGGGCGTAGCGCGCCCGCGCCTCCCAAGGATCCCCGCCTGCCTTCTCGAAGGCCGCGAAGCTGTCGAGGACGCCGTCGAGGCGGTTGAGCCCGGCGAAGCCGACGGCCCGCAACAAATGCCATTTCGGGCGCAGTTCGGGGTCGGCGGCCGGCTCCTCCCCCAGGACCTCCAGCACCTCGGGCCACTGCTCCCGCTCGACGAGCCGGCCGGCGATGGCCAGCCGCAGACCATCCGCCGCCGCCCCGGCCGCCGGCAGTCGCCGCCGCAGGTCGGCCAAGACCTCGCTTTCGTCCTCCACTTGTGCGCGCAGCGCCAGCTCGAGGTCGAGGAGTGCGAAGCTGTGCGGGGTACGCAGCGCCGCTCGATGAGCCAGGTCGGCCGCGGCGGGCAGCGCTCCACGGTCGCGGCGCGCCGCCACGAGCAACGCGGCCACCGGCGGGCTGGGGAGCCAATCGTTGCCGGGCTCGGCCGCGAGCGCCGTCTCCAGCAACGCCACGCACTCCTCCTGGCGGCCACGGGCAACGAGCGCGGCGCAACGGCAGTCGAGAGCTCGCCGACCGGAGCTGTCGAGACCGCCGAGTCGCTCGCCGAGCTCGAGGGTTCGCTGCCAGTCCAGTTGGTCGGCCGCCGCACAGACCGCCTCGGCCTGGCGGTTGCGGCGAAGTCCCTCCGCGGCGCGGTACCAGGCGAGACCCGCCGCGGCGAGCAGGATGGCCAGGAGGGCGAGCCCCAGGGAGCGCCTCATGGGCCCTCCTCTGCCGTCAGCTCGAGGCGCAGCCGGTAGCCCTCCGCACCACGCTCCCCGGTGAGCAGCGCCAGATCCCAGGGGTAGGCGATGAATCCAGGCCCCGCGGCTCCGGAGGCGGCTGCCAGCCGGCGATCCGCCTCGGGGAGTCGAGACAGGAACAGGGTGAACCGGCTCGCCTGGCTGGCCGCCGGCGGCGGCGAAGCGAGCGCCTTCTCGACGCTCGACCGGTTCCAGCCCATGACGACGGCGCGCTCGGTGGCGACGTAGCAGGGCTCGAGATCGGGCAGCACGCGCAGATTGCTCAGGCACGCCCCCTCCCAGGCGCCCAGGCGGTACGGGTCGCGGCGCACGGGCCAGGTGGCGGCGATCTCGTCCAGGAAGCGGTCGAGTGCGGCCTCCGCCCGCGGTCGGTCCAGTACGTCGAGCGCCAAGGCGGTGGGCGGGATCCGCTGACCCTCCGCCGGCAGATAGACGGCCAGCTCCCAGGTGCCCGCCAAGACGCGATCCAGGAAGAGCTGGCTGCGCAGCCCGTAGAGCCGGGCGCTCAGTCCCTCCGGCGAGAGGAGGGCGGCGAGGTCGAGCCCGCCGTCGGCGCGCACCCGGGCGTGGAGGAGCGCCTCGTCGAGGGAAAGATGCCCGCCACCCGGACCTTCGCGGGCGGGGAGCAGTAGGCCGAGACGCGGGAGCTCCGGCAGGGTCGGGAGCGTGGCCTCCACCGCCACGGCGCCGCCGGCGGTAGCGCGGCCGCGGGCGACGAGCCAGCGGTCGGCGCCCAGCGCGTGGCTGAAGACCCAGTTCGACCCCTCGAGCAGGCCCTCGATCTCGGCGCCCTCCCTCGCGGTGAGGC
Organism: uncultured Thermoanaerobaculia bacterium; assembly: GCA_964469055.1. Taxonomy (GTDB): domain Bacteria; phylum Acidobacteriota; class Thermoanaerobaculia; order Multivoradales; family JAHEKO01; genus CAYXXN01. The sequence continues at coordinate 8,847 of CAYXXN010000062.1, forward strand.
ATTCGAGGTCCTCTCGCGCCTCGCAGTTCCCGCCCGGCGGACAGACCCACCGGAAGCGCTCGCACGGTTCGAGGGCCGCCTCGAGCTCGCGGGCGAAGCGCACCAGCCCGCTCTCCGGTAGGCCCTGCAGCGCCTGGAGGACGGCGGCGACCGGTGCCGCGTCACCGGCCAGCAGCGTTCCTGGCGGGAGGCGCTCCCCTCGAGCTCGGGGGGCACAGGCGACGGCGAACGCCCCACAGAAGAGCGCCACGACTGCTCCACCGCCGCAGGCGGCGACGACGGTACCTCGCGTACTCGAGCCCATCGGCCGGCGCATTGTAGTGAACCACGACGCAGCGGCAGCGCGGGCGCCGGCGTCGGGGGCCCTGATACTGTCGCTCGCCTGCTCGGCGGAGGCGTGCCCAGCGTGAGGCCCCAGGGCGTGAACGACTGGCGTGAGCTCTCGGGCCTTGCCGCGCTCGCCGGGCTGGGCGAGGGGCTCGCCATCGCCGCGTACGGCGTCGTCATGGGCGATCCGTCGCCGGGGACCGTGGCCTACGGCCTGGGGATCGTGGCGGCAGCGGTCGCCGTGCACCTCGGCCTATGGCTGCTCCTGGGCTGGCTGCTGTCCCGAGCCGTGCGCTCGCTGCTCGTGCCGCCGCTGGCGATCAGCTGCTGGATTCTCGCGGTCGCCGCCGGCCGCGCCCTGTTTCCGGACCGCACGGTCCCCTGGAGCTGGTGGCTGCTCTTCGCCGGCTGCCTCCTGGTGTGGGCGCCGGAGGCCCCAGGGCTTCGCGGCCGCTCGGCCCCGTGGCCTTGGCGGGCCGCCGGAGTGCTGGCAGTCGTCGTCGCCGCTCAGCTGGGACGGGTGCCCGATGTCTCCTACCCCGCGACGAAGGAACTGCTCTTCTGGGGGCTGGTGGCCGGCGCGGCGCTCGGGCTCTGGCGACTCGCCGAGCATCGACTTCGCTGGGCCCTCCTGGTCGTCGCCGCGCCGCTCCCGCTGGCGCTCGCCCTGACCGTGATGGCGCCGCGCGCCGCGGGACCCAACGTGCTGTGGATCCTGATCGACACGACCCGGCGCGACCACGTGCAGCCATTCGGCGACCTGGTCGCGACACCGGCCATCGAGAAGCTCGCCGCGGAGGGCGTGCTCTTCGAGGATGCGGTGACCCCCGTGCCGAAGACGCCGGCCTCCGTGGCCTCGTTCCTGACGGCGCGCTACCCGTTCCGGCACGGCATCCGCACCCTCTATGACGCGCTCGACGTCGGGCAGTCGACGGTCGCAGAGGCCTTCCGCGCCGCCGGGTACGACACCCGGGCCTTCGTCGACAACGCCTGGCTGGCGCGCGGCCGCGGCGTCGGCCAGGGCTTCCGCCGCTTCTTCGGCTACTACGAGCTCTACGCTCCTTACGGTCCCTTGAGCACGTTGAGCTGGGTGGTGCTGGCGGACCGGCTGACGCTCTCTAGGCTGCACGGGTTCCAGGTGCAGACCAGCGCCACGGAGCTCACTGACGCCGTTCTCCCGCAGCTCGAGCGCCGCCGCTCGCGCCCCTTTTTCTTCTACGTGCACTTCTTCGAACCGCACTGGCCCTATTTCCCGCCGCCGGAGATCGCCCGCGCCCTGGGGGCGCCGCCGGACGGGCGTACGGCCGTGAACTTCATCGCCCAGACGGGCATCCGGCGCGGCGAGATGATTTTCAACAACCCTCTGCCCGAGAAGGAGAACGAGAGTGCCCGGCTCCTCTACCGCGGTGAGATCCAGCACACCATGGCAGAGGTCGGGCGCCTGGTGGAGACCCTCGATCGGCTCGGCCTCGGCCGCGACACCCTGGTCGTCTTCACCGCCGACCACGGGCACTCCTTGGGCGAGCACGACTACTACTTCCACCACGGGGAGTTCCTCTACGACGACTCGGTGCGCATCCCCCTCGTCCTGCGCTGGCCCGGCCATCTGCCGGCCGGCGTCGTCGTTCGTTCCCAGGTGCGGTCGATCGACGTCGCGCCAACGGTGGCCGAGCTGGCGCGGGTGCGGTGGGACGCGGACCTGGACGGCCGGAGCCTGGCGCGGCTGTGGCGCGAGGGGGGTGGCCCGGCGCGGCCGACGCTGCTCGAGTCCGACGTCAAGATGTTCCAAGAGAACACGCGGCGGCCGCTCGGCGGCATCGGCGGCAAGCTGCGGGCGCTGCGCGACGGCGGCTTCAAGCTCATCGTCACGCCCCACCCCTCGGGCCTCGAGCTCGAGCTCTACGACGTGGCGCAGGACCCCGGCGAGACCCAGGACCTGGCGGACGACCCGGCCCATGCGGCGACCCGCCAGCGCCTGCTGGCGGAGCTCTTCGAGGAGCTGCCGGAGGAGGAGCGTGCCCTCTTGGGTCATCTCGCCACCGCCGGAGGTGACGGCGCGCTCGCGATGGGCGAGAGCGAGCTCGAGATGCTGCGCAGCCTGGGCTACATCCAGTGAGCCGGGCGCCGGGGGCCGGATTCCCCGGGATCAAGGGGCAGGGAGGAGACGCCGGAACGGGGCGAGGCTGCCGGCCTGCGTGTAGAGCGCACCGGGGGAGCGACGCACGTGGCCGCCGAGCTCCAGCTCGAGCAGCAGACCCAGGACCTGATCGATCGACAGACGCGTCATCGCCGCCAGCTCCTCGGCGCTCGCCGGGCCGTCGGTCAAGGCGGCGAAGAGCGCTCCGCTGGGGCCGGCCGGCCGCTGCGCTGCCGGCGGGGCTTCCACGCGGGCGGGCGCCAGGCCCTCGCGGTCGGCCAGCGGCAGGGCGCCCAGGATGTCCTCCGGGTGGAGAGCCGGCACGGCGCCATCGCGCAAGAGAGCGTTGGGTCCCTGGGCGCGGGCGTCGAAGATGCGGCCGGGCACGGCGTAGACCTCGCGCCCCAGATCGAGCGCGTGCCGGGCGGTGATGAGCGAGCCCGAGCGCGCCGTGGCCTCGACGACCAGGGTGCCGGTCGCCAGGGCGGCGATGATGCGATTGCGGATCGGGAAGTGAGAGCGGTAGGGGTCCGTGCCGAGGGGCAGCTCGGTGACGACGGCGCCGCGCGCGGCGATCTCACCCTTCAGTTTCTCGTGCCCCTGCGGGTAGTCGACGTCGAGGCCGCAGCCGAGGACGGCGACCGTGCGGCCGCCCGGTGCCGCGAGCGCTCCGCGGTGAGCGGCCGCATCGACGCCGCGGGCGAAGCCCGAGACGATCGCGACGCCGCGCGCCGCGAGCTCCCGTGCGAACAGCTCGGCCGCCTCGAGGCCGTAGGCGCTGGCCTGGCGCGAGCCGACGACGGCGATGGCGGGCCGCGGGGGCAGCTCGCCCGCCACCATCAGGACCGCCGGTGGCAGCGGCAGCTCGAGCAGAGGCGGAGGGTACTCCTCGTCGACCCGGGTCACCAGCCGGGCGCCCAGCCGCCGGGCCGACCGCTCCTCCTCCGCGGCCCGAGTGCGGGCGGTGAGCGCCCGCCCGGCCGCCGCGAGGGCGTCGGGGCCGACTCCGGCCGCCCGGGCGGCGGATGGACCGCGTGGCAGCTCGCCCGCCGTCGCCAAGTGGGTCGCGAGAGCACAGAGCGCCGAACGCGGCAGGTCGGCCGCGAGATGAAGGGCGATCAGGAGCTCCCGCACGGTCTCGCCGGCGATCACGAGTTCGTCCCGGGCATAAACCGAGGTGCGCCCGGGTTCCGTAGCTGGAAGACGCGATGCGGCGAGCGATTCTGACAGGGGTATACTCCCGCCGTCCTTGCGACGGCCCCGCACCGCGGGACGCGACGCGAGGCCTGGCGGCGACACCGGAGGAGAGCGTGAGGTCGCGGACGAGACCTTCCCTGGCCGTGGTGGCCCTGGCGAGCGCGCTCGCGATGGGCGCCGGCGGCGCGCCGGGCGCCGGCTCGCAGCTCGCCTTCGGGGTCGACATGGCTCGCCGCGGCCTGTGGGCGGAAGCGCTCTTCCGCTTCCAGCAGGCGCGGCAGGCCGGCGGTGGGAGCGCCCACGTCCTCAACAACCTGGCGGTCGCCTACGAGGCGCTCGGCCGCTTCGACCAGGCGCTGGAGAGCTACCGCGAGGCCCTGGCGGTGGCGCCGGGAGACAGCGACCTCAAACGCAACTACAGCCAGTTCCTGGAGTTCTACCAGGGCTATCAGAGCGGCCCGGCCGAGGAGGGCGCCGCCGAGGCCGCCTCGCCGGAGGAGCCGGTGGAGGACGGCGGGTGAGCCGCGGCCCGGCGATCGCGGCGGGCCTCGTCGCGTTCCTCGCCGCCGTCGACGTCAGCGCCGGCACGGTGGAGGTCGAGTTCAGGGTGCCGGTACGTGCCGAGCTCGATCTGCGGGACAAGGGCACGGTGACGATCCTGCCGTTCCTGATCGCCACCGAAGAAGGGGAAGCGCCGATCGAGCGTCGCGGCGTCAACGTGCGCGACGAGTTCGAGGGTTACCTACGCCGCCTGCTGCGCCGCCGCACCCAGCTCAAGTACGTCGAGGCGCCCGCCATCGACTACCCGACCTACGACTTGGTCACGCTGGCGCGCGACCGGGACTTCTGGCGCGTCGTGGGCGAGCGCGCCTCCTCCGATTTGATCTTGACCGGCAGCCTCGACTTCGACGTCCAGGACCGCAGCGGCTACCGCACCGAGGAGTACATCTCGCCCTTCGACGGTCGCACCTACTATCGACAGGTGCTCGTCGAGCAGACCGGCTTCGAGTACGACATCGTGATGCAGGTCTACGACGGTCGCGACGGATCGCTGCTCCACAGCGACAACTTCAAGGACTTTCGGCAGTTCGAAGGCGAGGGCGCCGACCCCCTGGCCGGGATGTTCGAGAACCTCTACGCCCTCGAGGACCGCATCGCCGGGGTCTTCGCCAAGAAAGACGTTCCCACCACGCGGGTGCTGTTCACCGACTAGGCGGCGGTCACCGCCTCGTTCGCACCGTCACCGGAGGTCGCCGTGCACGCCCGAGCCTTCCGCCTGCCCCTCGTCCTCGTCGGTGTGGCGGGCCTGCTCCTGCCCGCCGCCGGCGCCGGCCAGTACTTCGGCCGCAACAAGATCCAGTATCGACACTTCGACTGGGTCACCTACCACTCGACCCATTTCGACATCCACTACTACCCGGAGTCGGAGGGCCTGTTGGCGAAGGTCGCCTCGATGGCCGAGAGCGCCTACGACGAGCTCTCGCAGCGACTCGACTTCCAAATCAAGGACCCGATCGTCCTCATCTTCTACGACACGCACGCGGCATTCGAGCAGAACAACGTCATCTTGAACTTCATCCCCGAGGGCGTCGGCGCCTTTGCCGTGCCCACTCGCAATCGCATGGTGCTGCCCGTCGACCTGCCTGACGCCGAGCTCTTGAACCTCGTTCGTCACGAGCTCACCCACGTCTTCCAGTTCAACATTCTCTTCCAGGGCCGAGCCGCCAAGGCGCTGACGGCGCAGCCGCCGCAATGGTTCATGGAAGGGATGGCCAGCTACTTCGGCCAGGACGAGTCGGCCCGCGACCGTGGTTTCCTGCGCGACGCCGTGGTCAACGATCGGGTGCCGCAGATCGCCGGCGAGGCGCAGCCGAGCGGGTTCTTCGCCTATCGGTTCGGGCACGCCGTCTTCGACTACGTGGAAGAGCGCTTCGGGCATGACGGGGTGCGCGACCTGGTCTTCGAGATGCGGGGCGTCTTGGGCGGAGACGTCGCCAAGGCGCTGGAGCGAGCGCTCGGCGTCGACCCCGAGGACTTCGACGCCGATCTGCGGCGCTTCCTGCGACGCAAGTACCTGCCGGAGTTGGTGGCCGGAGGGGAGCCGGGCGACTTCGGACGGCCGTTCCGCCGGCCCGAGACGATCTTCGCCGGGCAGATGACCTCGCCCGCCGCCTCGCCCTC
>CAYXXN010000063.1:0-14632 GCA_964469055.1 uncultured Thermoanaerobaculia bacterium
GTCAGGAAGACGGTCGGCACGGCGCGGCTCCGCGGGCGCGGAGACTAGCACCGCTCGGCCGGCGGATGGTGCTAGCCTCTGCCCCCTCGAGCCAACTTCTCGTGAGCGAGTCGCAGCGCCCCGCGCCGGAGCCACTCCAGCCGGGCACGGCGATCCAGGGCCTCGTCGTCGAGGCCCTGATCGGCCGCGGCGGCATGGGGGAGGTCTACCGCGCCTTCGACCCCGGGCTCGACCGCCGGGTGGCGGTGAAGCTCCTGCGGCCCGAGGTCGCCGCGGCGCCCGACTTCGTCGCCCGCTTCCAGCGCGAGGCGCGCACCGCCTCGGCGATCCGCCATCCCAACCTGGCCCAGATCCACTTCGCCGGGGTCCACGACGGCCGCCCGTTCTACGTCATGGAGCTGGTCGAAGGCAGCTCGCTCGCCGACCTCCTCGCCCCCAGCAAACGGGTGGGCGGCCGCCGCGCCCTCCTCTGGCTGATCCAGGCCTGCGAGGGCCTGCGGGCGGCCTGGCAGGAGGGCATCGTCCATCGCGACATCAAGCCTGCGAACCTGCTCCTGACGGCGGCGGGCGAGCTCAAGATCGTCGACTTCGGCCTGGCCCGGAGCGTCAAGCGCGGGTCGAGCTTCCTGACCCAGCCCTTCGAGCTCTTCGGCACGCCGTCCTACGTCGCCCCCGAGCAGGTGCTGGGCCGCGAGGCCGACGACCGGGCCGACATGTACTCGCTGGGGGCGACCTTCTACCACCTCTTCGCTGGTGAGCCGCCCTTCGCGGCCGACGGCCCGACCGGCGTCCTCGTGCAGCACGTCGAGCGCGCGCCGGTGCCGCTCGCCCGCCGCAACCCGGCGGTGCCGGCGGTTATCGGAGCGATCGTCGATCGCATGCTGGCCAAGCGCCCGGAGGATCGCCACGCGGACTACGACGCGCTCTTGGCCGAGCTCGAGGCCGCGGCGCGGGGCCCGGCGATGGCGACGCCGGCCGCGCCGGCGCGGCGGAGCGGGCTCGGCGAGTGGCTGCGCATGCCGGTGGTGTGGCTCGGGGCGATGCTCCTCTTGGTGCCGGTCTTCGTGCTGGTGATCGATCGGGCCGGAGGAGAACCCGACGCCACGGAGGCGGTCGCGAGAGAGGCGGCGCCCCTGCCGCCTCGCCCCGCCGCCGCGGCCAGCCGGCGCGCGCCCCAGGAATCGGCAGCGGCCGCCCCCGCCGCTGGGGTTCCGGTAGTTGCACCCGAGCTGGACGGGACGCCGTTCGCGGACCCCGGCACGCTCCTCGAGCTGGCCCAGAGCCACCCCTACGTGGACCTCGCCTGGGAGACCCAGAGCCTGGCCAACCTGCGACGCCTGGCCACCGCGGTCGAGGTCTGGAGCGCCGAGCACGACGGCTATCCGGACTCGCTCGAAGAGATCGCCGAGCCGCTCGACCTCCATCCGCAAGCGCTCCTCGACGGCTGGGGCGAGCCCATCCGCTACCAGCGGACGGGGGAGGGCTACCGGTTGCGCTCGGGCGGCTCCGACCGCGCCTTCGGCAGCGCCGACGACCTCGTGCTCGAGGACGGCTACGTCGTCCGCGGCGGCCCGCGGCCGCCGGAGTAGCGGATCTAGCGGCCGAGCGCTTCGACGATCACCGGCACCACCGCGTCGGAGGCCTTGGCGGCCCCTCGGAAGCTCAGGTGGGAGAGGTCGAAGAAGTCCTCGTCGCCGAGCGGCTCCAAGGTCCGCGCCAGGTCGAGGTAAGTCGCGCCGCGACGGGCCGCGAAGTCGGCGATGAAGGCGCGGGCGGCGGCCTCCGCCTCGCCGAAGCCCCACTCGCGCATCGCGTAGCGGGTCGGGAGCTCGACGAGTACCAGGCGGGCGTCGCACTCGCCGGCGAGGTCGGCCAGGCGCTCGAGGTTGGCGGCCGGCAGGCCGCCCAAGGCGAAGCGGTCCAGGTGATGCTCGTCGATCAAGAAGGCGCGCCGCCCTCGGGCCTCGCGCTCGAGGTCGCGGCGCGAGTGACTGGCCAGGCTCTCCTCCGGCCGGCCTCTCGGGGTCTTGCCGTTCGGCCAGTACTTGCTGCCGCGTCGGGCGACGAACGTCTGGGCGAGCCTCTGGGCCCGCGGCGAGCGCGGCGACTCGGCGAGCGCGCGGGCGAGATTGCCGAAGCCGCGGAAGGGGATGCCCAAGAAGGCGTCGAGCCGCTCGGGGTCGAGGAGGATATGGGGCAGGACCCGCGGCAGGTCGCTGAGCGGGGCGTAGATCCCGAAGCTGCGCACGACGCGCTCGCTCGCCACACTCAGCCCCTCGACGTGGAGGTCGACGACGACCACCCGCGGGCAACCGTTCGAGGCGACGAGGTCGTCGAGGATCCAGACGGGCTCGGTCGCCCCGTTCGCCGCCTGGGCGGCGTTGTAGACGACGAGGGGCCGCCCGAGGGTAAGACGGAGGGCGCCCTCGATGCGGCCCGCCACCAGGGCCGCGTCCATGCGCGAGCTACCGAGGATCAGCACTTCCGGTCGCAGTCCCGAGGTCTGCAGCGCGTGGAGCTTGCGTGGCCCCCAGCCCTCGGCCCAGTACTTGAGGCCCAAGGCCTCGGCCACCGGGTTGGCCGCCAGTACGAGCGCCGCGGCGACGGCGGCGGCGACGCGCAGGCTGCGGGGCGGGAGCGTGAGGGGCATGGCGTTCTCTAGAACTGGAAGTAGTAGAAAGGGTTGGTCTGGTCGAGCACCAGACTCGCGGCGGCGAGGACGGCGGCAAGGAGCGCTCCCTGGGCCACGGCCGGCAACCGGACGAAGGTCGCCGCGACCTCCTCCTTGAAGCGCTCGGGCGCGAAGTGGGTGGCGACGGCGGCGACGAGGAGGAGCGCCGCCCAGACGGGCACCTCCGGGCCCACCGTCGCCGCGCCGAGCCGTCGGGTCATCAAGCCGACGGTCGCCATGTCCGGCGCGCGGAAGAAGAGCGAGGCCACGGTCGTCACTTGGAAGACGGCGAAGACCCGCAGCGGCAGCGTCCAGGTGCGCGGCTCGCGGCCCTTGGCGACCTTCAGCCGCCAGAGGCGCTCGCCCGCCAGGAGCACGCCGTGGTAGGCGCCCCAGGCGACGAAGGTCCACGCCGCGCCGTGCCAGAGGCCGACCAGGGTCATCGTGAAGAGGGTGTTGAAGGTGCTGCGGGCGAGGCCGCAACGGGTGCCGCCCAGGGGAAAGAAGACGTAATCGCGAAACCAGCTCCCCAGGGTCATGTGCCAACGCACCCAGGAGTCGCGGAACGAGGCCGCCTTGAAGGGCGAGCGGAAGTTGGTCGGCAGCCAGTAGCCCATCATCTTGCCGCAGCCGATCGCCATGTCGGAGTAGCCGGCGAAGTCGCCGTAGATCTGGAAGCGGAAGGCGTAGACGGCGAGGAGCATCCACGCTCCGCCGAAGCTCGCGGGCCGCGCGAAGACGGGATCGACGAAGTAGGTCGCCAGCACGTCGGCGAAGAGCACCTTCTTCACCAGGCCCTTGGCGAAGAGGTAGAGGCCCTCGCGGGCGCCCGCGTCCGTGGGCGTTGCCGGCCGCTCGAGCTGCGGCAGGAACTCGCTCGCCCGCACGATGGGGCCCGCCACCAGTTGCGGGAAGAAGGTGACGAAGAGAGCGAAGTCGACGAGGCTCCGGCAGGGGGCGAGACGGCCGCGGTAGACGTCGAGTGTGTAGGAGAGGGTCTGGAAGGTGTAGAAGGAGATGCCGACCGGCAGCACCAGGTCCAAGAGGCGTAGCGACCCCGGAAGGCCGAACAGCTCGAGTAGGGAGTTGAGATTCTCGGCAAAGAAATCGTGGTACTTGAACAGGCCGAGCATCCCGAACTGGCCCACCAGGCTGACGACGATGAGGGTCCGGCGCAGCCGCGCGCTCGCGGCGCGGCCCAGGGCGAGGCCGATCCCGTAGTCGAGGAGGATCGAGCCGGCGAGAAGGCCGAAGAGCTTGGCGCTCCAGGCCATGTAGAAGAGGCAGGAGGCGGCGAGCAGGAAGGCGTGTCGGGCACGCCGCCAGGGTTGGAGGAAGGCCGCCCCGGCGACGACGAGCGCCAGGAAGACCAGGAACAACGGCGTCTGGAAGAGCATCGCGGCCGGCGCGGCGCGTCGACTCTACGGTGGGTCGAGCGTTCCGGCCGGGGTCCACGGGCCGCAGCGCAGGAGGCGCCCAGCGGCGCGTCGTACGCCGCCCAGCGTCCCGTAGCGCTCGAGGACGGCCACCGCGTAGTGGCTGCAGGTGGGCTCGAAGCGGCAGCGGATGGCGGTGCGCGCCAGGAGCGGCGAGAGGGTGGCCTGGTAGAGCTCGACGCCGCCGACCAGGAGCGCCGCGGTGCGCTGCTCGCTCGGCGGGGCCGCCAGGTCGAGACCCAGCACGAGCCCCGCGAACGCGAGAAGCGCGAGCAGACCCGAGCGCCTCATGCTTCGAGCGGTGCGGCCAGGAAGGCCTGCAGCTCGGCAGGCGGCAGCGGCGTGCACAGCAGGAAGCCCTGGCCTCCTGGACAGCCCAGGTCGAGCAGGCTCGCGAGTTGCTCCTCGGTCTCGATCCCCTCGGCGACGACCTCGAGCCCCAGACCCAGGGCGAAGCGCACGATCGCTTCCACCAGGGCCGCGGCCTGACGGTCGCTCGGCAGGCCCTGGATGAAGAGGCGATCGATCTTGACGATCGACACCGGGAAGCTGCGCAGGTAGGCGAGGGAGGAGTAGCCCGAGCCGAAGTCGTCGAGGGCGAGCCCCACCCCGAGCGCCCGCAGGGCGGCCAGGCGCGCGCTCGCCCCCTCGATGTCGGCCAGCAGGTGCTTCTCGGTGATCTCGAGGATGAGCCGGCTCGGCGCGAGACCGCTGCGCTGGAGGGCGGCGGCGACCCGGTCCAGCATCTCGGGGTTGTGAAGGCCGGTGGGCAGCACGTTGACGTGGACGCGGAGGTCGCCCGCGCGGTCTCCGAGTCGGCTGGCGAACTCGCAGGCCCGGTCGAGCGTCCACAGGTCCATGCCGTGCAGCAGGCCCGCCTGGTCGGCCTCACCGATGAAGCTGTCGGCGGCGAGCAAGCCGCGCGTCGGATGCTGCCAGCGCAGCAGGGCCTCGAAAGCGACGACCCGCCGCTCGGCCAACGAGACGATGGGTTGGTAATGAAGGAGAAGCTGCCCCTGCTCTAGCGCTCGCGTGAGCTCGGCGCGCAGGTCGGAGGCCACGGTGAGCCCCGGGAGGAAGGACTCCTCGTAGACCGTCACGCCGGCGCCGGTGTGCGAGACACGCAGCGCCGCGTCGGCGTGGTCGAGGAGCTCGTCGAGGCTGCCCCCCGCCGGATCCTCGAGAGCTATGCCCACGCTCGCGGTGAGCTCGACGAAGCGGTCGCGCACCAAGAAGGGTTCGCCCAGGGCGTCGAGCAGCCGCTCGCAGACCTGGCGCGCCTCGGCGATCGAGCCCACGCTCTCCAGGAGGAGGGCGAACTCGTCGCCGCCCAGCCGGGCCAGCGTGTCACCGGCGCGGGTGCGGGAGCGCAGGCGCTCGGCTACCTCGACCAGGACCGCGTCCCCCGCGGGATGGCCGAAGGAGTCGTTGACCCGCTTGAAGTCCTTCAAGTCGAGCAGGATGAGCGCGATCGAAGCGCCCGGGCGGCGCCGGCGAGTGAAGGCGTGGCGCAACCGGTCGAGGAAGAGCGCGCGGTTGGGCAGGTTGGTCAGCGGGTCGTGCATGGCGCGGAAGGCGCCCTGCGTGGCGGAGAGGCGCTGGGTCTCGAGGAGCCGGGCGTTGGCGATCGCCACCGTGGCCTGATCGGCGAACAGGCTCAGGGCACGCAGCTCGTGGTCCGTGTAGGTGCGGTGGTCGGGTGCGTTGACGTTGAGGACGCCGAGCACCTGGTCGCGGTGGACGAGCGGCACGCACATCGCGCTGTTGGGCGGTGGGATGCCCGGCAGCAGGCGCCGGCCGCCGCCCTCGAGTCGGCCTTCGATCAGGACCGGCTCGCGGGTCATCGCCACGCGACCCGCGACCCCGTCGCCGACCGCCAGGCGCGCTCCGGCGGCCATGCTCCGCCCGCGGATGGCGACCGTGCGCAGCTCATGGCCCGTGAGCAGCATGATCGAGCTGTCCCGCGCCGCCAGGAGGTCCGCCGCGCACTCCAGGATACTGCCGAGCACCTGCTGCAAGTCGAGGTCGAGATGGACGGCGCGCGTGGCATCGAGGAGCGCGCTCAGTTCCCCGACCCGACTCGTCAAGGCGGCGGTCAGCACGCGCTCCTCGATCAGCAGGGCCGCGAGGCGACGCAGCGCGAGTTCCTTCTCAACGGCGTAGGCGCAGAACAGGAGGACGAGCAGCAGGAGCCCCGAGGGCACCGCGCGCGGCGGCAGCCAGGGCGGCAGCCGGAGCTCCACGCCGCGCAGGGCCAGGACGAAGGCCACCGAGAAGCACGCCAAGACCAGCGACGTCAGCAGCCAGAGCTGCAGCCGGCGCCGGTCGACCGCCTCGAGCGATGGCGCCGCGAAGCTCCCCAGACCAGCGACGCGGCCGGTCGCGGTCGGCGAGCCGGTGCGCACCGCCGGCCCTTCGCCGGCGCCCACCTCGCCGGGCTCATCAACCCTCGTCACGTTCGCCCCTGAGCGCCACCGTACTCGCGGCGCCGGCGGGCGTCAACCGCGCCGTCCCTACCAGGGCAGCGTCCCGGTCGCCACCCGTCCGAGTCATGCTCCGGAGGCCTCCTACCAGTGGGTCTCGATTCCCAGGCGCGCCAGGCTGCGACGGAATCGGCGGTCGAAGGTGGCCAGAGCGTCGAGGTGCTCCGTCTTCGCCACGGTGGCGAGCACCGCGTCGCCGAAGTCAGCGACGCTTGTCGGCCAGAGCTCGAAGACGAGATCCCAGACGACCGCGTCCCGCATCTCGACTCCGGGGAGTCGTAACAAGCGCCTGCACAGTGTCGCCACGTCATCGGGAGACATCTCGTAAAGATTTTCGAGCACGTAGACACATTCGGCGAGGGTCGTCTGCGCCACGACCAGCTCGAGCGCGCGCTCGGCTGCCTGCTCGAACAGCTCGCCTGCCATGGCCTGTTGGCGCGGATCGCGGTCGGTCAGAAACGACAGCAGGACGTTGGTGTCGAGGAGAATCCGCCTCACACTAGCTCTCTACCCCGCATGGCCCGGGCCCGGCGGACGTCTTCGACCGTCGATCCTGGACCCACACGGATCGAACCGCGCAGCGCGAGGAAGGCCGGCTCGGCCGGCGAGACCTGAACCGTCCCCTCGCGGATCTCCCAGCGCAGCTCGTCCCCTGGCGCTAGGGCCAGCTTCTCCCGCACCTCCTTCGGCACCGTCGTCTGGTACTTGGCCGTGAGGGTCGACTTGGGCATCTCCGGCTCCTTACGAGATGGTACGCAAGGTAAGGAGGCCTGTCAACACCGGGGCTGCGGCGGTCCACCGCTGGGCCTCACCAAGGCAGCGTCCCCGTCGCCGCTCGGCCGAGCCAGAGGGCTACGAGTGCCGCGAGGTGGGCGAAGAGCAAGCCGTGGACGGCACGCGGCGTGGGGACGCGCAGGCGGCCGCCGATCACCAGGCCCCAGGCCAGCCAGCCCACCACGAGCTCGACGGCGATCAACGGCGCGAGCGGATGGGCGACGAAAGCGGCCCAGAGGTCGCCGTCAGCCAGTTGATCGAAGCCGCGGGTCAGGCCGCAGCCCGGGCAGGGGATCCCCGTCAGGCGGCGCAACAGGCACCAAGTGCTCTCCCGTCCGGCAGGCAGGTGCGTGGCGCGCAGCAGGAGCAAGGCCGCTGCCGCGGCGAGGCCGGTCAAGACCCAGGGAGTTCGGCTACGGGAGGCAGGCACCGCGCCGGCTCATTTGCCCGCCAGGCCAGCCAAGGCGGCCAGGCCGCCGAAGAACAGGATAACGACGAGGCACATCGCCAGGGCGACGATCATGAGGATGGTCATCACCATGCCCATGACCTTGCCGACCGAGGCCAGCGTGCGGCCCTCGATCGGCGCCTCCCCCGCGGCGATCGCCTTGAGCTCGCCGTTGCCGAGCACCCACGCCACCACGCCCAAGAACGGGCACATGAGGATGCTCAGGATGCCCAACACCAGGGCGGTCACCGCCCTGCCGCTCGCCGAACCCGGACTCGTCTCCATGCCCGTCGCCCACGGCGCGAGGCCGTCGGCGCCCCTCCCTCAGAACTTGTCGGCGTACTGGCTGATGCCCGGGATGATGAAGCGCTGCCCGTTGACGCCCTTGATGATGCACATGACGTGCAGGGCGAGGAAGGCGAGCGACAGGAACGGCGTCAACATCGAGAGCACGCAGCCCAGCCCCATCCCCATGGTGCCGAGCACCGTCGTGATCACGGTGATGCCGATCCAGAAGATGATCTCGCCGACCAGCAGCACCAGGCCGTGCTTGGCGTGCCACTGGACTTCCTTGTCGTCCTTCTCGACCAAGAGAGGCACCAAGGCGAGGAGCCACAGGTACGAGAGGACGATCATGAGGCTCCGGTTCGAGGACACACCGGAGTCGGCGGGCGGGGGCGGCGGCGGAGTCATCGGTTCGCTCATGGCGAGACGGCTCTCCTTGGTCGTTGGAACGGACGAAACGCAGTGAGTCTATACACCGTCCGGGGTCGGCTCAACGTAGCCGCCGAGGCGGCCGGCAGGATGGCTCCAGCCCCGGCTACTTCGGCTTGGTGAAGACGAACTCGGTCGAGCCGGGCGTGCGCTCGTTGTAGCGCTTGTTGAAGTCCTCGTCGCTCATCACGAGCAGGAGGATGCCCTCGATCAAGCCGAGCAGTCCGCCGAAGCCGCAGGTGACGACCGTGGCGACGATGCAGATCACGCCGGCCGTCGTCGAGCCCAGGTAGAAGTGGTGCACGCCCAGGCCGCCGAGCAGAACCCCGAGGATGCCCGCCGTCATCTTCTGCTTGCCGCGTCCCTGTCCTTCCATTCGCAACCTCCCTTGCGCGCCGCATCGCGTCCGCCGCTGCGGCGGCCGCGGGACAAGCCGTTCATGAATTGTCGTCGGGCACTCTACTGCCGGCCCTGGCCGCCGTCAACGGCGATGGCCGCCGGGGCGAACGGGCAGTTTCACGACCCGTTGTCGAGCACCCGCCGGTAGACCTCACGGTACCGCCCGACGATCTTCTCCTCGGCGTAGCGCTCGACGGCGAGCCGGCGGCCCTCGCGGCCGAAGGCCTGCCGCAGCGGCTCGTCGGAGAGGAGCCGCGCCGCCGCGTCGGCCATCCCCTCGACGTCGCCCACCGGCAGGAGGAACCCGGTCGTGCCGTCGTCGACCACCTCGGGAAGACCGCCCACGCGGCTGGCGATGACCGGAACCTCGCAGGAGAGGGCCTCGAGGGCGGCGAGACCGAAGGACTCGGTCTCCGAGGGCAGGAGGAACAAGTCGGCGCCGGTCAGAAGCTCCTCGACCGCATAGGTGCCGCCGCCCACGAAGGTCACCGTGTCGCAGAGGTCGTTGCCCCGGCAGTACTGCTCGACCTTGGCGCGGTCGGGGCCGTCGCCCACCAGGAGCAGGCGGACGGGGAAGGAGCGCCGCAGCCGCTCGTGGACGGCGATGATGTCCATGACCCGCTTGACGGGCCGAAAGTTCGAGACGTGGATGACGATGCGCTCGCCGGGGCGCGCCCAGGCCCGGGCCCCAGGCTGCCCCTTGGCGAGCTCGCCGCGCGCCGGGTCGATGAAGTTGGGCACCACCTCGATCGGCTTCTCGATCCCGAACTGGCTCGCGGTCTCGCGTTTGAGCCACTCCGAGACGGCGGTGACGGCGTCGCTCCTCAAGATCCCGAAGCGGGTGGTCGCGAGATAGTTGGGGTCGTTGCCCACCAGGGTGATGTCGGTGCCATGCAGCGTGGTGACCACCTTGAGCGGCCGCGGCGAGAGGATCTCCCGCGCCAGGACCGCCGAGACCGCGTTGGGCACCGCGTAGTGCACGTGCAGGAGCTCCAGGTCCTGGTGGGCGCAGACCTCGACCATCTTGGTCGCCAGGGCGAGCGAGTAGGGCGGGTACTCGAAGAGCGGGTAGTGCGGGACGATCACCTCGTGGAAGGCCAGGCGCGGCCCCGGCTTGAGCCGAGCCGGCAACGCGTAGCTGATGACGTGCACGTCGTCGCCGCCGGCGGCGAGCGACATGGCGAGCTCGGTGGCGACGACGCCCGAGCCGCCGAGGGTCGGGTAGCAGCTGATCCCGATCCTCACCGCAGGCTCCCGGCAACCAAGGTGAGCGGATCGGCGACGGCCAGCGGCAAACGGCTCCAGTAGGGCTCGCCGAAGGTAACGCCGATCACCAAGCCGTAGTGGCGGGCGCGGCCCTCGATGGAGGCCCGGAACTCGGGCGAGGAGACACGCGTCGGCGGCTCTCCTTGGCCGGCAGCCACCGCCACCACCCCCGAGGAGTGGAGCTGCGAGGCGTAACAGTCGAGCGCTGCCATCTTGGCGGGCCAGGCCTCGCTGACGTCGACGATGAACGTGGGGTCGAACGGATCATGCTGCATGAAGGCGAAGAGGGCGGCCGGCCGGTGGGGCTCGCCGGCGCCGCGGCGCGCCAGCCCCGAGTAGAAGCAGGCGGCCTCGACTAGCTGCGAGCCACGGGCGTGGTCGGGGTGGCGATCGACCGGCGAGGGCCCGAGGACGATCTCCGGCCGCCACTGGCGGAGCTTGGCGATGACGGCGTCCTCCTCGTCGCGACCGGTGCGCAGCCCCCCGTCGCCGCAGTTCAAGAAATCGACCGCCACCGCCCCCAGCGCCGCCGCCGCCGAGCGCGCCTCGCGCTCCCGCTGTTCGGGAGTGCCGCGGGTGCCCGCCTCGCCGCGGGTCAGGTGCAGGACGCCCACCCGGCGCCCGCGCTGGGCGAGCTTCGCCAGCGTCCCGCCGCAACACAGCTCGACGTCGTCCGGGTGGGCGCCGATCGCCAGCAGGTCGAGCTTCACGGACTCACTCACGGGACGATCACCGAGAGCTGCCGCGCCTCGAGGTCCAGTTGCGCGAAGAGCGCTTCGACGAAGCGCTCTCCCAAACGGCACGGGAAGTGGGCGGCCGAGAGCGTGCGCTCTTGCGGCGTGCCCAGGGGACAGCAGGCGGCGCGAAGGTCGTGGGCGCGCTGGCGGGTCACCTCGTCGCGCCGTGCCGCCGCCGCCGCGACCTTGCCGGCCAGAGCGTCGAGACCGCGCTCGATGTGGGCACGGGTCTTCGCGAGTGGGCCGGCGAGGTTCGCGTCGAGGGCGCGCGCGCCGGCCGCCAGCTCGTCGAGGGCGGCGGCGATGCGCTCGCGCGCCGGACCGACGAGCGCGCCGGGAGCCTGGCCGGCGAGCGCCCCGTCGAGGTCGAAGCCGGGCGTCACGAGCGCCGCCAGATCGAAGGGGAGCTCGGCGAGCTTGCGCAGGCGGTGCGGCTCGAGCACCAGCGTCTGCGGGCGCAGCGCCACCGCCGGCGCCGCCACGCCCAACAGTCCGTAGAGCGGCGCCGCCTGCGGCAGGTAGGACACCTCGCCGGGGCCCATCACCTGCAAGGCGGTGCCCAAAACCGCGTCTTGGACGGCGGGCCGGGCGAGCACCCCGGGGGAGACGACGGCCGGGTTGTCGCGAATCGCGGCCAGCAGTTCGTCGACCCGCCGCGGCGCGGCCGTACCGCCGCGCGGCACCCAGCCGGCGCCCTCCCAGGAGATACGGCGACGCTCGCCGCCGGCGAGGAAGAAGAGCGGCGAGGTGTCGGGCTGGGGCTCGACTTGCAGGGAGTAGCCGCGAGCGGTGATCGCAGCATCGGCGGCCGCCAGCGCCGCCCCCACCTCCTCCCGCTTCTCGATCAGCGCCGCCAGGTGGGGTCGCTGGGCCGCCTTGAGTTCAGGTAGGAAAGCGTCGAGGAGGAGAGGACATCGCTCACCCAGAAGTTGTGCGAACCATCGTGCGAAGGCCTCTCCGAACCGCGCGGCGGGCCGGTACCAGCGCGCCAGCCCCTCGAGCCTGGCGGACGCCTCGGCCGGCAGAGCGGCGCGCAGGACCGTCAGCAACTCCTCGACCTTCGGACCCAGGCTGCGCATCCCGAGCGGCATGAGCGGCGCCGGGTCGGGGCCGAGGTCGAGTCGCAGCGTCCCCTGCGGCGTCTCGAAGGCCGTCCACGAGGCCTCGCGCCAATCGTGGTCCTCGGTCGCCATCCAGAAGACGGCGACGGCCGGCCGGCCGGCGGCCGTCAGGCGCTCGGCCCAGAGCGTGGCCGCCGCGGCCTTGGTGAGGGCGTAGAGGGGGCCTCCCAAGAGACCCGGCTGTTGGCCGGTCGCGACGACCAGGGTCGCCGGATCGGCGAGCTTCGCCGCCAGCCTTTCTCCGGCGGGATGGCCGTAGCTCGCGTTGCTGACGGCGAGGGCCGCGGCCAGGTCCCGGCGGTCGACGGCCGGCGCCTCGAGCTCCGCCTCCTCGCCCGGCTGGACCAGCCTCAGGGGCGCCAGCAGATCGCGGTCGCGGCCGGTGAGGAAGGCGGCGGGCAGGGGAGCGAGGAGCCCCGCCGCGGCGAGATCGACGCCGGCCGGCCGGGGCGCCGGGAGGCTGGCGGCCGACGATGTTGCGGCGCTCGCTGTCACGCTCACTCCCCTGAACCGCCCGCTCCCCACTCGCCGTTTCCGGCCGGGGCGTCGGGATCGTACCAGCGCCCCCGGTAGAATCCGCCCGTGCTGCGCTACGCAACGGTCGCCGTCGATCCGCCGCTCGTCCTCGCCCCCATGGCCGGGGTGACGGACCGCGACTTCCGGCTCCTCGTACGGCGCATCGGCGGGGTGGGAGTGGTGACCATGGAGTTCATCTCCTCCCGCGCCATCGTCGGCGGCCACCAGCGGGCCCTGGAGCTCATGCGCTTCTCGCCCGAGGAGCGGCCGCTCTCGATCCAGATCTACGGCTCGGACGTGGCGACCATGGCCGAGGCGGCGACCATCGTCGAGGGCCTGGGCGCCGACGTCTGCGACATCAACATGGGCTGCCCGGCCAACCGCGTGCTCAAGGGTTGCGCCGGCGCGGCGCTCATGGGCGACCTCGACCTCGCGCGCCGCATGGTCCACGAGGTCAAGAAGCGTCTCACGATCCCGCTCACGATCAAGTTCCGCCTCGGGCTCGACGACCGGCGGCACGCCTATCTCGAGCTCGGCCGCATCTGCGAAGGGGAAGGCGCGGCGGCGGTCGCGATGCACGCCCGCACGGCACGTCAGATGTTCACCGGCGAGGCCGACTGGTCGGCGATCGCGCGCTTGAAGGAGACGCTCTCGATCCCGGTCATCGGCAACGGCGACGTCAAGGAGCCCGACGACACGCTGCGGCTCATGGCCGAGACCGGCTGCGACGGCGTGATGATCGGTCGCGCCGCCACCAAGAACCCGTGGATCTTCCGCCAGATCGCCGCGCGGCGTTCCGGCGGCCGGGTGCCGGAGCCCACGCTCGAGGACCGCCGCCGGCTCGTCCTCGATCACTTCCATCTGCTCTCCGAGCACCCCAACGCTCGCTACGCTCTCCACAAGCTGCGCAAGTTCACCGGCTGGTACACCCACGGCCTGCCCAACGGGCGGCGCCTCCGCCAGCAGATCCAGCAACTCCCCGACGTACCCTCGTTCGTCGCCGCCGTCGAGCGTTTCTTCGTCGACGTGGCCGCCGAGGCCGAGGCGGCCTGAGGCCTCATTGGACGGCCGTCACACGATCGAGCTCGAGGCGCCGCCCCGCGCCGCCTTGAGCGCTGTGGCTGACGCGGTCGAGGACTGGGGCGGCCTGTGGCAGCCGACGATCGACGGCGGCCGCGTCGAGCTGCCGGTAGTGGCCGGCCTGCGGCGGGGCCGGCTCTCGGGCCACATCGCCGTCGAGCCCCTCGGCGCCGGCAGCCGCGTCGCCCTGACCGTCGAGGAGAGCTGCTGGTTCCTGCACAAGCCGGCGGTGGCCGTGCTGCTGATCGGCGCGGCGGGTGGCCTGGTGGGGCTGCTCTGGCCTTTCTTCCCGAGCCTCGCCGACCTCGCGCCGCTCGCCGCCTTCTTCGCTTTCATCGCCTGGTTCCTGGTGGTGGCGAGGCTGCGCACCAGCGGACCGCGCGAGCTGCTCGAGAGCCTGGCCGCCCACCCCCGCGACTGACCGAGCGTGGCCGGCCTCGCGTTGTAGAATCAACCCGGTTCTTTCCATGGGGGCGCACCGGTCTCGACGGGGACCAGATGCGGCTCCGAGGCAGCGTGTCGAGCATTCGGCTCGTAAACTCGAAGACATACCTGCCAACGACAACTTGGCCCTGGCTGCTTAACCCGTAGCCACGTCCCGGCGTCAGCCCTGATCCACGGCGGGCGCCGGTGACGTCACCGTAGTGGATCGAACGGCGCGATAGGTCTCACGTCGCGCCCGGATCTCTCGTGAGACTGGCTGTGCGGGCTGGCCGCTCCGGTCCCGACCCGCACAGCGAGATTCCCATCCGGAGCTACGCACGTAGACGCCTCGAAGACGCGGTCTTCGGACGCGGGTTCGACTCCCGCCGCCTCCACCACTATTAAACTACTGATTTTAAACGAGTTATAAAATCAGTAGTTCTCACTGTACCTGATTTGTAATCGATCCTCCCCAGGGCAGACTCACCCACGTTCGACTCACCCAAACGACGGCGGCGGTTGTCCGAACCAGCGCTGAATCCGGCTCGATCCGAAGTTGGCCTT
>CAYXXN010000064.1:0-9069 GCA_964469055.1 uncultured Thermoanaerobaculia bacterium
GTGCAGCTCATCGCCGGTCTGGCGGCGGCAGCTCCCTCCCCGGCGTCCAGGGCGCCCCGGCAGCTTCGAGCGCCTGCTCGATCGCCGGGATCTCGGTGTCGAGGAGGCGGCGGAGGTCGGCGGAGACCGTCGCGTACTCGCTCTCGGCGATCTCCAGGTTGCGCCGGTGGGTGGTGGTGGGACCGGAGCGGGTGCCCCAGCTGCCGTAACTGATCTGGTAGAGCCGGCCCATGACCGAAGGCGCGGTGGGCTCCGAGAGGGCGCCGCGCACGGGGTCACCGGACAAGCGCTCGCGCACTGCGTAGAGGTCCCGCGCCAGGCCGCGGATGCGCTGCCGCAGCTCGGCGGAGGCCCCGGGGGCCGCCAGGGCCGCCCGCTCGAAATAGTCGAGCTTCTCCTCGGCGCGGTCGAGCTCGGCGGCCGCTCCCTGGCCGAGGCGCAGGAGCTCGGCCGTGCGACGCGTGAAGGCCTGAGTCTGCGCGAAGTCGGCTGGCGGCAGGGTCCAGTTCTCGAGCGGCACGAGTTCGACCTCCTGCGGCTCACCGAGAAGGGTCGCCGCGCCCTCGACGACGCGCTCCAGGCGCACCCGATAGCGCCCGGGCGCGGCCAGCGGGCCCTGCGGCGGCCCGGCCCACGGCGGCAAGGGGCCCGGCTCCTCGAGCGAGATCGGATCCGGCGGTGGGAGGCGCAGATCCCAGGCCACCCGGTGGAAGCCGGTCTCCCCTGGGGCCTCCAGCCGGCGCACGACGTTGCCGTCGAGGTCGGCGATGGCGAGCAGGAGCTGGGGCGCGGTCTCCACCCGCTCGGCGCGCAGTGCCTCCCAGCCGGGGAACGGCGTGTCCTCGCCCTTCTCGCGCAGCTCTTTTTCCCGCTCGCGGCGGCGCTCCTTGGTGCTCTTCGTCTCCTCCTTCAGATAGTAGGTGAAGACGGCTCCGAACGGCGGGTTGGGAGCGAGGAAGTAGTCGCTCCCCTGGTAGCCCCGGTCGCGTACGTTGAGATCGATCGCCGGCACGTACCAGAGCGCCGGACGAGGGGGGAAGAGGATCGCGCCCCGTTCGAGCAAGTCGGCAGAGGCCTCACGCAAGGGCGAGACGTCGTCCAGCACGAAGAAGCCGCGGCCGAAGCTCGCGGCCACCAGGTCGCCGGCGCGACGCTGCAGCTCGAGGTCGCGAATCGCGATCGTGGGCATCCCTCCCTCGAGCTCGATCCAGCGCTTGCCGTCCAGAGTGAAGAAGACCCCGAACTCGGTGCCGAGGTAGAGAAGGCCAGGGCGCGCGTGGTCCTCGACGATGGCCCAGGGCAGATGGCGGTCGGGCAGGTCGCCCCGGATCGAGGTCCAGGTGCGGCCGCGGTCCGCGCTCTTGACGAGGCGCGGGGTGAAATCGCCGCGCTTGTGGTCGTCGAGCACGGCGTAGATGGTGTCCGGATCGTGCGGCGAGGCCTCCAGGTCGTTGACGAAAGCGAGGTCGGGCACACCGGGGAGCGGCCCGCTCTGCCGCCAGGTGGCGCCGCCGTCCTCACTCACCTGGATCAGGCCGTCGTCGGTGCCGGCGTAGAGCAGGCCCTCGGCCAGCGGCGACTCGGAGATCGCCGAGATCGTCCCGTACCAGGACATGGCGCTGTTGTCGTAGAGGTCGTCGACGCTCCACACCCGGCCCGCGAGCTCGAGCTCGTAGCGATTGCGACCACGCGTGAGGTCGTTCGACATCGCCCGCCAGGAGTCGCCGCGGTCGTCGCTCCGCCACAGCCGCTGCGAGGCGAAGTAGAGCCGCGCCGGCGCATGCGGCGAAACGAGCAGGGGCGAGTCCCAATTCCAGCGCTCCGGCGCCTCGCCCGGCGCCGGCTGCGGCTGGATGTCGAGCTGCTCGCCCGTCCGGCGGTCCCAGCGCGCCAGCGTGCCGACCTGGATCGTCACGTAGACGACGTCGGGGTTCTCCGGATCGACGGCGCACGCGTAGCCGTCGGCGCCGAAGGCGAAGCGCCAGTCGCTGTTGGCGACCCCGTGCACGTCGAGCGTCGCCGCCGGCCCGTAGAGCGTGCCGTTGTCCTGCGTGCCGCCGACCACGTGGTAGATCGGCTGGTCGTCGTCGAGGGCCAACTTGTAGAGCTGCGTCAGGGGCAGGTTGGCGGCGAAGCGCCAGGTCGCGCCGTGGTCCAAGGTCTCGTAGAGGCCGCCATCGCTGCCGGCGATCAGGTGCTCCTCGTCCTTAGGGTCGATCCACAGGGCGTGGTTGTCGCTGTGTTTGTCCGGCTCCCCCAGCTCAGCGAAGGTCTTGCCGCCGTCCTCGGTCGCGTGCAGCCAGACGTCCATCTGGTAGACGCGGTCGCGGTGGTGGGGCGAGGCCACGATCTCCTGGTAGTAGTGCGGGCCGGTGCCGTTCGAGACGTACGAGCTCCTCTTCTCCCAGCTCTCGCCGGCGTCCGTCGAGCGGTAGAAGCCACGCTCGTCCTCGCTGGCCTCGATCGTCGCGTAGACCACATCGGGGTCGACGGGCGAGACGGCGAGGCCGATCTTCCCCATGTCGCCTTCCGGCAGGCCGCGGGTGAGCTCGCGCCAGGTAGCGCCGCCGTCGGTCGACTTGTGGATCCCCGACTCGGGACCGCCCGCCAGCAGCGACCAGACGTGCCGCCGCCGCTGGTAGGCGGCGGCAAAGAGGACGTCGGGGTTCCTGGGGTCGAACTCGAGATCGGTGGCGCCCGTGTTCTCGCTCACCGAGAGCACCTGCTGCCAGCTCGCACCGCCGTCCACCGTCTTGTAGACACCGCGCTCGCCTCCCGCCGCCCACAGCGGCCCCTCCGCCGCCACGTAGACCACCTCGGGATCCCTCGGATCGACGAGGATCCGGCTGATGTGCTCGGACTTGCCGAGGCCCACATTCGTCCAGCTCGCGCCGCCGTCGCGGCTCTTGTACAGACCATCACCGAAGCCGACGTGTCGGCCGGACACGTTCTCGCCCGTTCCCACCCAGATCTGTTCCGGATTCATGGGGTCAATGGCGAGACTGCCGATCGAGTACGAGCCTTGGTCGTCGAAGACCGGCGTCCAGGTCGTGCCGGCGTTCTCCGTCTTCCACACCCCGCCGGAACCGGCCGCGACGTACCAGGTCGAGGAGTCCATCGGATGGACGGCGATGTCGGCGATCCGGCCAGAGGCGATGCCCGGTCCCAGGGCGCGCCAGGCGAGCCCAGCGAAGGTGCTCGCGGTGAGTCGATCGCCAGGCTCATCGACAGCAGCGAGGACGGCTGGACAGAAAGACAGGAACAGCACGAGTAGGAAGACGTGTCGAGTACGCATCCGATCTCCCGCGAAGATACCGGCCGGTCGAGACTGGGCCCGGATTATCGCAGGGACGCGACCTGCCACCCGGCGGGCCGTGCTACCGTAGCCCGCCGTGTCGACGCTGGCCTTCGAGATCTTCTGGGCGTGGTTGAAGCAGCACCCCAACTGCATCGTTCGGGCGGGGACGCCGGAGACGGTGCTCTACGACGACGAGGCGCTCCATTGGTACATCGGCGAGGAGGGCACCGAGTTCCTCGTCCAGTCCATCCGCGGCAAGCAGCTCGTGGGCGAGATCGTCGTCGACCCGGAGGAGGTCGCCTACATCGAGGCGCTGGGCGAGGAGCGCCAGGGCGAGCACGTCTTCGAGGCGATCAGCGAGACCGAGAACGAACGCGTGGCCGCGTACTACTTCGTCCTCTCCCACGGCCTGGCCGACGACGAGCCAGCGGCCGCCGCCCACGGCCCCGCCGTACACTGACCTAGCGGCCGCTGAGCTCGTGCGCACCCTCGCCGGCCTGCTGTGTCTCGGTGCGCTGGTCACGGCACCGGCGGCGCTCGGCGCCTCGCCGCTGCCGCCGGGCCACACCCTCGAGGCGGTGTTCTACGACACCCAGGAGCGCCTCAACGTTTTGGGTGCGGAGTACGACGTTTGGACCGTGGTGCGCGAGCTGGGCTTTGCGGTCGTGCTGGTGTCGGCCGAGGAGCGCGAGGAGCTCGTCGCCGCCGGCTACCGCCTGCGCCCCGCCTCCGAGCTGGGCGCGGAGCCCCCTCACCTGCGAGCCCCGCTCTCGCACGAGTTCCACTTCTACGACGACTTCTACCCCAACACCCTGGGGCGTTACGTCGAGACCTCGCTCACCGATCTCGCGGCGGCCTACCCGCAGCTCACCCAGCTCCACGACCTGGGCGACGCCTGGGAGGGGACCCAGGGCGGATACGACCGTGCGCTCCTCGCCCTGCGGGTCACCAACGAGGATCCCGCGTTCGGCCCGATCGCCGACAAGCCGGTCTTCTTCCTGTTCGCGACCATCCACGCCCGCGAGGTGGCCGTGCCGGAGTTGGCGCTGCGCTACGCCCACACGCTCCTCGACGGCTTCGGCGGCGAGGGCGGCTACGGCGTCGACCCCGTCGTCACCTGGCTCGTCGACCGCCACGTGGCCTACATCCTGGTGATGCAGAATCCCGACGGCCACGTCGTCAACGAGCAGGACACCGGCGCCTTCCGGCGCAAGAACACGGACGACGACGACGGCTGCGGCTTCCCAGGCGCCGAAGGTGTGGATCTCAACCGCAACCACAGCTTCATGTGGTCCTGCTGCGGCGGCTCCTCGTTCGACCCGTGCGCCGAGACCTACCACGGCCCCGCTCGCGCCTCGGAGCCCGAGACGCAGGCCTTCCAGGCGTTCTTCGCCACCGTGGTCGACGACGCCAACGGCCCCAACGGCGACGACCAGCTCCCGGGCCGAGCACCGCTCGACACCCCCGGTCTCTTCATCTCCCTCCACTCGTACTCGGACCTCGTCCTCTGGCCGTGGGCCTTCGACGAGACCAACCCGGCGCCCAACGGCGCACAGCTCGAGAAGATCGGCCGCAAGCTCGGGTGGTGGACGGGCTTCGACCCGACGGGCGAGATCGGCTACCTCGCCGACGGCGCCACCGACGATTGGACGTACGGGAGGTTCGGGCTGGCGTCGTTCACCTATGAGGTGGGTCCACCCTTCGGCACCTGCGCTGGGTTCTTTCCGCCCTACGGCTGTCTCGACGGCACTGGCGGTCGTGCCTTCTGGCAGGAGACCCGGCCGTCGTTCCTCTACGCGCACGCCATCGCGCCGGCGCCGTACCAGCTCGCCTACGGTCCGGACACGTTCGGCGCCGCCGCGACGCCGGACACGATCGAGCCCGGCGATCCCGTCACCTTGACGGCGGAGGTCGCCGACCGCCGCGGTCCGGGCGAGCCACTGGTGGCGATCGCCGGCGCCGAGGCCTTCGTGGACGCGCTCGGTCCCGCCGGCTCGGGGCTCCCGCTCGCGGCCCTCGACGGCGCCTACGACGAGACCGCCGAGGAGGTGACGGGGGCGTTCGACGAGACCGCCGGGCTCGACGGCGGCAGCCACCTCGTCCTCGTGCGCGGCGTCAACGCCGACGGCGCCTGGGGGCCCCTGACGGCCACCTGGCTCACCGTCGAGGGTCCGATCTTCCAGGACGGCTTCGAGTCGGGCGACACCAGCGCCTGGGACGCGACGGTCGGGGACTGAGCGCGGCCCGCTACTGCCAGCGGAAGAGCTTCAAGGCCAGGGCGAAGCAGCCCAAGCCCCAAGCCGCGAGGACGCCGAGCTGCGGGGCCACGGCGACGAGCGCAGCGCCCTCGTTCATCACCGCCCGCAGGGCGTCGTTGAGCGCCGTCAGGGGCAGCGCGCGGATCGCCGGCTGCAGCCACTCGGGGAAGCGGGCATAGGAGAAGAAGCTGCCCGAGAGCACCCACATCGGCAGCATCACGAAATTCATCCAGCCGGAAGCGACCTCGATCGAGGTGGGCCGCGCCGCCACCAGGAGCGCGATGCCGGCGAAGGCCGCACCGCCCACCACGGCGACGAGGAGCAGGTCGAGCAGCGACCCGCGCACCCCGACCCCGAAGACGGCGGCGCCGAAGCCGACCAGGGCCACGACTTCGAGGAAGAGGAAGGCGAGGCGCGACAGCATCGTCGCCAGCAGGTAGTGCGAGCGCCGCATCGGCGAGGCGGCGAGGCGCTTCAACATCCTGCGGCTGCGCGACATCACTAGCGAGAAGCCGATGCCCCACATGCTGCTGCCCATGAGATTCAAGCCGATCAGTCCGGGCAGCAGGAAGTCGACGTAGCGGGCGCCGGGCTCGGTGACTAGGGATTCCTCGACCGCCGCCGGATCGCTCCGCCCGAGCGCCCGCTGCAGAGCGTCGTCGACTGCCAGGCGCAGGGCGCTGCTCTGTGGGCGCATCGGGTCGAAGCGGTACAGGTAACGCGGCGCGCCGCTCTCGTTCGGCTCGACCGCGACGACCAGATCCACCTTGCCGACGCGCAGCGCCTCGGCGGCTTCGCCAGCCGGCAGCAGAGAGGCGGTGACGCCGTCGGTTGCCGCCAACCGCGCCTGCGCCTCGGCCGCCGCGGCGCCGCCCTCCACCACCGCTACCCGCCCATCCTCCGGCGGCCGGTTGCGAAACGCCACTCCGAGCGCCACGGCGAGCAGCACCGGAAAGGCGAACACCCAGAAGATCGCTCCCGGCTCGCGCGCGAAGGCGAGGAGCCGCATCCGCGTGAGCTCGAAGAGCGGCGGGCCGGGGCGCGTCTCAGCCTTCACGGAGACCCCGACCCGTCAAGCGGACGAAGACGTCCTCGAGGGTCGCCTGATGGGTGTGGAGCGCCTCGAGGCGAGCGCCCGCTCCGGAGAGCGCGGCGAGCAGCGCCGGCAGCGCCGTGCCGATGTCGGAGACGGTGAGCACGTGCGCCCCGTCGCGCCGCGCCACCGCCCGCACTCCCGGCAGGTCGGCCAGCGCGGGCTCGAGCCCATCGGGCGCGCCCGCCGCCAGATGCGCTTCGACGATCTGGTCGGCGCCGAGCGAGGCGACCAGGCTGCGCGGCGTGTCGAGGGCGATGATCCGACCGTGGTCCATGATCCCCACCCGATGACACAACCGCGCCGCCTCTTCCATGTAGTGGGTGGTGAGCAGAACCGTCCCCCCGCCGGCCACGAACTCCTCGACCAGCTCCCACATCTTCAGCCGCGCCTGCGGGTCGAGGCCCGTCGTCGGCTCGTCGAGGAACAACAGGTCCGGGTCGCCCACCAGCGCCGCGGCGAGGGCCAGGCGCTGCTTCTGGCCGCCCGAGAGCTTCTCGACCCGCGCGTCCCGCTTCTCCGCGAGCTCGACCAGCTCGATCACGGCCTCGACGCTGCGACCCCGTGGGTGGAAGCTGCGGAACACGCGCAGCAGCTCGCGCACCGTGAGCTTGTCCGGGAACTCGGCCTCCTGGAGCTGCACCCCGAGCCGGCGACGCAGCTCGAAATCCCGGCCCTCGCCCCAGCGCCAGCCGAAGAGCTCGACCGACCCCGCATCGGCCGCCGTCAGGCCCTCGAGGATCTCGATCGTCGTCGTCTTGCCGGCGCCGTTGGGCCCCAGGAGACCGAAGCACTCGCCGCGCGCGACCTCGAGCGACAGACCGTCGACGGCGGTCACCTTGGGATAGCGCTTGACCAGATCGAGGCAGCGGACGGCGGGCGCGGCGGACTCGTCGGCTGCGACGTCGGGCGCGGTCGTCATGACGGGGAGCCCGAGCGACCGCTCGGGAGGCGGCATTGTCGCACAGCGGTGCCGGCGCTCGCGAGGTGCTAGCGTAGACTGTCTACTTACTCACTCGAGGAGGAATCCCGATGCGCCGTCTCTCCCTGCTCACTGCTTGCCTCGCGCTCGCCGTCACGGCGGCGCCGACTCTCGGCCAGGACCCCGATCCCGACGCGGCCTGGACCGCCGCCCTGGCGGCCGACCTGCAGCGCGTCGGCGACCGGCTCGGCCAGCTCGCCGAAGCGGTTCCCGCCGACAAGTACTCGTGGCGCCCCGCCGACGGCGTGCGCACGGTTTCCGAGGTCTACATGCACATCGCCGGGGCCAACACGCTGTTACCGGCCGGCCTCGGCGCGGCCCCGCCCGCCGGCCTCACGATCCCCGAGAACCCGTTCGATCTCGCCACGGAGTGGGAGCGAAACGTCACCGCCAAGGACGATGTGGTGGCCAAGCTCAAGGAGTCCTTTGTCTACGCGACCCAGGCGGCGCCCACCGTCCAGGACCTGGGCGCCCAGGTCGAGCCTTTCGGCTTCCCGGCCAGTAAGCGAACCTACCTGCTGATCCTCTTGACCCACGCCCACGAGCACCTCGGCCAGTCGATCGCCTACGCGCGCTCGATCGGCGTCACGCCGCCCTGGAGCCTGCCGCAGCCGAGCGAGGGCGAGCCGGCGGCGGAATAACCAGATCGCTTCGGCCGGGCTGGCCCGGCCGCGTCAGTCCTGCTCGAGGTCGAGCCCGTCGATCTCCCGGCAGTCACGCGCCTCGCCGTTGACCTCGCACACGCAGTCGCCGGCGTGGCATTCGACTGTCACCTCGCAGTCTTCGGCGCCGCAGTCGAGGTCGAGGTCGCGGTCGAGCCTCGCCCGGCAGTCCTCCTCCTCGTCGTCGCAATGCAGGAAGAGGGCGCGGGCCGGATGGCGCGGCTGCCGTCGCTCGACGGCCGCCGACAGGGTCTGGATCTTGCCGTCGCGCCACACCTCGAGATGCACGGTGGCGCCATCCTCGGCTTCGCGGATGGGCCGCGAGAGCGCCATCGGCGAATCGACGACGGCGCCGTCGACAGCCGTGATGATGTCGCCCACCTCCAGCCCGGCGCGCTCGGCGGGGCTCTCCGCCAGCACGCGGGCGACCATGACCCCGGCCTCCTCGGGAACGCCGAAGTGGACCCGCAGCGGCGCCGAGAGCGGAGTGAGCTCGACGCCCAGGAAGCCACCGCCCCAGAGTGGGATCTGGAAGGGGCCCTTGTGCACCCGCACCAGCTCGTCGCCGTCCTCGGCCTTGATGATGACGACTCGGCGATCCACCTGCCGTTCGTCGTCGGCCCCATCGTCTTCCTGCGCCCCGGCGGCCCCCACGAGGCTCAGACCGACCAGCAGAAACATCAACTGAGACCAAGTCTTCGCTCGCATCGTCGTCTCCTCGAGTTCGGCAGCGCCGAGCCTACCGGCACCGCTGCATTCCAAGTAAGAGAACGACC
>CAYXXN010000064.1:9169-14567 GCA_964469055.1 uncultured Thermoanaerobaculia bacterium
AGTTCGGCAGCGCCGAGCCTACCGGCACCGCTGCATTCCAAGTAAGAGAACGACCGAGTAACGTTTTGGTTCCCGGGTCCGGGTCCGCTGGCGCTGCTAGACTCCCCGCCCCACCCACGCTTCCGTGACCACCCACGAGATCCTGGTTCGCCTGGCTTCACCCAAACTGTGGCCGCTCTACGTGCTGCTGGCCTCCGCGCTGTACATCCAGCGCCGCGGCAAGGTGAAGCTCCCCTTCAGCCGGCAGATCACCGACCACTCGACCTTCATGGCGCCGTACAACGCGCTCATGTATCTGTGCTCGGCGGTGCCGACGACGCCGTTCCTCGATCCGGCGCTCTTCCCGCAGCTCGGCAGGCTGCGGGAGCACTGGCGGACCTTCCGCGACGAGGCCCAGGCTCTCTACGCGGCGGGTGAAGTGCGGGCAGCCGACGGTTACACAGATCTCGCCTTCAATTCCTTCTTCCGCACCGGCTGGAAGCGTTTCTACGTCAAGTGGTACGACGAGCCGCTGCCCTCGGCGCGGTCGCTTTGCCCGCGGACCGTCGCGCTTCTCGAGAGCGTGCCCGGCATCCACGCCGCGATGTTCGCCCTCATGGGGCCGAGGAGCCGGCTCCTCCTCCACCGCGACCCGTTCGCCGGGTCGCTGCGGTACCACCTGGGCCTCGCCACACCCGGCTCGGAGCGCTGCCACATCGAGATCGACGGGACGACCTACGTGTGGCGCGACGGCGAGGACGTGCTCTTCGACGAGACATATCTCCACAGCGCCGAGAACGACACCGACGAGCCGCGCATCATCCTGTTCTGCGACGTCGAACGGCCCTTGCGCTTCGCGCCGGTGCGAGCCCTCAACCGGTTCGTCGTCCGCCGCCTGGCCAAAGCGACCGCCACCCGCAACCGCGAAGGCGATCGGCTCGGCGTCTTCAACAAGCTCTTCGGCGGGCTCTATCAGGTGCGCGTCGTCGCCAAGCGCTTCAAGGCCTGGAACAAGACGGCGTATTACGCGCTCAAGTACGTCGGAATCGCCGGCCTCCTGTACGGGATCTTCCTGCGCTAGCGTGCCGGGCGTCGCGCCCGAGCCGCAGGGGGCGCAGGGCAAACATGGTCGCGGTGTCAATTCGAGACGACCGTGCTCCAGGCGCTCGTATCGCCGCTCTCGAAGCCGTCGGCGAACAGGGTTCCGTCGCTCGCCGCCTCGAGGCGTAGGTCGTCGAGATGCCAGCCGTCGCGCACCAGGTTGGGATCGCTCTCGAGGCGGAAGCGCAAGCGCGCTTGCGACGCGTCGTCGAGCATCGGCAGGGCGAGCTCGACGAGCTGCCAGGTGCCGTCCTGGTCCTCGCCCGTGAAGATCGCCACCCCGGTCCAGCTCGTGCCGCCGTCGGTCGAGACCTCCACGCGACCGGCGTCGAAGCCGTCCTCGAAGTCGTAGATGTGGCGGAAGGTGAGGCGAGTGCCCTCGAGATGGGTGAGATCGAAGACGGCCGAGGTCAGCGAAGTGTCGGCGTTGTTGCCGTAGCTGCCGCCCGGGCTGTCCGTCCACGAGTGGGTGGGGCTGAAGGAGGCCTCGGTCGTGATCGCCCACGGCGCCTGCGCCGTCCACCCCTGGTTCCCCGATTCGACGTCGTCGTCGAGGAGCACCGCGAGCGGCCGCAGCGCAAAGTCGACGAGTTCGTTGTCGAAGTCCGCCAGGGTCACGGTCACGGTCTGCGCCCCGTGGCCGGGCGCCGAGGCCGTCACCTCGTAGGTGTCGGAGGGAACCTGCAGCGTGTAGGCCCCGGTCGCTGGGTTGGTCGCCAGGGTGAAGGGACCGATGGTGACGGTCGCCGCCAAGGGATCCCCGGTGCCCTCGGCGGTCACCGCCCCGGTGAGCGTCGGCGAGCTGGCGGGGTCGACCACGTAGAGGAAGGCCGCCGCCGGGGCGCCGAAGGCCGGTCCCACCGGGCTCGTCGTGTCGCGTCCGCGCACGAAGAGGGCATGGCGTCCGGCGGCGAGCCCGGTCGTGTCGAGGGTCGTCTCCACGTCCTCGATCTCCTCGTCGAAGGCACCGTCGGCGGGCGCCATGCCGATCGCGGCGCCCCCCTGCCACGGGGGCGTGTCGACATAGACCTCCGCCAGGGCGATGTCGGAGGTGGGCTCGGTTCCCGGGTCACCGGTCGTCGAGTAGCGGGTGTCGTCGAGGGTCGCCGTGACGTCGACCGGATCACCCTCGGTCACCGGCTGCGCCGACACGGCTGGCGCGATGGCGTCCGGGCCGGAGGGCGTCACGTAGGGGGTGCGCACGTTCTTGGCGGCGTGGAGGAGTCCCTGGATCACTCCCGGCACGATGCGGGTCTCGAAGTAGGCGCACTCCTCGAAGAAGGCCGTTCCCATCTCCAGCGTGTAGCCCGGCACTCCCAGCCGGCCGTAGGCGAAGTCCTTGCTGGTGCCGTTCAGGATCCCGGTGCTGCCGAGCTCGGAGCGGTAGCCCGGGAAGAAGGCCACTTTGCGGGAGAGGGTGCGCAGCCCCTGCTCGTTCGGGGGATGGCCGCCGTCCGGCTCGAAACTCCACGGCCCGAACATCACCTCGCCGAAGCTGTGCAGGTCGATGAAGACGCCCTCGGCCGTGAGCGGCGCCGGGGTCTTCTCGTCGTCCGGCCGTTGGTCCGGGAAGAGCCCGACCATGTAGGCCTCCGAGGCCTGCACTTCGGGCTCGGAGGCGGCGCCGATGCCCGGGTAGGTCTCCGAGCACTGACTGCCGGCAGGATCCCAGTGGAAGTCGTAGTTGCGATTGAGGTCGGCACCGCGGTTGTCGGTGTCGGGGCAGTAGTTGTTGTTCGTGTTCTTGCGCCACAGCAGCCCCGTTTCGGCTTTCTTGCGCCCGTCGGGGTTCATCACCAGGAGGATGTGGATCTCGTGGTGATCGAGGATCCAGGTCACGTCCGGGTCCGTGCCGTAGCGCGAGACCAGGTACTCGGCGAGGAGGGTCCCGGTCTCCGTCGCGTACTCGCGGGCATGGATCGTCGAAGTGATGAACAGGGCCGGCTTGTCGGCCGCGACGAGCGAGCTCGTGAGCTTCAAGAGCCGCAGGTCGTAGCCGGGAACCGGCCCGGGGTCCACCTTCTCCCAGCTGTCCCCGATGTCGGTCCACTGCGCAAGGTCCGGGTACGCGGCGGCGATGACCGCGCCGGCGCCGAGCGTCTCCTCCACCGTCCGGTAGCACTCGAAGCCGGGGATGGCCTCGATCGAGTCGACGCCGAGCGCCAGGGCGAGCTCGAGCCGGCGCAGGACGGCGGTGCGGTCGGCGTCGACCTCGAGGACGAGGCCGAGGTCCGTCAAGAAAGCGACGTCTTCCAGGTCGTCGGCGTGGACGAGCAGGATCCCCTTCTCGGGATAGACGCCGACATGGTCGAAGCGCTCCCCGACCTTGGCGAGCGAGCGCTCGTTCCAACCGGAGGCCCGCAGCACCCACGGCCCGGGATCGAGCGCCGTCGCGGGCTGGGCGGCGAGGGGCGCCGCAGACGCCAGCGTGGCGAGCAGGAGTGCGAAGGCAAGGCCGCGAACCATGCGGGTCCCCGCAGTCTAACCGCCCGCCGCGAAGCGGTGGAGGGAGCCGTTCTTCTCGCCGAGCGCGACCACGTAGACCTCGCCGCGCTCGTCCTCACCGAAGCTCGAGATGGCGAGACGGGTTCGCAGCAGGACGCGGCTCGACCACTCGCCGCCGGCGTCGGGTGCCGCCGCCCAGATCGTGCCCGTGCAGTAGTCGCCGTAGAGGTAGGCGCCGGCGAGCGCCGGCACGGCGCTCCCACGGTAACGGAAGCCGCCGGTGACCGAGCAGCCCTCCTCGTGGTCGTACTCGAGGACGGGCTCGACGAGGCCCTTGTCGTCGCAGCCGAGGCGCGGCTCGAAGCAGTGCCGACCCTCCATCACTCGCCAGCCGTAGTTCTCGCCGCCGCGGCTGGCGGCCGGCTGGAAGTCGATCTCCTCCCAGCGGTTCTGGCCGACGTCGGCGATCCAGAGATCGCCGGTCGAGCGGTCGAAGCTGAAGCGCCAGGGGTTGCGCAGACCGTAGGCCCAGATCTCCGGGCGCGCCGCCGCGTCGCCGGCGAAGGGGTTGTCGGGGGGCACGCTGTACGGTGACTCGTCCACGTCGAGGCGCAGGAGCTTGCCCAAGAGCGTCGACAGGGACTGGCCGTTGTTGAACGGATCGCCACCCGCGCCGCCGTCGCCGGTCGCCACGTACAGGTAGCCGTCGGGCCCGAAGGCGAGCTGTCCGCCGTTGTGATTGGGGAACGGCTGGTCGAAGGCGAGGACGACCTCCTCGCTCGCCGCCTCGGCGCGACCGGGGTCGGCGGAGACCCGGAAGCGGGAGACAACCGTGTCGCCCCGGCGGTCGGTGTAGTTGACGAAGAAGAAGCCGTTCTCACGGTAGCGCGGGTGGAAGGCGAGGCCCAGGAGCCCGCGCTCGCCGCAGCAGGAGATGCGGTCGGAGATGTCGAGGAAGGGATCGTCCGCGAGAGCACCGTCGGCGAGCACCCGGATCACCCCGCGCTGGCCCACCACGTACGAGCGGCCCGAGCCGTCCCCGGCGGCGACCAGCCCCACCGGCCGAACCAGGCCCTCGACCACCTTCTCGAGCCGCACCCCCGAGGGCGCCGGCGGGTCGGATGGCGAGGCGTCGCGGGCCGGCGCGTCGGCGCAGGCCAGCGCAAGAACGAGCGCGACGCACCAGTCCCCGCGGGCCCCGAGAACCATGGCGCGGATCCTAGCCGGGCGCCTCGGCCAGGGCCAGCAGCCCAGGAGGCCGACGCCTCGATCGCCCGGCTAGCGCAGCGGGCAGGACGGTGCCGTCGCGTCGAGGACGGCGATCCGGATCTTGCCGCCGAGCGCGCGAACGCCGGCGGTGAGGTCGCCGAGCGCCGAGGCGAGAGCCGCCGGTCCGGTGGGAGGCAAGGCCTCGAGCACGAGGACGGCATCGCGCGTCTCTGGGATGAGCTTGGTGCGGTCGGCTTCCCGCCAGTTCCAGCGTCGGCAGACGGCGCCCACCTCGTCGGCGTAGATCAGCTCGCCCGCCGCCGGCGGCCGCGGCTCGGGATCGCCGAGCAGGAGGACCGCCGGCTCGCCCGGGCCGGCGAAGCGGAGGGTGAGCGGCCCCACGATGCGCTCGAGGTCCTCGCCGCCGGCCGGCAGCAGGTGGTCGAGCGAGACGCGGTTGTAGAGATCGACGAGCGGGTGGATCGAGCGGATCGCCTCGCCGGCGAGGACGCGCCGCAGCAGGCTCTCGAGTGACGAGCGGTGCTTCTTGGGCTGCGCCCCGAAGGCGCGGTAGGCCTCGCGCCAGGGGGCGACGGCGGGGGGCGCGGCGAGCTCGACGCCGGCAAGCGAACGGCGCACCCGGTCCTCTGCTGCACGCAGCTCT
>CAYXXN010000065.1:0-2908 GCA_964469055.1 uncultured Thermoanaerobaculia bacterium
TTAGCTTCGGCACTGCAGGGGTCGATACCCGCAACACCAAGTGCCCATCGTTTACGGCGTGGACTACCAGGGTATCTAATCCTGTTTGCTCCCCACGCTTTCGCGCCTCAGCGTCAGAACCGGTCCAGGCGGCCGCCTTCGCCACCGGTGTTCCTCCTGATATCTACGCATTTCACCGCTACACCAGGAATTCCGCCGCCCCCTCCCGGCCTCTAGCCAGGTGGTTTCAAAGGCAATTCCTCAGTTGAGCCGAGGGATTTCACCTTTGACCTACCAAGCCGCCTACGCGCCCTTTACGCCCAGTAATTCCGAATAACGCTCGCCCCCTCCGTATTACCGCGGCTGCTGGCACGGAGTTAGCCGGGGCTTCCTCTGCAGGTACCGTCAGGAGTCGGGATTGTTCACCCCGACCTTTTCGTCCCTACTGACAGGAGTTTACGACCCGAAGGCCTTCGTCCTCCACGCGGCGTTGCTGGATCAGGCTTGCGCCCATTGTCCAATATTCCCCACTGCTGCCTCCCGTAGGAGTCTGGGCCGTGTCTCAGTCCCAGTGTGGCCGATCACCCTCTCAGGCCGGCTACCGATCGTCGCCTTGGTGGGCCGTTACCCCACCAACTAGCTAATCGGGCGCGGGCCCCTCTGGGAGCGTCAGCTTGCAAGCAGAGGCCGACTTTCTTCTCACGGACCGCAGTCCAGAGAACGTATGCGGTATTAGCCCGGGTTTCCCCAGGTTGTCCCCCGCTCCCAGGCAGGTTGCCCACGTGTTACTCACCCGTCCGCCGCTGTACTCGCCCCCGAAGGAGCTTTCTCGCGCGACTTGCATGTGTTAGGCACGCCGCCAGCGTTCATTCTGAGCCAGGATCAAACTCTCCAGTTTGGATCCGGCACCGCCGCCGGCCGGCTAAGGACCGACGACGGCAATGTACTTTGGAGTCTTCGTTGACCCGATCGGCCGCTCGCGCGGCCTGCCGGGCAGGCATCGACTCTTCCTCTATTTAGTTTTCAAAGAACCGACGCCAAGCTCCCCGAAGGGGCGAAGCTTCAGGCTACCCGTCGCGCACAAGACTGTCAACCCCGGACTGGGGCGAACAACCGTCCGTGTCGTTGGGTCCTGCCGTCTGGGCCGTACGGTCCGGGCGGCGAAGAGGCGCGAGTGTAGGGGATCGCCGCCGGCGCTGTCAACTGCCAGACGGAGGCGCCCCCGGGCCGTGGAAGACCACGCGCCGGCCCTCGATGCGCCACGGCTCGCGGAGCAGGCGGGCGAGGGCCTTCGGGTACGCCTTGTGCTCCTCGGCCAGGATGCGCGCGGCCAAGCGGTCCGGTGTGTCGTCTTCCCTCACGGGCACCGCCCGCTGCGCGACGATCGGCCCGCTGTCGAGACTCTCGTCGACGAGGTGGACCGTGCAGCCGGAGACCTTCACGCCGTGCTCGAGGGCCTGCCGTTGCGCGTCGAGCCCCGGGAAGGCGGGCAGCAGGCTCGGGTGGATGTTGAGGATGCGCTGCCGGAGACGGGCCACGAAGGCGGGCGAGAGCCGGCGCAGGTATCCTGCCAGGCAGACCCACTCCACCGCCGCCGCCTCGAGCTCCGAGAGGACCCGAGCCTCGTGCGTCGCTCGGCTCGGCTCCGCGCCGTGGGGCAGCGCGATCGCGGCGAGCCCCAACTCTCGGGCCGCACTCAGGCCGGGGGCATCCGGGACGTTGCTGATCACCAGGGCGACCTCGGCCGGCACCTCCCGGCGCCGCATGGCCTCGTGGAGGGCGAGGAAGTTGCTCCCGCGACCGGAGAGCAGAACTCCCACCCGGGCGGTCATTCCGCTTCCCGAAACTCGGGCGGCCAGTCGTAGACCACGCCGGAAGCGCCCTCCTGCACGGTGCCGATCGGCAGCGCACGCTGGCCCGCCTCGCGGAGGACGGCGAGGACGTCGCGCGCGCCCTCGGGGTCGACGAACAGCACCATCCCGATGCCCATGTTGAACACCCGGAACATCTCGTCGCTGGCGATCCCACCGTGCTGCTGGAGCAGATAGAAGAGCTCGGGGATTTCCCAGGCTCCCACCCTGATCTCGGCCCGGCAGCCGGCGGGCAGCACACGAGGCAGGTTGTCGGTCAAGCCGCCACCCGTGATGTGGGCGAGCGCGTGGAGCGCCGGGTGCCCGAGCAGGGGCTGGAGCGGCTGCAGGTAGGAGAGGTGCGGTGCGAGCAGCAGCTCGCGTAGCGCGGCGCGCCCCGCGGCGCCCGGCACCGGGTCGTCGATCTCGAGACCGAGCGTCTCGAAGAACACCCGGCGGGCCAGCGAATAGCCGTTGGTGTGGAGCCCGGCCGACGGCAGACCCAACAGCAGATCCCGCGGCCGGACGCGGCTGCCGTCGAGCACGGCGGCGCGGTCGACGAGCCCGACGATGAAGCCCACCAGCTCGTAGTCGCCGGCCTGGTAGAAGCCCGGCATCTCGGCGGTCTCCCCACCCAGGAGAGCGCACCCGTTCTCGCGGCAGCCGGCGACGACGCCCTGGACGAGCTGGATCATCGCCTCGGGAGCCAACACCCCGGCTCCCACGTAGTCGAGGAAGAAGAGCGGCCGGGCTCCCTGGACCAGAATGTCGTTGACGCAGTGGTTGACGAGGTCACGGCCGACCGTCGAGTAGTCACCGGCGAGCTTGGCGACGGCGAGCTTGGTGCCCACGCCGTCCGCCGAGGCGACCAGGACGGGCTCGGCGAGGCCGTCGAGGGGAAGTTGGAACAGGCCGCCGAAGAACCCGATCTCGGAGAGGACGCCCGGCGTCGCCGTCGAGCGCGCCAGCTCCTTGACTTCGGCGAGCGCGCGTTGCTTGGCGTCGATGTCCACGCCCGCCGCCGCGTACGCGGAGGGCTTGCGCCGCGCCGTCATCGAGCCGGCAGTCTACCGCGAAGC
>CAYXXN010000065.1:3008-14452 GCA_964469055.1 uncultured Thermoanaerobaculia bacterium
CGTACGCGGAGGGCTTGCGCCGCGCCGTCATCGAGCCGGCAGTCTACCGCGAAGCCCTCGGCCCAACGGCCAGCTCAGTGGAGCATGGAGGACCGCATGGTGGATCTCCCGAGAAGTTTCATTCGGCCCCCTCCACCCGGATCGGGAAGAGCTCCGCCTGCCGCCGGTCGACGGCGCCGATCGGCTCGCGGTATTCCCCCGTCCAGCAGGCCGTGCAGTAGCTCTCCGTCTCGCCCGAGGCGGCGCCGCGCATCCCGTCCAAAGACAGGTAGGCCAGGCTGTCGGCCCCGATCCATCGACCGATCTCCTCGACCGAGTGGCTCGAGGCGATCAACTCCTCGCGGGTGGGCATGTCGATGCCGTAATAGCAGGGCCAGCGGGTGGGCGGGCAGGAGATCCGCACATGGATCTCGGCGGCGCCGGCGTCGCGGATCATCTTGACGATCTTGGGCGAGGTGGTGCCGCGCACGATCGAGTCGTCCACCAAAACGACCCGCTTGCCCTCGATGAGAGCGCGCACGGGGTTGAGCTTGATCTTGACCCCGAAGTGGCGGATGGACTGCCGGGGCTCGATGAAGGTGCGCCCTACATAGTGATTGCGGATCAATCCGAACTCGAGCGGCAGGCCCGACTCGCGGCTGTAGCCCAGAGCGGCGAACAAGCCGCTGTCGGGCACGGGCACGACGATGTCGGCCAATGCCGGCGCCTCGCGCGCCAGCTGCGCCCCCATCCTGAGACGGGCCTGCGACACGACGTCACCGAAGACGACGCTGTCGGGTCGCGCGAAGTAGACGAGTTCGAAGAGGCAGCGGGCGGGGGTGACGGTCAGCGGAATGCGATGGCTGTCGAGCCGGTCGCCCCGCGCGACGACGACCTCGCCCAGGGCGAGCTCCCGCACGACCCGCGCCTCGAGCAAGTCGAGGGCGCAACTCTCCGAAGCGAAGCACGGCTGGCCGTCGAGCTCACCCAGCATCAGGGGCCGGAACCCGAACGGATCGCGCACCGCCACCAGGGCTTCCTGCGTGAGCAGCAGCAGCGAGTAGGCGCCACGCACTCGCTCGAGGGCGAGGAGCAGCGACTCGACGACGTCGGCACGTGGATGGCGCGCCATCAAGTGGAGGATGACCTCGGTGTCGCTCGTCGTCTGGAAGATCGAGCCTTCGGCCTCGAGCTCCTGGCGCAGCTCGACGGCGTTCACCAGGTTGCCGTTGTGCACGATGGCGAGCGGCCCCATCGAGGTTTTCACCACGATCGGCTGGGCGTTGGCCACCACGCTCGAGCCGGCCGTCGAGTAGCGGGTGTGGCCGAGGGCGCGGCGGCCCGGCAGGCGCTTCAAGGCCGCGGCGTCGATGATCTCCGCGATCTCCCCCATGCCCCGCTCGGCGTGCAGGCGCTCGCCGTCCCAGGAGACGATCCCGGCCGATTCCTGGCCGCGGTGCTGCAGGGCGTAGAGGCCCAGATACACGAAGTTGGCGGCGTCTGCGTGGTTCTCGATGCCGAAGAGGCCGCACATAGTTCGCGCGACGGCGAGTATAGAATGACGGCTCGCGGAGGGCGACCCGCCCACCCGCCCGGATGACCTCCCCGCCGAGCCAGTTCCCGATCCATCGGATCGAGATCGCCGTGCGCCCGGGGTCCATCGACGGGCGCGCCCTCCATGTCGCCGAGCAGGTGCGGCGCTTCCTCCACATCCCCGTCGGGGGCGTCCGCAGTCGCGACGTCTACCACCTGGAGGCCGACCTCGACGCGGAAGAGGTGGCGCGCGTCGTCGCCGAATTCGCCGACCCGGTTCTCCAGGTCGGCGCCGCCGGTCGCGTCGACGACGGGCCCTTCGCCGTCGCGATCACGGTCGGCTACCAACCGGGTGTGGCGGACCCGGTCGGCAAGAGCGCCCTGGTGGCGATCGAGGACGCCCTCGGGCGCCGCCTCGGCGAGGGCGCCACCGTCTACAGCTCGCAGCTCTACTTGCTCGACGGCGTCGACCGCGGACAGGGCGAACGCATCGCCCATGATCTGCTGGCCAACCCCGTGATCCAGAGTGCGCGGGTGGCGACGTGGGAGGAGTGGCGGGAGGCGCCGCCGGACCTCGCCGTGCCGAAGGTGGCGAGCGGCTCGCGGCCCCCGGTGCGGACCGTGGATCTCTCGGGGAGCGACGAGGAGTTGGCGCGGCTCTCCCGCGAGGGCCTGCTGGCGCTCTCCCTCGCCGAGATGGAGGCGATCCGCGATCACTTCCTCGAAGCCGCCGCCGATCCTCGTCGGCGCGCCCTCGGCCTGGGGGCCCAGCCCACCGACGTCGAGCTCGAATGCCTCGCCCAGACCTGGAGCGAGCACTGCAAGCACAAGATCTTCAACGCCACGATCGACTACCGGGAGGGTGACGGTCCCCCGGAGACGATCCGCTCGCTCTTCGCCACTTACATCCGACGGGCCACCGAGGAGATCGATCGCGAGCTCGTCGAGCGCGAGGGCCGCTCGTGGCTGGTCTCGGTCTTCCACGACAACGCCGGCGTCGTCGCCTTCGACGAGGCCGTGCACTTGGTCTACAAGGTGGAGACCCACAACTCGCCCTCCGCTCTCGATCCCTACGGGGGCGCCATCACCGGCATCGTCGGCGTCAACCGCGACACCTTCGGCACCGGACGCGGCGCGGAGCTCTTGGTCAACGTCTGGGGCTATTGCTTCGCCTCGCCGTTCTTCCGAGGCGAGCTCCCGCCGGGCCTCCTCCACCCGAAGCGCGTCCGCGACGGCGTCCACCGCGGCGTGACCGACGGCGGCAACCAGAGCGGCATCCCCTACGGGCGCGGCTGGGAGCTCTTCGACGGCCGCTTCCTGGGCAAGCCGCTCGTCTTTTGCGGCACGGTCGGCGCCCTGCAAGTCACCATCGCCGGCCGACCGGGGGAGGAGAAGGCGGCGCGACCGGGCGACGCCGTCGTCATGGTCGGCGGACGGATCGGCGCCGACGGCATCCACGGCGCCACCTTCTCCTCAGCCGCGCTCGACGAGCACTCGCCGGCGCAGGCGGTGCAGATCGGCGACCCGATCACCCAGAAGATGATGTTCGACTTCCTGACCGAGGCGCGCGACCGCGGGCTCTACTCGGCGATTACCGACAACGGCGCCGGCGGCCTCTCCTCCTCGGTCGGCGAGATGGCGCGCGGGCCCGGCGGCGCGCGCCTGGATCTCGCCCGGGCGCCGCTCAAGTACGCCGGCCTGGCACCCTGGGAGATCTTCCTCTCCGAGGCCCAGGAGCGGATGACGGTGGCGGTGCCGCCGGGTACCCTTCCGGCCTTCCTCGAGCTCGCCGCCCGCCGCACTGTCGAGGCGAGCGTCCTGGGCGAGTTCACGGCCGAGGGCTTCCTGCACGTGACGTACGGCGAGGAGACCGTGGCCCTGCTCGCCATGGACTTCTTGCACGAGGGCTTGCCCGAGCTGCGGCTCGCCGCCCATTGGGTGCCGCCCGTCTTCGCCGAGCCACCGTCGCGCGCTGTCGACTGCGCCGAGGTCCTGCTCGCGCTCCTCGGCCGCCCGAACCTGGCGAGCCACGAGGCGAAGGCCCGCCACTACGACCACGAGGTCAAGGGGCTGGCGGTCGTCAAGCCCTGGATCGGCGTCGGCGCGGACGTGCCCGCCGAGGCGACGGTGTGGATCGCCCACCACGGGTCGCGGCGTGGCTTCGTGCTCTCCGAGGGAGTCAACCCCTATCTCTCCGACCTCGACCCCGAGGCGATGGCGGCGACCGCCCTCGACGAGGCCGTGCGCCGGCAGCTCGCGGCCGGGGCGCGGCTGGACCGCATCGCCGCGCTCGACAATTTCTGTTGGCCCGACCCGGTGACCTCGGCGCAGACGCCGGACGGCGAGCAGAAGCTCGCCCAGTTGGTGCGCGCCTGCCGCGGCCTCTACGCCGCATGCCGGGCCTACGGCGTGCCCTTGATTTCTGGCAAGGACTCGATGAAGAACGACGCGGTCCTCGGCGGCACCAAGATCAGCGTCCCTCCGACGCTCCTGGTCTCGGCGCTGGGACAGATCGACGATGTCGAGAGGGCCGTCACTCTTGATTTCAAGGCCGCAGGAGACGTCGTCTTCCTGCTCGGAGCGACCGGCGAGGATACCGGGGGCAGCGAGTACTTCCGCTACCTGGGAGAACGTGACGGCCTCGTGGCCGAGCCGGGCGGCCCGGCGCCCTACGTCGGCCGCCGGCCACCCACCGTCGCCTTCGCCCTCACGCTGCCGCTCTACCGGGCCTTCGACGGCGCGCTGCGGGCCGGTCTCGTGCGCTCGGTGGCGACCCCAGGGAAGGGCGGGCTCGCCGTGGCGCTCGTCCGCTCGGCGATGGCCGCTCGGCTCGGCGCCGAGCTCGACCTCGACGGCTGTGCCGGCATGGACGGTCTCGACGAGGACATCGCTCTCTTCGCCGAGTCGAACGGCCGCTTCCTCGTCACCGTGGCACCGGCCGACGCCGACGCCTTCGAGGCGTGCTTCGCTGAGCTCCCCTGCCGGCGTGTGGGTCGGGTGACGGAGGTGCCCCGGCTGGTCATCGTTCGCAACCGCGCAACCCTACTCGAACTCAGCGTCGACGTCCTCCACCAGCGCTTCCGCGCCGGCCTCGCCGATGCTTGAGGCCGCCCTCACCGCGCTGCGCGGCTTGCCACCCGCCGAGCTCGCGCGGCGGCGCGCCGAGGTGCGGGTTCTCGTGCTGACCGGCTTGGGGCTCAATTGCGAGGTCGAGACCGCCACGGCCTTCCGCCGCGTCGGCGCCTCGCCAGAGCTCGTCCACCTTCTCGATCTCTTGGCCGGCGCCGCTCCTCGCCCGCTCACCGACTACCCGATCGTCGCCTTCCCCGGCGGCTTCGCCTTCGGCGACCACCTAGGGGCGGGCTTCGTCCTCGCCAACAAGATCCGCTGGCGGCTCTACGACCCCTTCGTCGAGTTCATCGACCAGGGGGGCCTGGCGATCGGCATCTGCAACGGCTTTCAGACCATGGTCCGGCTCGGCATGCTCCCCGGCTTCGACGGCGACTACCGCACGCCGCGCGCCGCCGTCGCTCCCAACGACCGCCTCGGCTACTGGGACACCTGGGTGCAGATGCGCGCCGACCCCGATTCGCCCTGCGTGTGGACCCGCGGCATCGACCTGCTCGAGGTGCCGAGCCGTCACGGCGAAGGCAAGCTCCTGACCGATGGCGAGGCCACCCGCCGGCGCCTCGAGGCGGGCCACCAAATCGCCCTGCGCTACGTCGACGGGGAGGGTCGGCCGACCGAGGACTGGCCGGCCAATCCCAGCGGCTCGCCGGGCGGCGTCGCCGGCCTCTGTGACCCCAGCGGCCGCCTCTTCGGCTTGATGCCCCACCCCGACGCCTTCCTCTACCCCTTCCAGCACCCGCAGTGGTTCCGGCGCCGCGATCGCGACGCCGCCCCCACGGAAGGCGGCGGCCTCGTCATCTTCCGCAACGGCGTCGACGCCGCGGCGGCGGCGATGGACTGACGAGGCCCCTACCCCACCTCGATCCAGCGGGTCGGCTCGAACTGGTTGGAGAGCACCAACTCGCTTCCCGCGCCGTAGCGCGCGAGCACTTCGCCGATCTCGGCCACGGCGAGGGAGGGGCGGTTGTTGATGCGGGAGAGGTGGTAGAGGACGACGGTGCGCAGGCGGTCGCAGAAGAGCTCCGGCAGAGCGTCGGCCGCCTGCTGGTTCGAGAGGTGACCGTGGCGACTCGCCACCCGCTCCTTGAGCGGCCATGGGTAGGGTCCGGTGCGCAGCATCTCGAGGTCGTGGTTGGTCTCGAGCAGGAGAACGTCGAGCTCGGCCAGGTGGCCCCAGGCGAGCTGGGTGCGCGAGCCCAGGTCGGCCACCAGACCCACTCGCTTGCCGCCGCCGCTCTCGACGACGACGCCGATGGGCTCCTGGGCGTCGTGCGGCACGCCGAAGGGGGTGACCGCGAAGGAGCCGATCGCCGTCGGCCGGCTGGAGGAGAGGACCCTGAGCGCCACGCCCTCCTCGCCGTCGAGCCCGGCGGCCTCGATCGTGCCGCGCGTGGCCCAGATGGGCACCCGCCGGCGGCGGGCGAAGCGCAGGGCGCCCCGTACGTGGTCGTGGTGCTCGTGGGTGACGACCAGGCCGACGAAGCCGTCGTGGCCGGCGCCGACGCGGGCGAGCCGGCGCTCGATCTCGCGGCAGGAGAAGCCGGCGTCGAGGAGCAGCCGCTCGCGGCCCGACTCGAGCACCACCGCGTTGCCCGAGCTCCCGGAGCCCAAGACGCAGAGCTTGAGCGGCGCCCGGCCGAGGTCGAGGGCGAGCTGCACGGCGGGAGCGGGGGACGGCTCGCTCACGTGCCGCCGGCCATCCCGTAGCGTTGCAGGGCCGACTGCACGATGGCGCCGATCAGGTCGTCGTAGGAGCGGCCCGACTTCTTGGCCGCCATCGCGAGCTCGGCGCTGGCGAGGAGATAAGGATTGGGATTGACCTCGAGGACGTGCAGCTTGCCGTCCGCCGAGAGCCTGAAATCGACCCGGCCGTAGTCGCGCAGCTGCAGGGCTTGGTAAGCCGAGAGCGCGGCCTTCTGCAACTGCTCCACCGTCTCCTCCGCGAGGTCGTCGGGGAAGAAGGGCTTGGTCTTGCGATAGGCCTCGGTCCCCTCTTCCCACTTGACCTCGACGCCGGCGATCTTGGGAGTGCCCTCCGGGAGCTGCGAGAGATCTAGCTCGACGACCGGCAGCGCCTCCGGCCGCTCCGTGCCCAAGACGCCGACGTAGAGCTCGCGCCCTTCGATGTACTCCTCGATGAGCGCCGCCGAGTCGAACTCGGCGTGGATGTAGTCGATCCGCTCCATCAGCTCCTTGATCGA
The DNA here is from genome assembly GCA_964469055.1 of uncultured Thermoanaerobaculia bacterium. GTDB lineage: Bacteria > Acidobacteriota > Thermoanaerobaculia > Multivoradales > JAHEKO01 > CAYXXN01. The sequence goes on from CAYXXN010000065.1 coordinate 9,851, forward strand.
GCTGCAGACGGCGCCGAAGTGGATGCCGATCGAGCCGTCCTCGCGCGCCGGCTTGACGATCACCGGGAACTCGAGGTCGTGCGCATGCTCGGTGCGGCCGCGGAAGGCGGTGGCGAAGTACGGCGTGTGGATGCCGTGGAAGGTCAAGATCTTCTTGGCCAGCGCCTTGTCCTGCGCGAGATAGAGACCCTGCGAGCCGGCGCCCGTGAACTTGCGGCCCAGGAGCTCGAGGTAGCCGGCGATGTTGCGATCTTGCGTGTCGTCACCGGCGAAGGACTCGACCAGGTTGAAGAGCAGGTCGGCCTCGGCCGACGCCAGCTCCTGCAGGCTCGCCGGCGTGCCGTCGAGGCGCACGTACACCGGGTTGTGGCCGCAGGCGCGGAGCGCCTCGTAGACCTCGCCGACGTCCTCGAGCGGCGACTGGCGCTTGGGCCGGCCGCCGCCGGGGCGACCCTCGTCGTCGGCCCACCAGTAGTCGTAGAGCACGCCGATGCGGAGTTTCGCCACGCAGGTCCTCCTCAGCCGTGAAACCGGTGTCGCGTTAGGTAGTTCATCGCCAGCGTCGTGCCGTAGACCGTCAGCTCGACCAGGTGGGCCGGCTCGCGGCTCCGGTCCGCGACCAGGCGCTGGTCGTGGCAGGCCGCGATCATCCGGGTGACGAGCGACCGCACGACGGGGCGCCGGACTCCGGTCCAGTAGGTGATCTTGTCGACCAAGGCGGCGCGGTGCTCCTCGACGAGCTCCGCCGCCGGCCGCACGCCCTTGCGCCGTCGGCTCGGCGGCAGGAAGAGATCGCGCAAGTCGGACTCCACCGCCACCTTCACCGCCGCCCGGCTCTGCCGCACCAGCCGGCGGTAGAAGTCCTCGACCGTCGAATCCATCTCGTCGACCGTGAGATCGGCCTCGCCGCTGGGCACGAGGGGCTCGGTCTCGCGCAGTCGGCGGGCGATGCGGTCCACGTAGCGGAGCTTGCGCATCGCCGGCCAGCCCGCGTACTTGCGCCGCCAGTTCGAGCGCGGCGTCAGCCACACGGCGAAGGTCTCCGCGAAGTCCTCGTCGGGATGTTTCTGCGCGTACCAGCCCTCGATGTGGCGCACGTGCCTGCGGCTGAAGGGCACGGGCTGGTAGCGATCCGTGTAGCGGCGATGGAACGGCCCGAAGAGGCGTCGCCACTCGGGGGTGGCATAGAGACGGTAGGCGTAGTTGAAGGCGTGACCCGCCTCGTGGCGCAGGTACATCAGGATCTCGCGGCCGCTCTCGAGGTGGTCGGTCACCGCGCGCTCGATGCGTTGCAGCTCCGCCGAGGCGAGGTAGAACGGGATGCCGATCACGGGCTGGCGATCCGGGCAGCCCCACTCGTCGGTCAGATAGCAGGTCGGACGAAAGCGCGAGTGACCCTTCGCCGCGAGCTCACCGTAGAGCCGCTCGACGAGCGGCTCGATCGGCGATCCCTGCAGCGTGAGACCGAGGTCGCTGATGCGCTTCCCCAGCAACTCGCTGGCGACGGGCAGTGGCGCAGCGGCGGCCTCGGCCACCAGCGGATGCTACCAGCGAACGCGGTCGCCACGGCGCGGGGCACCCGCGTCTCGCGTCCTAGAACCGATACGTGCGGTCCTGCTCGATGAACTCGACGCCCGGCAAGTCGAGCGCCACGACCTCGGCGCGGATCGCCTCGACGCAGGGCGGCTTCAAGTGATGGAGGACGATCGGCAGCCGCCGCTCGAGTTTGTGCAGCTCGCGCGCCAGCGACCGCGGCGTCAGGTGCAGCGAGACTTCGGCCAGTCGCTGGCGAGCGTCGTCGAAGCTGGTCTCGACGAACAGGGCGCGCAAGCGCGGCGTCTCGTTGGCGAGCTCCCAGAAGCGTACCGTCGGGCCGGTGTCGCTCGACCAGAGCACGGCGGAGGCGCCGTCCTCGATCAAGAAGCCGTAGGTGGGCACGACGTGGGTGACGGGCACGGGGGTGACCCGTAGGTCGCCGATCTCGACCGGCACCTCGTCGGCGAGCTCGTGGAAGCGTACCGTGGGCAGGAGATTGTGCGGCAGGCGCGCGAAGTCCGGCCAGAAGGCATTGTTGAAGAGGTGTCGCCGCACGGCGTGCACCGTGGCCGGTGCGGCGTAGATGTCGACCCGCCCCGGGCCCAGGGCGTAGATGTTGTCGATGAAGAAGGGCAGCGAGTTGACGTGGTCGATGTGCGAGTGGGTGAGGAGGATCGAGTGGACCTCCGCCTGCCGCGCCACCGGCAAGACCTGGGCGAGACAGCCGGCGTCGAGCGCGATCCGCCCGTTCAAGAGCAGACAGGTCATCCGGCACTCCGGGCTCTGGCCGCCGTAGCCGCCGAGGACCTCGATCTCCACCCCGCTATTCTCCCCCACTCCCCGAGCGCGGCCGGGGCGGAGGCTCGAGCCTCAGAAGCGGGGCCCGATCCAGAACGAGGTCTCGAAGCCGTCGGCCGAAGTCTCGAAGTTCCAGCGCTTCGCGAAGTCCCAGTTGAGATCGAGCCCGAAGAGTCGAGCCGTTACCCCATAGCCGAACGCCGCCACGCCGTCCTCGAGGCGGCTCTCGTCGCTGTCGTAGAAGTCGAAGTCCTGGAGCTCGTCGAACCAGGCCGCCCCCACGTCGAGGAAGAGGACTCCGCGCACGCCGGCGAAGCGGAACACGGGCGTGCCGAGCTGGTCCAAGAGCGGGAAGCGGTACTCGAGGTTGGTGAAGAAGCCGCGATCCCCGACCAGGGAGCGGAAATCGAAGCCGCGCAACGTGTCCAAGCCGCCGAAGAAGACCGGCGTCGCGAAGTTGCCGTCGCGCACCGAGCCGAAGGCACGCAGCGCGAGGTTGCTGCGCGCCGTGACCTTGACGTACTGCCGGAAGTCGAGCTCGACGCTCGAGGTCAGCGTGCCGCTCTCGTCGGTGTCGGGCGCCCAGCTCGCCCCGAGGCGCCAGCGCCGGCCGGAGACGGCTCCCCAGGGCGCGAACACCGAGGTGTCACCGACCAGCGCCGCCTGCACGACGGGGAAATCGTCCGTCCGCTCCTCGGAGAGGAGGATCGGCACCAAGCCCGCCGGGAAGAAGACCGCCAAAGCTTGGTCGATCTCCTCCGGCGTCAGGCCTTCGAGCAGCGGGTCGAGCTGCGGGAAGAGCTGGATCAGATCGTCGAGGCCGAAGTTCTCGATCGGCACGTTCACGATCAACGGGAAGTTGATGTCCCGGTAGATGTAGCCGACGCCAAACTCCACGCGGTGACCGAAGTTGATCGGGTAGCTGGCGTTGGCCGTCAGGCCGGTCTGCTGCACGGCGTTGCGCAGGCGCCGCAGATCACCGGTGGCGTCGAAGGTGACGAAGAAGTCCTCGTCGTCGAAGAGGTGGAGGTACCACTGCCAGCGGCGTGACAGATCGGCGTAGACGACGCTGAAGTTCTGGAAGCTCTCGATCGACTGGAACGCGCCGAGGATGCGGCGGTCGCCGAGGTAGTCCGAGAAGCTGAAAACGATCTGGCCGACGACGGTCTGGTCGTCCGAGATGCCGACGTAGGTGTCGATGTCCTCGAGGAAGAAGCGCAGCGGGCGGTAGCTTTCCTTGTTGGCGTCGTCGATGGCAACTTCGATCGCCGGCTCGAAACGCGGCGCCGTCTCGCCGGTCACGGGCTCGGCGTCCGTCACCGCACCGGCTTCCGAGACCACCTGCGGCTCGGTGATCGGCTCGTCCAAGTCCAGGCGGTAGAGGTCGAAGCGGCCCTTCCAGAAGGCCGCGTACACGAGGCTCTCGGGGCCGTCGAGGCCGGCCAGCACGGTGGGCTGGAAGACGATCGAGACGGCGTTGGTGTGCTGCCGCACCTCGCCCGTGGCCAGCTCCAGGCCGTAGACGTTGTCGGCGCCGCTCCGGTCGGAGGTGAAGTAGAGGGTCCCGCCATCGGGCGAGAAGACGGCATCGGTGTCGTCGCTCTCGCCGCTCGTCAGCGGGTGACGCTGCTGCGGTTGCGCGAGGTCGATCCGATAGAGCTTGCCGTGACCGCCGACCACCGAGGTCAGCACGAGCGACCCGCCATCCGGCGCGTAGACCGGGGAGGCATCGAAGATGTCGTCGTCCGTCAACTTCGCGACCTCTCCGCTCTCGACGTCGACCGTGAAGATGTCGAACTGGCCGTCGCGGTACCCGGAAAACGCCACGCGCCGGCCATCGGGGCTCCAGGCCGGCGCGAACGGCTGGTCCACGCCGTCCACCTCGAGCACGCGATCGATGCCGCCGTGCAGCACGTCGAGCAGCACCAGGACCCGCCAGGCGCCGCGGCGGGCGAACAGGGCGAGCCGGTTGCCGTCCGGCGAGAAAGCGAGGTCGCGGCCCATCTTGCGGCCCAGGGTCATCTCCTGGGCCACCAGGTACTCGAAGCGGTCGTCGAAGCCCTTGGTCAGGTTCCGGAGCAGGGTGCGCTCGCGAGCGTCGAGGAGCACCACGTCGACGTCGCCCTTGTGGGTGCTGAAAGCCGCCACCAGGTCGCCCGAGGGCGAGGCGGCGGGCGAGGTCAACTGCCCGGCGAAGATCGTCTCGGGCCGGCGGAAGGGCCGTCCGAAGTCGCCCGGCTCCCCTCCGGCCACCAACTCCGGCAGGAA
>CAYXXN010000066.1:0-8742 GCA_964469055.1 uncultured Thermoanaerobaculia bacterium
CCTGCAGCGGGTAGGCGAGCTCGCTCACCTCGTCGAGAAACAGCGTGCCGCCTTGTGCCTGTTCGACCCGACCCAGGACGCGCTGCGTGGCGCCGGTGAACGCCCCGCGCTCGTGGCCGAACAGCTCCGACTCGAGGAGGGTCTCGGGGATGGCCGCGCAGTTGACGGCCACGAACGGCTGCCCTCGCCGGCGGCTGGCGTAGTGGAGGGCGCGAGCCACCAGCTCCTTGCCGGTGCCGCTCTCGCCGCCGATGAGGACGGTGGCCGGCGAGTCGGCGAGTCGATCGATGAGGGCGCGGATCTCCAGCAACTTGGGATCGCGTCCTACCAGCTCCTCGCCGGCGCGCCCGCCGTCGAGGAAGACGCGCTCCTCGCTTCCCCCGGCGAGCGGCAGCATCCCGGCGCGGCGCAGCCAGGCCAGGGCGAAGCGTCCGCTCTGCTCGACCAGCGCCAGGTCGGCCTCGTCGAAGGCCGCCGACAGCCGGTTGTTCTCCAGGTAGAGAGCTCCCAGGCAGCGATCCCCGTCCTTCATCGGAGCGGCGAGGACCGAGCGCAGGCGCAGACGTTGCACACTCGACTCCCCGGAGTAGCCGGGATCGCGCGCCGCGTCGGCCAAGAGCAGCGCCGTGCCGGTCGTCAGCACTCGGTGCAGCAGGGTGCGGCTGACCTGATACTCCTCGAGCGACAGGTTCTTGCTGGCAAAGTCCCGCGCCGCGGCGATTTCGGCCTCGGTCGAGGAGGGAAGGTAGAACAGCACGAAGCCGCGCTCGGCGCCCGTCGCCGCGAGCAGCTGGTCGAGCAGCCGGCGGCAGAAGGCGTCCCGACCGTCCTCCGCCGCCGCCACGAGGTCGCCGAGGACCGCGGCCAGCCGGGCGTCGGCGAAGACCCCGTGCATTCGTGAGAGCTCGGCCTGGGCCCTGGCGAGAAGATCGTCCCCCGCCAAGCGCCGGAGCTGCGCCAGTCGCTCGGCGAGATCCTTGCACCCCGCCTCCAGCTGCTGCGCGATCGCATCCCGGCTCGTGGCGGCCCAGGCCCGGCCGGTCGCGGCGAGCGAGGAAGCCTGTTCTCCCAGCTCCCCCATCTCCCGCACGAGCAGGGACGACAGAGCCTCGAGCAGACTCTCCAGGCGACGAAGATCTGGTTTCACGTACCGCGCTGATTCTAGCCGGCGGCTCGGCCACGGCGGCCGGGGGAGTAAGATCCCGAAAGCGTTACCGGAACGGGGAGATCCGGCGGGCACCGTCTTCGGCGCTCCCCGCAGGCGTCATGACGGAAAGCCCGGCCGACTCCGACCTCGGCACCCCCCAGGCATCCTCCCGCGCGCCGGAGTCTCGGGACCTCGGCGTCCCCGGCTGCCGCATCCTGCGCAAGATCGGCGAAGGGGGCATGGGTGAGGTCTACGAAGCCGAGCAGTTCGCGCCGGTGCGCCGGCGGGTGGCGCTCAAGGTCGTCAAGCCGGGCACCGAGACCCGGGAGGTCTTGGCCCGCTTCGAATCGGAGCGCCAGGCCCTGGCGCTGATGAACCACCCCTCGATCGCCAGGGTCTACGACGCCGGGGTTACCGAATGGGGCCGCCCCTACTTCGCCATGGAGTTCGTGGCGGGCGTGCCGATCACGCAGTACTGCGACACCAACCGCCTGAGCCCGCGGCAGCGCCTCGAGCTGTTCATCGAGGTGTGCCACGCCGTCCAGCACGCCCACCAGAAGGGCATCATCCACCGCGACCTCAAGCCGTCCAACGTCCTCGTCACCCTCCAGGACGGCGAGCCGATCCCCAAGATCATCGACTTCGGAGTCGCCAAGGCAACGGAGCAGCGGTTGACGGAGCGCAGCGTCTTCACCGAGCTCGGCCAGTTGATCGGCACGCCCGAGTACATGAGCCCGGAACAGGCCGAGATGACGGCGCTCGACGTCGACACGCGGACCGACATCTACTCGCTCGGCGTCCTGCTCTACGAGCTCCTCGTCGGCTCGCTGCCCTTCGACCCCAAGCAGTTGCGCGAGGCGGGCTTCGACGAGATCCGCCGGCGCATCCGCGAGGAGGAGCCGCTGCGCCCGAGCACCCGGTTGAGCCGCCTCGGCGACACCTCGACCGAGGTGGCGACGAACCGCGGCACCGACCCGCCGACGCTCGTCCGCCTGCTGCGCGGCGACCTCGACTGGATCGTGATGAAGGCGCTGGAGAAGGACCGCACCCGGCGCTACGAGACCGCCGTCGGCTTCGGCCTCGACCTCGAGCACTACCTGCGGCACGAACCGGTCCGGGCTAGGCCGCCCAGCACGCTCTACCTGGCGCGGAAGTTCGTCCGCCGGCACCGGCTCGGGGTTGCCGCGGGGTCGCTCGCCTCGCTCGCGCTGATCCTCGGGGCGGTCGCCGCCACGATCGGCCTGGTGAGGGCGCAGCGGGCCGAGGGCCGCGCCCGGCAGGAGGCCGCTACGGCCCGCCAGGTGGCCGACTTCTTGGTCGAGTTTTTCGAGGTGTCGGACCCTGGGGAGGCCCGGGGCAACACCGTGACCGCTCGCGAGATCCTCGACCGCGGGGCCGAGCGGATCGAACGCGAGCTGCCCGACCAGCCCGAGGTGCAGGCCCGCCTGATGCACACCATGGGCCGGGTCTACGATTCGCTCGGTCTCTACGACGCCGCCCAGCCCCTGCTCGAGCAATCCCTGTCGCGCCGCGAGGACCTCTTCGGGCCCGAGCATCCCGAGGTGGCCGAGGGCCTGTACGCCTTGGGCGACCTCTATCGCAAGCAGGCGCGCTACGCCGCGGCCGAGCCCCTCCTCCAGCGCGCCGTGGCGATCCGCGAGGCTCGGCTCGGCCCGCATCACCTCGAGGTGGCCCGCAGCTTGACCGCCCTCGCCGTGCTCTACGAGAACGACGGCAAGTACGGCGAAGCCGAGCCGCTCTTCCAGCGGGCCACGGAGATCCAGGAGCGAGCCGGCGCCGAGCCCGCGGAGCGGGCGAGCACGCTCCAGAACCTGGCGATCCTCAAGGCCAAGCAGGGCAAACACGCCGAGGCCGAGCCGCTCTTTCGGCGAGTGCTCGAGATCCAGGAGGAAGCGCTCGGCCCCGACCACCCGAACGTCGCGACGGCCTACAACAACCTCGCCATCGCCTACAAGCTGCAGGAGAAATTCGGGGAGGCCGAGCCCCTTTACCGGCGCGCCTTGGAGATCCGGCGGCGCGTCCTCGGTCCAGAGCACCCGAGCGTCGGCGATACCCTGAACAACATCGCCAACCTCCATCAAGAGCAGGGCGAGCTGGCGAGCGCCGAGCCTCTCTATCACGACGCCCTGCAGGTCTACGAGCGCTCACTCGGCCCGCGCCACCCTGCGGTCGCTCGCACGCTGGACAATCTCGCCCAGCTCTACGACAAGCGGCGCCAGTTCACCGATGCCGAGGTGATGTACCGCCGCGCGCTCGCTCTGCGCCAAGAGTCGCTGGGCGGCGACCACCCCGAGGTGGCGACCAACCTCTTCAATCTAGGACTGCTCTGCTACGAGCAGCAGCGCTTCGCCGAGGCGGAGCCCCTGTACCGCCAGTCGCTGACGCTCCGCGAGAGCGCCGTCGGCGCCGACAGCCTGCCGGTCGCCGACAGCGCCCAGGCGCTCGCCGTCCTCTACCGCGGCACCGGGCGGCGGGCGGAGGCCCTGCCGCTGTTCGAGCGGACCTTCCTCATCCGCGCCCGCGAGCTGCGCCCCGACCAGCGCGACCTGGTCGAGACCCTGGCGGAGTACGGCGCCCTGCTGCGCGAGCTCGGCCGCCCGGCGGAGGCTGACGCTCTCGCCGCGCGTGCCGCACGACTGCGCCAGGAACCAGGCGAAGCGTCGTGAGCGCGGTCGAGCGCCTCGGGGGACAGGCCCTCGCCATGGTCGGTCGGACCGTCTCGCACTACCGGATCGTCGGCCACCTGGGCGGCGGCGGCATGGGGGTCGTCTACCAGGCCGAGGATCTGCGACTCAAGCGGCTCGTCGCCCTCAAGTTCCTGCCACCCGACCTGACCCGCGACCCGGACGCCAACCAGCGCTTCGTGCTCGAGGCCCAGGCGGCCTCGGCGCTCGATCATCCGAACATCGGCACGGTCCACGAGATCGACCAGACGGACGACGACCGGCTGTTCATCGCCATGGCCTATTACGAGGGCGAGACGCTGAAGAAGCGACTCTCCCGCGGTCCGCTGCCGGTCGCCGAAGCTCTGGACATCGCGGTCCAAATCGCGCAGGGGCTCGAGCGGGCCCACGAGGCCGGCATCATCCATCGCGACGTCAAGCCGGCGAACGTCCTCCTGACGACGCGCGGCGAGGTGAAGATCGTCGACTTCGGTCTGGCCAAACTGGCCGGCCAGAACACGGTCACCGCCACCGGCACGACCCTCGGCACCCCGGCCTACATGTCGCCCGAGCAGTCGCGAGGCACCGAGGTGGACCCGCGCAGCGACCTCTGGTCGCTGGGTGTCGTGCTCTTCGAGATGGTGACCGGCGAGCGTCCCTTCGGCGGCGAGGACGGCGTCGCCATCGTGCACTCGATCCTCTACGAGACGCCGCCCCCACCCTCCGACCTGGCACCGGCGCTGCGCCCCGAGGAGGAGGCGGTGATCCTGCGCTGCCTCGAGAAGGAGCCGCTGCAGCGCTACCTCTCCGCGCAGACGTTGCTGCGCGCCCTGCGCGCGCTGCAGACGAACGCGGACCTGACCCTGACGACGCCGCGGCCGAGCCGTGCGCCGGAGCGCCGCCGAAGGGCGCCGGCGCTCCTCGCCGCCGGCCTCCTCGCCCTCGCCGCCGGCGCCCTCCTCTGGCGGCTCGGCCTCTCGAGGGGTCCCGAGCAGCCCACGGCGCGTGCCGGAGCGACCACCATGCGGCGCTCCGTGGCGGTCCTCGGCTTCCGCAACCTGACCGGCAACCGCGAGGCCGAATGGCTCTCCACCGCCCTCGCCGAGATGCTCACCACGGAGCTCGCCCTCGGCGAGCGACTGCGCACCATTCCCGGCGAGACGGTGTCGCAGGCCAGGCTCGACCTCGAGCTGGCCGACATCGAGGCTTTGGCCAGCGACTCGCTCCGGCGCCTGCGCGACTTGCTCGGCGCCGACTACGTGGTCCTGGGCTCCTACGTCGCCCTCGGCGAGGGTGGGGTGGGTCGCCTGCGTCTCGACTTGCGGGTGCAGGACGCCGTTTCGGGCGAGACGATCGCCGCCTCGCCCCACGCCGGCAGCGAGGCCGAGCTCTTCGAGCTGGTCGCGCAGGCCGGCGCCGACCTGCGTCGCCGGCTGGGTGTCGAGCCGGCCGCCGCCGAAGAGGAGGCTGCCGCCCTGCGGGCTACCCTGCCGGCCGATCCCGAGGCAGCCCGTGCCTACGCCGAGGGGCTCGCCCACCTGCGGCGCTTCGAGGCGACGGCGGCGCGCGCCGCCCTGGAGCAAGCGACGGCGGCGGTGCCCGAGTTCGCGCTCGCCCACGCGGCCCTGGCGTCGGCGCTCTCGGCCCTGGGTTACGACCGCGAGGCGCAGGCGGCGGCGCAACGGGCCTTCGAGCTGGCCGGGGAGCTGCCGCGGCAAGAGCGCCTGGCCGTCGAGGCCCGCCATCGCGAGCTCGCCGGTGAAGGGGAGGCGGCGGTCGAGATCTACCGGAGCCTGTGGACCTTCTTTCCCGACGACCTCGAGCACGGCCTGCGCCTCGCCGAGGCGCAGGTGCGCTGGCGCAAGGCCGAGGAGGCCGAGACGACGATCGCCGCGCTGCGCGCCCTGCCGACGCCCGCTGCCGAGGATCCCCGCATCGATCTGGTGGAGGTCCTGGCCGCGGCAGCACGCGGCGACCACGCCCGGGCGCTGGCCGCAGCCGAGCGAGCCATCGTCAAGGGCGAGACCCAAGGGGCGAGCATCGTGGTGGCGCGGGCTCGCCTGAATCAGGCCCTGGCGCTCAACGCGCTCGGTCGGACGGACGAGGCGAAGTCGGCCGGCGAGCAGGCGCGACGGCTCTACGAGGCGGCAGGCGACCTCGGCGGGGTGGCCCAAGCCCTCAACAACCTCGGGATCGTGCTCTTCAACCAGGGCGACCTGGCGAGCACCCAGAGGATCTTCGAAGAGACGCTCGCCGTGCACGAGCGGACCGGCAACCGCAAGGGGATCGCGCGGGCCAACAGCAACATCGCCGTCGCACTCGACGCCCAGGGCAAGCGGACCGAGGCCAGAGAGCGCTACGAGCAGGCCCTGGCCCTGTATCGCGAGATCGGCGACCGCAATGGCGAGGCGATCGCCCTCGGCAACATCGCCTTGGTGTTGCGCAACCTCGGTGACCTCGCGGCGGCCGCGCCGCTCTACGAGGAAGCGCTCGCCACCTTCCGCGAGCTCGGCAACCGCGCCTCGACGGCTTGGACACTGAACAGCCTGGCGCTGGTGCACGCCGAGCGCGGCGATCTCGCGCCGGCGCAAGCCCACCTCGAGGAGTGCCTCACGATCCGTCGCGAGCTCGGTGAAAAGGCAGGTGTCTCGCAGGCGCTCAACAACCTGGCGGGCATCGCCTTGCACCGCGGCGAGCCCGCGCGCTCGCTCGCCCTCAACGAGGAGGCGCTCGCTCTGGCGCGCGAGAGCGATCACAAGTTCGACGCGGCCTACGCGCTCGCCGGCCTGGGACGGACGCTGGTCGCCCAGGGTCGGCTCGACGACGCGCGCGCCCGCCACCAGGAGGCGCTGGCCCTCCGCGAGGAGCTGGGCGAGCGCCTGGCGATCCTGGAGTCGCGGTTGGCGCTCGCCACGATCGCCGTCGAAAGCGACGGGTCCCCGGCCGCCGAGACGGCGGCCCGCGAGGTACTGGCAGAGCTGAGGCCGGACGATCCGGCGCTGCTCGAGGTCGCGGCGCAGCGCGTGCTCGTCGCGGCCCTCCTCGCCCAGGGCCGCGAGGCCGAGGCCGGGTCCGCCGGCGAGCGCGCCGCGGAACTGCTCGAAGGCAGCGCTCACCTCGACGCCCAGCTCGCAGCCGCTCCCGAGATCGGTCGTGCCCTCGCCGCCGCGGGCCGGCGCGACGAGGCACTGGCCGGCCTGGCGAGGGCCGCCGCCGCCGCGACCGGAGCCGGCTTCGTCGACTACGGTCTCGAGATCGAGCTCGCCCAAGCGGAGATCGAGCTGGCGGGCGGCGGCGCGGCAGCCGCGGCGCGGCTCGCCGACCTCGAGCGCCGGGCGAGCGAGTCCGGTTTCGGCCTGGTGGCCCGGCGGGCAGGTGCCGCGCGAGCCCGGCGCGCCGGCCTCAGCCTTCGGAGCGCGGGCACCGATCGAGTAGGGCGAGGCTGATCGCTACCAGGGTGCCGGCGCCGGCGTTCAGCGCGACGTCGCGCCAGCCGAAGTAGCGGTTCGGGAGGATCCCCTGGATCAGCTCGTCGCCGAGACCGGCCGCGGCGGTGAGCATCACGGTCCAGAGGCCCACGTGCCGAGCCTGGCGCTGGCTCAGCGCCCCGTGGACGAGCGCCGCGAGGAGTCCGTACTCGACGAAGTGGAGGCGCTCCTCCGGCAGCCGCAGGAAGGAGGCTGCGACGAGCGTGGCGGCTCCCGCCGTGGCGACGACGACCCAGCCCCGCCAGCCGAGCGGCCGGCGCCGCCCCCACGCGACGACCCCGAGCGCCGCCAGTCCGAAGGCGACCCCCACCGCCAGGCGCAAGAGGTTGCGCTCGCGGAGCGCCTCGGTGATGGGGCGGGCGACGTAGAGGGTCGAGTAGATGAGGAGCAGCCAGGCGCCGGCCGCCGTCCACAGGCGGCGCTCGCAGGTGGTTACCATATGGTAACCATATGGTAACCATTTGGTAACCAACTGGTCACCAAACTATCGCCTGGCCTCGCTATCGCCACACGATCCCCCGCTCGAGCGCCGTCGTCGCGGCCTGGGTTCGATCGGCCACCCCGAGCTTGCCGAGCAGGTTGGTGACGTGCACCTTCACCGTCCCCTCGGCGATGCCGAGCGCCACGCCGATCTCCTTGTTGCTCCTGCCTTCGACGATGAGTCGCAGCACCGAGAGCTCCCGCTCCGTCAGCTCGGAGCGGGGCACTCGCTCCGCCAGGTGGTGCGCCGCGCGCGGCGAGATCCGGCGCAGCCCTGAGCGCACGGCCCGGATCGCCTCGAGCAGCTCCTCACGCGCCAGGTCCTTCAAGAGGTAGCCCCGCGCTCCCGCCTGCAACGCCCGATAGATGTCCTCGTCGCCGTCGTAGGTGGTGAGCACCAGAACTCTCGCCTCGGGGAACTCTCCGCAGATCCGTGCCGTCGCCTCGACGCCCGAGAGCCGCGGCAGCCGCAGGTCCATGAGCACCAGGTCCGGCCGCAGACGGCGATGGAGCTCGACCGCTTGTTCGCCGTCCCCGGCCTCCCCCACCACCTGCATGTCGTCCTGACGCTCGAGCAGGGCGATCAGGCCCGTCCGCACGACCGGGTGATCGTCGACGACGAGGATCGTGATGACCGGTGCCGGCTCCATTTCCCACCGCACCTCTAGGCGCGAACGGCCAACGACAGGGTCGTCCCGTGGCCGGGTCGGCTCTCGATCTCTACTCTCCCGCCCAGCTCCTGCGCGCGCTCGCGCAGGCCCCGCAAGCCGAACCCGGCGTGCTCCGCCTCGGGGTCGAAGCCCACGCCGTCGTCGCCCACGGTCAAGCGCACGTCCCGTCTCGAGAAGGCGAGCTCGACCTCGACGCGGCGGGCTCGAGCGTGCCGCACGGCGTTGGTGATCGCCTCCTGGCCAATGCGGAACAGCGCCTGCTCGACTCCCTC
>CAYXXN010000066.1:8752-14401 GCA_964469055.1 uncultured Thermoanaerobaculia bacterium
TCGGGCAGGCCGCGGGCGCGGCCGTCCGAGCGCAGGGCGAAGGAGGTCGGCGAGTCGGCCGTCAGCTGGCGTCCGATCTCCTCGAGCGCCGCCGCCAGCCCCTGGTGGTCGAGCGACTCCGCGCGCAGGCCGGAGACGAAGCGGCGGGCCTCGGAGAGCGAGCTGCGCACCAACGCTCGCGCCAGGTCGAGGTGCTTGCCGGCCTCCCTGGGCGCCGAGGTCATCGTCTCCTCGACGCTTTCGAGCTGCAGCGAGATCGCTGTCAGACCCTGGGCCAGGCTGTCGTGGGCCTCGCGGGCGATGCGCGCGCGCTCGGCGAGCACGGCCGCATAGCGGCCTCGCAAGTTGCGAGCCCGCAGCTGGAAGAGACCGACCAGGATCGCCAGGGCCGCGAGGCCGCAGAGAGTGAGGAACCAGCTCGTCTGGTAGAAGAACGGTTCGACGGCGAAGGCCCAGGCCGCCGCCGGCTCGCTCCAGCGACTCTCCGGATAGCGCGCCGCCACCTGGAAGGTGTAGCGCCCGGGCGCCAGGCGGGTGTAGACCGCGCGCAGGTGGTCCCCGGCCTCCACCCAATCCCGATCGAAGCCCGCGAGACGGTAGCGGAAGCGGACCGTGTCCCGCGCCCGCACGGTGGGCGAGGCATAGCCGAACTCGATTCGGGTGCTGCCCGGCGGCACCTCGCCGACCCGCCACGGATCGAAGAGTCGCTCGTCCACGACCACCTCCTCGAGCAGCAGCGGCGGCGGTTCCCGGCGAGGTCGGAGGCGCGCCGGATCGACGACGACGGCGCCGCCGGCGCAGCGGAACCAGAGGCGACCCTGCCCGTCGCGCCAGGCGGCCGGCTGCGAGGCGCCGGAGCAGTCGTCGCTCGCCAAGCCATCGGAGCGACTCAGCACCAGCGCGGTCGCCGCCTCCAGCCGCCCTTCTTCGATCGCCGCGAGCTCGGCCAGGTCGAGCCGCGCGATGCCCTTGTCGGTGGCCGCCCACAGGTGGCCCAGGCCGTCGTCCAGCAGAGCGAAGATCGAGGAGCTGGGGAGCCCGGAGCGGTCGCCGAAGGCGAAGATCTCGCCATCGCGCCAGTGGTGCAGCCCACCGCCCAAGAGGCCGATCCAAAAGCCCTCCCGGCCGTCTCCGGCGAGACACCGCACGACTTCGCTGCGCAGGCCGTTCGCCGAGCTGAGGACATCGATTTCCTCCCCCTGCAGGCGGTGGAGCCCGCCGTCGGTGCCGAACCAGAGCGCCCCGGATGCGTCCTCGTGAAAGTCGCGCACCACGGGGTTGGCCAGCCCGTCGGCCACCGTCCAGCCTCGCAGCCGCCCGCCCGCCCAGCGCGCCAGGCCTTTCTCCGTGCCGATCCACACCGCGCCCGCCCGGTCCTCGAACAGGGAGCGGATCGCCAGCGCCGGCAATTCGGCGTTGGCGGCGAAGGGGACACAGCGATCGGCAGCGAAGCGACAAAGCCCGCCCACGGTGCCTACCCACAGCTCGCCAGCGCGGGTTGGGAGCACCGCGCGTACGGTCGGATGAGGCAGGCCGTGGGCGGACGTGAAGCCCTCCAGCCGACCGCCGCGGAGCCGGTTGAGTCCGTCGGTCGTGCCGATCCACACCTCCCCGGGAGCGCCTTCCGCCACGCTCAGCGTCTCACTCCCCAGCAGACCGTCGGCCGGGCCCCAGGTCGCGGCCCGGCCATCGCCGAGCGCGTGGAGCGCCCGCGAAGTGGCCACCCAGAGCGTGCCGTCGCGGTCCTCGAGCAGTCCCACCGGCTGATCGGCCTGGCTCGTCCCCAAGGTGCGGCTCGCGAAGCGCTCCCCGTCCCAGCGGTGGACTCCGGCCTCGCTCGCCACCCAGATGTTGCCGTCGCGGTCCGTCGCCAGATCGAAGATCGTCACCTCGGGTACGCCCTCGCTGGCGCCGAACTCGCGCAGCCTGTCGTCCTGCAGGCGCGCCAGTCCCCGCCGCGTCGCGATCCACAGACCGCCGGCTCGATCGTCGAGCAGTTGGGTCACCAGGGCTGCGGAGGGGACGGCCGTGCAGGCGAACCGCTCGCCTGCGAGGGCGCACAGCGCGCCGTAGCCACCGGCCCAGAGCTTCCCGGAACGGTCGACGAACAGCACCTCGACCCCACGGGGCACGCCGTCGGCCTCGTCGAAGTGATGGAACCGGCCTCCCGCCAGCCGCGAGATACCGCGGTCGGTCCGCAACCAGATCGCCCCGTCGGAGGTGCGCTGCAGGTTGTCCGTGTAGTCCGAGAGCAGACCGTCGCGCGTCGTGAAGCGCCGCACCGCTGTCCCGTCGATGTGCACGAGACCGCTGCGCTCGGTGGATACCCAGGCGCTGCCGTCCCCGTCGATCAGGAAGGTCTTGACGATGCCCGCCGCCAGCTCCTCGGGCGCCAGCGCCTCGAAGACCCCCGCGCGCCAGCGCGCCGCGCCGCTGCCGAAGGTGCCGATCCAGAGGCTGGCATCCGGACCGACCGCCAGCTCCCAGACGAGGTTCTGCCCCAGAGCCGGCGTCGTCGAGCTGTCGAAGAGCCGAAACTCCGTGCCAGCGAAGCGGACGAGCCCGCTGACGCTGCCGAACCAGAGGTAGCCCTCCGGGGTCTGGGCCATCTGCCCGTTGGGCGCGGCCGGCAGACCGTCCTCCGCCGTCCAGACGCGGTGCACGTAGTGCCGCGGCTCGGTAGCCGGATCGAGGGCGAGGGCCGGGCTAGCCATCGCCCCCAGCGCCCCGGCCGCCACGGCCCAACAGCGACGCTTCACGGGAATCGTCAGCGGCGCACTCTAACACCCGGTCAGCTTAGATTCCGCGGCCTGCGGCCGGCCTGCCCCGAACGGCGGATCGCCGAGTACGACCTTCGGCGGAGCTCCGCCTCTCCCCTCTGGGCGATCCGAAAGCCGCGAGAGCTCTCTAGGCTGCGAGGCGGTGGAACATCCCGGAAGCCCCTGCGCGTTCCGAGGCTGCTCGCCCGGAAGGAGGGTCACCGTGAAGAAGCAAGTGTGCATCGCCGCCGTAGCGGCCCTGTGGCTCGTGGGTCCGGTGGCAGCGCAATCACCCAGTGCCGTTTCACCCGGCGAAGCCGAGGGCATCGCCACCGTGGCGCAAGGCTGTCCCACCTTCAGCTGGACGGAGGCCGCCGGCGCTACCGGCTACGAGCTGATCGTCGTTCCGGTCGATGGCCCGGAGCAGGCGTTGGCGGCAGCCGCCGCCCAACCCTCGATCCGCCACATGCTGCCCGCCGGGGCGACCAGCTGGACCCCGCCGCTCGAGGCCTGTCTCGCCCCCGGCGAGCGCTACGCCTGGCTCGTCGGAGCGGTCTACGGGTCGGGGAAGCAGCCGACGAGGTGGTCCGAGGCTCGCGTCTTCCAGGTCGCCACCGGGCCGACACTCGCCGAAGTCGAGCAGGCAGTGGCGGTGCTGCAAGCCTGGCAGGGCTCGCAGGGCGGGGTCTCGGCCACTTCCGCTGGCCGACCGCGTGCGCCGACCGAAGAAACTTCTGCCGGGTCGAAAGCGCAGCCCGAGGGCCAGACCTTCGACGCGACAGCGATCTCCGGCACCGTCCCCGACGCCACCGGCATCAACGCCGGCGTCGTCGGCTCGGTGGCGAGCTCCACGAACGGCTCCGCCGGCCTCTACGGGGAGGCGACGGCGGCATCCGGAGACGTCGCCGGCATCCGCGCTCGAGCCATGGGCTCGGGCAGCGCCGCCGCCATCCTCGAGCAGGAGTTCTTCGGCGCCCAACTGATCCGCGGCATCGGCGAAGGCGAGGTCGTCTTCTCCGTCAACGGCACCGGCCAGGTGATCGCAACGGAATTCTTCGGTGACGGCGCCAACCTCACGAACGTCGACGCCGAGACACTGGACGGTCTCGACTCGACGGCCTTCCTCACTTCCGGCACCGACGACTGGGTCAACGAGACCGGCGACACGATGACCGGTGCGCTCGCCATGAGTGGCAACGCCATCAACAGCGTCGGCGACATCGCTCTGAACAGCACAAGTACGGTGACCAAGGGCGGCGCCCGGTTCATCTGGGACTCGACGGGCAGCTTTTCGGCCGGCCGTGGTGCGCTGGCGGCGAACACGAGCGGCACTCGCAACACCGGCGTCGGCACCTCCGCCCTGCAGGCCAACAGCACCGGCTCGAACAACACGGCGGTGGGGGCCTATGCCTTGATTAGTAATCAGCTCGGCGGCTCGAACACCGCGGTCGGTTCCTCCGCCCTGACCGCCCTGACCGGCGCCGCTGCTTTCAACAACACGGCCGTAGGCACCTCCGCTCTCGCCGCTCTTGCCAGCAATGGCCAAGACAATACCGCCGTCGGCGCCTCCGCCTTGGCGCTCAACACGGCCGTCGGCAACACCGCGGTCGGCTCCTTCGCCCTCGGCGCCAACACAACCGGTCTCCGCAACACCGCCGTCGGCCGCCGTGTGCTCGCCAGCACCACGACTTCAGGCGACAACACGGCGGTCGGCTACGAGGCGCTGGAGAACAATGCGATTGGCAGCCTCAACACCGCAGTCGGCAGCGCCGCCATGACGAGCAACTCAACGGGCTCCGACAACACGGCCGTGGGCGCCGCCGCCCTGGACGCGAACACGACTGGAATGAACAACACCGCAGTCGGGGCCCAGGCTCTCGGCACCAACGCCGCAGGCCACAACAACACGGCTCTCGGGCGCAGCGCCCTCGCGCTCAGCACGGGAACCGGCAACACCGCGGTCGGGACGGTCAGCCTGGCGGCCAACACGGTAGGCGCCGAGAACACCGCCGTCGGCTGGACCGCCCTGGGGGTCAACACCAGCGGTAGCTTCAACACGGCACTCGGCACCTTCGCCCTCGATGCAAACACCAGCGGCGGCAGCAACACGGCGCTGGGTCACAACGCTCTCGGCAGCAACGTGTATGGTGCCAACAGCACCGCCCTGGGTGCCGGCGCGTTGCTCGCCAACACCGCCAGCAGCAACACCGCCGTCGGCGCCTTCGCCCTCGGCGAGAACACCACGGCCTCCTACAACACGGCGCTCGGCGCCTTCGCGCTGGAAGCTAATACGACGGTGTCCCAGAACACCGCCGTCGGGTGGTCTGCCCTGCGCTCGAACACCACGGGCTTTCGGAACACGGCCCTCGGGTTCTCTGCGCTGTTTGCCAACACCACAGGCGACCAGAACACCGCAGTCGGGAGGTCAGCCCTCCTCTCGAACGTCATAGGCTCCTACAACACGGCCCTTGGCGTTCATGCGCTGGAAAACAGCGTCACGGGGGATTACAACACCGCCCTCGGGTGGTCGGCCCTCTACTCGAACTTCTCAGGCGTCAACAACACGGCCGTCGGCGCCAAAGCGTTGGATACCAACACCATGGGCGACCACAACACTGCTATCGGGCAGGCTGCCCTCGCCTCGAACACGATTGGCGTCAGCAACACGGCCGTCGGCCGCGCTGCCCTGTCCTCCAACACCACGGCTATAAGGAACACCGCTGTCGGGACCGGTGCCCTCGCCGCGAACACCACAGGCGAGAACAACACGGCCTTCGGCGCCTATGCGCTGGATTCCAACACCACGGCGAACGACAACACGGTGCTCGGTTACAAAGCGCTCGACGCCAACACGACCGGCTACAGCAATGTGGCCGTCGGCATCAACGCC
>CAYXXN010000067.1:0-14356 GCA_964469055.1 uncultured Thermoanaerobaculia bacterium
TTCGTAAAGATTCTGTTCGCCGCTAGCCTCGTCCTGCTGTTCGTCGCCGGTGCCGCCTCTGCCGGAGGCAACACCCTCACCGTGGTAGCACCCGGCATGAACGGCAGTGGCTTCAAGATGCGGGTCACCTTCGATGGCGTCTCGACGAACCAGGTGTGGGTGCAGGACAACACGCCGGTCTGCGAGTCGACGATGAACGTCGAGATGCGGCACACCACGCCGGGACTCATCTTCGACGCCGATGACCGCATCGACTCGCTGCTGGTGCGCGCCGAGTCCGGCGACCCGGGGGGCGCGCGCACGGAGCTGCGCTGTCGCACCCAGGTGGGCAACGGCGCTTCGACGAACAACGTGCGCTGCTCCTATCGCCGCGACAACGGCACGTTCCAGTTCGCGGGCACGGCCGGCTTCAACCCGAACTTCGAGCACGTGTTCAAGGTCGAGTTCGTGAAGGAGAGCGCTCCCGGCGCGCTCGACGGCATCATCCGCTTCTTCAAGAACGGCGTCCTCTCGTTCGAGCGGCTCGACGCCGACAACGACACCTCGTGCTGGAGCGCCTCGCGGATGGGCAGCTCGGGCAACCTGACGGCCACGACGGACCTCGTGGGCCCGGCCGACTTCGACGATTTCATCTCGACCAGGTAGTCGATCTATCGGTCGGGAGCACCGACAGCGGACCTGCGCGAGCGGGTCCGCTGTTCGTTTCTCGGCTCGGGGCTACTGGACGTAGCCGAGCGAGCGCAGTGCCTCGAGGTCCTCGTCCGTGGTGGGCTCGGCGGCCAGCTCGGCGTCGAACGGCGTGAAGCGGCCGGCGCGCTGCTGCTCGTGGTAGACGGCGAGGCAGTCCCGGTACGCCCGCGGTGGGCTGGGCGCGAGGTCACGCCGCTCGCCCGGATCGGCGCCGAGGTCGAAGAGCTCCACCTCTCGCGACGGGTGCACGATCAGCTTGTATGGCGGGCAGTAGACGACGTGAGCGTGGCGCACGTGCTCGGCGAGTCCGGGATAGAGCTGCTTCATGCGTTGGTTGGCGGCGAACGCCGGGTCGAAGTACGAGCGGTAGTCGGCGGTGGCGGCGGCGGTGTCGAGGCCGGGCGCTCTCGAGAGCACCGCGGGTCGCTCCACCGCCAGCCAGTCGAAGAGAGTGGGGGTGAGGGCGACCAGGCTCGCCGCCCGCTCGACGACCTCGCCGCCGCGATGGGCGCCGGGGAAGCGAACCAGCAGGGGGATCGCGAGTTGCTCCTCCCAGACGGAGAGCACGTGCCCCAGCTCCGCGTGCTGGCCCAGGCCCTCGCCGTGGTCGGAGGTGAACACGAGCAGGGTGTCCGCCAGCAGGCCCCGAGCGGCGAGCGCCTCGTAGATGCCCCGGGCCGCGTCGTCGACCGCCCGCACGGCCGCGTCGTAGGCGGCGAGGTGCCGCTGGCGTTCCTCGTCCGGGAAGGGCCGCTCGCCGGCGGTGATCTCCCACTTGGCGCGCGTGTCGTCGACCGGCGGTGGGCCCGGGAGCCCGAAGGCCGGACCGTGCGGGGCGCTGTGGGTGGGGGTGTGAGTCTCCATGAGATTGACGAACAGGAAGAGTCGGCAGTCGCGAGTGTCGGCGGTCTCGAGGATCGCCGGCACGTGCTGGAGCAGGCGAGCGGCCTGGGTGGAGCGCGGCTGCGGGATCCGCTGGAATTGCTCGAAGCCTTGATCGAGGCCGAAGAGCTCGCTGACCACCGGGTTGGCGGACAGGCCGTAGGCGCAAAAGCCGTGCTCCCGGAGCACCTCCGCCAAGGTGGTGAAAGAGGGGTCGAGACGCTTGTGAGCCCAGTGGACGCCGTGCTCCACCGGCCACAAGCCCGTGAACAGCGAGGCGTGCGAGGGCAGCGTCCACGGCGCGGGAGCCCGGACGCCGACGAAGCGCACGAGCTCGGGCGCCAAGCCGTCGAGGAAGGGCGTCGTCGGCGCGTCGTGGCCGTAGATCGACATGCGGTCGGCCCGCAGGGTGTCGAAGACGACCAGGATGAGATGCCGCGCGGGGGGGCCCTCCGGACGCCCACAGCCCACCAGCCCCGTCGTCAGGGCGAGCGCCAGACGGCAACGATGGGTCCACGAGCGCACGGGCGACGGGGCTGCGGTCCTCACTCGACGTAACCGAGCGCTTGCAGTTGGCCGAGCAGCTCGGGATCGACTCGCGCGGGATCCTCGCCCGGAACGTCGGCCGGCCCGACCCGCCAGGCTCGCAGGCCGGTGCGCGGCGCGGCGCCCGGGGCGAGCTCGCTCCACCCTTCGCGGCTGAGCCCCAGCAGCTTCTGATCCGCGAGCGCCGGATCGAGGGCGAGCGAGAACGCCCGCCCGCCTGCGAGGGCTCCCGTCGCCACCAAGCACGGGCTGCCGGGGCTGTCGAAGCGCAGCTCCACGACCTCGCCGGGCCCGACGCGGAAGCTCACCTCCTGACGTCGCACCCAGCTCAGCGCTCCAGCCCGGGCGGTGACGCTCTTGACGGTCACCGGATGAATGCACGGTCCGCGCAACGTGCCGCCGAGATCGATGCCCTCCCCGTTCCAGATCCGAACGTGGAGGCCTGCGCCGCGCTCCAGCAACCGGGCGGCCTCGCCGCGCAGGGCGGCGAGTTCTTCGGCCGGCGGCGTCGCTACGGCGCGCTCGACGCCGATCGTGGTCGGGAGCTCGTAGAGCGCCTCGGCGCCGGCTAGCGGCGTCCACGGGGTGTCGTTGACGACGTACTTGCGGCGGCTCCCGGCGCGCAGCGCCAGGCCGAGATTGCTCGAGCCGGCGTAGGCGGCGGCGAGACGAGGGGCGGCGGGCGCCGCGCCGCGCAGGAGCGGGGCGAGCGACCGGCCATCGAGACCGCCGGGGACCGGCAGGCCGAGAAGGTCGAGCACGGTGGGGACGAGATCTACGAGACCGACCTGGCCAGGGATGCGCTCGCCGGCCGCCCGGCCACCGGGAAGGGCGAGAATCCAAGGAACGAGCAGGTTCGAGTCGTGCAGGTGACCGTGCGAAACGAGGCCCTCCTCCCCCAGCGACTCGCCGTGGTCGGAGGTCAGAACGACGAGGGTGCGCTCGGTGAGATTGCGCTCGGCGAGCGCCTCGAGCAGTCGGCCCAACTGGCGATCGGCGTAGGCGATACCGCTGTCATAGGCGACCCCTAACTGGATCTGTTCCTCCGGCGAGGCGCCGAAGCCGGTCTCGCCGTCGCGGCCCACGACGAGTTGCTTGCGCAGCACGAAGCCCTCCTCGGCGAGGGGCGGCAGGAGGCGATCGTAGATCCGGATCGGCGCGCTGCGGAGGCCGGCGTCGCGTGCCCAGCGCGAGTAGAACGGCTCGCGCGGCAGGTAGGGGGCATGCGTCTCGAAGGTGTGGAAGAAGAGGAAGAAGGGCTCGGCCGCGGTGCGGCGGAGCCAGTCGACGGCCGCCTCGACGTGCGCGGCGAGCTCGCCGTCCCAGTCGTCGGGCGCCGTCCAGGCGTGGTAGACGTCGAAGCCCTGCGCGAAGCCGTAGCGCGGCGCCAGCCAGCTGCCGCCCGTCCAGGCCGCCGTCGAGTAGCCGTGGGCGCGCAGGATCTCGGCTAGGAAGGGCAGGGAGGCGGGCGCCGGCAAGCGGTAGTTCACGCCGTGCGCCAGGGCCGTCACACCGGTGAGCATCGAGACGTGCGACGGCAAGGTCCAGGGCGCTGGCGCCACCGCCTCCTCGAACACCACGGCGCCGCGGGCCCAGGCGTCCAGCCGCGGCGAGGTTGGCCGGCCGTAGCCGTAGAGCCCGAGATGATCGGCGCGCAGGGTGTCGACCGAGATCAGGACGATGTTCGGGGGCGCCGACTCGCGGTCGGCTGTGACGGACAACAGCTCGGGTAGGGCGACGACTAGGGCCGGGGTCGCGTCCGGGCACGGGGCAGCGAGCTCACTGCTCAGGTTCAACGTGACCTCTCGCCCAGCGAGACCGCTCACGTCCGCGACGGCCGCCTGCCAGCGCTCGTCCTGCGGAGCCGTGAAGTCGCGCGTGATGAGCACCCGCGGAGCGAACTCTCCCTCGACGGCAGCCGTGAGCTCACCACGCAAGGCGCACGGCTGCCCGGGTAGAAGGCCGTAAGCCCACCGCAGGGTCGTCGCTCGAGGAGGCAAGGTCCAGCGCCGCTCGGCCGGCGCTCCCGGCGGCACCACCAGCGCCGCGCGCGTCTCGCTGCCCAGCGTGATACTCCAGGGCTTGCCCAGCACGGGCGCCAGTGGCTCGCGAACGGGCACGAACTCGACGCTCTCGAGGGCGATCTCGCCGCCCGCCGCGACGGGCAAGTCGAAGCGCAGCGACTGGATCACCCCTACCCAGTGCTGTTGTTCGGTCAGGTCGAACCTCCATTCGGCGGCGCCCGGCCGCGACCGGGCCACGACACTTCGCTCCCGGCTGAACTTGGCCTTGCGGCCGCTCCAGAAGAGGCGGGCTGGGCCAGCCGTCGGGACGCTGGCCCGCAGCACTACGGTCGCCACGGTGTCGGCGGGCAGGTCGGCGCGGCGCGATAACCGAACCGACCTCTTCTCGGCGGTGAGGTACCAGGCCTCACCGTCGACGCCTGTCGGCGCCAGACCCCGCAGCGACCAGAGCTCGCGCTCGCCGGCGTCGCCGAAGCTCCAAGCGGGGGGCGGGCGCAGCTTTGCCAGGGTCTCGGCGTCGAGCAGGCCGGCGAGCGCCTCGTCGGTCCAGCGCCCGGCGAGTCGCGCCGCCTGGCCGCCGCAGCTCGTGGCGCCGCAGGCGGCGAGCAGCACACCGCCGGCGAGGAGGGAGACGGCGAGCGCGCGACCCAGGCGAGAGGGGCTCATGCGGCGGCCCCGGCCAAGGGCCGGCGTACGGTATCATTCGCGCTCCGCAGCGGGCGGTGCTTCCGTCGGCGCGGCCTCTCCCGACGCGCCCCCGAATCGAGCCCATGACGCGGCCCGTGGCTCGCTGGACCGCCATCGCCTTCGCCCTGGTCTTGGTCGGCTGCGCTCCGGCGGTGGAGCGCGCCCCCCGCGGCCTCGTCCTCATCTCCATCGACACGCTGCGGGCCGACCACCTCGGCGCCTACGGCTACGGCCGGGCGACGAGCCCCTTCTTCGACGAGCTCGCCGCGCGCGGCACCCTCTTCGAGCGAGCCATCGTCCAGCTGCCGGGGACCCTGCCCTCCCACATGTCGATCTTCACCGGGCTCTACCCGGCGGAACACGGCGTCTACCCACCGGACAGCGTGCTCGCCCCCGACATCTCGACCCTGCCCGAGGTGCTGAACGCTCACGGCTGGCGCACCGCTGGCTTCACCGAGGGCGGCTACGTCGACGGCCAGTACGGGTTTGCGCGCGGCTTCGAGCTCTTCGCGGACGACACGCCTCATGGTTCGCGCGCCGTCGAGACGACCTTCGAGCGCGGCCTGGAGTTCTTGCGCGACTTGCGCCCGGACGAGCGCTTCTTCCTTTTCCTCCACACCTACGTCGTGCACGATCCCTACGAACCGCCGCCTCCCTACGAGAAGCTGTTCTGGGAAGGGCCGCGACCGCCCGCAGCCTTCCCCCCGACCGGGCCGAACCTCACCGAGGTCAATCGCGGCGAACGCGCAGTGACGCCGGAGACCGTGCGCTACTTCGAGGCGCTCTACGACGGCAGCATCCGCTACCTGGACGATCAGCTCGCGGCGTTCTTTACGCACCTGGAAGAGCTGGCCTTGACCGACGAGACCGCCATCGTCGTCACCTCCGATCACGGCGAGGAGTTCCTCGAGCACGGCAAGCTGGTGCATCAGCAGATCTACCAGGAGACGGTTCGGGTGCCCCTGCTGGTCCTCGAGCCGGGACGCCGGGCCGGGGCCCGAGTCGCGACGCTGGTCGAGAGCGTCGACCTGGCACCCACGCTGTGG
The DNA here is from genome assembly GCA_964469055.1 of uncultured Thermoanaerobaculia bacterium. Classification (GTDB taxonomy): domain Bacteria; phylum Acidobacteriota; class Thermoanaerobaculia; order Multivoradales; family JAHEKO01; genus CAYXXN01. The sequence goes on from CAYXXN010000067.1 coordinate 5,876, forward strand.
GAACTGGCGTCGGTCGCGGCGCCGCCGCCCAACTCAGGGCGCAGCCTCGTCCACTTGCTGCGCCGCCCCGGCGGCTCCCACCGCAGCGAGGCCTACTCGGAGCAGTTCGGCGCGCCGGTCCGCGGTCTCTTCCGCTTCGAGGGCGGGCGACTGTGGCACCAGGTGCAACTGCGGGCTGCGGCCGATCGCGGCGGTCACTGGGTGGAGCACGAGGCCACGTTCGATGCGCGCGGGGAGCGCCTGGACCTGAGTTTGCACACGTATCTCGAGCCGCGCACGATCGAGGTGCGAGTCGACGGCGTGCGTCACGGGTTCTTCGATCTGCCCCTCGACACGCAGGTCGAGCACCAGCTCGTTCTGCCGCCTGGACTCCATCGCATCAGCCTCGCCGTGCCGACCTGCACCACGCCGGCGGCCCTGGGCCTCTCCGCCGATCGCCGTTGCCTCGGCTTCCGGCTGCTGGCCGGGGACCTCGGGTGGACGGATCTCTTCGACGTCGAGGCCGACTCCGGTGAGCGGGTCAGCCTGGCCGAGCGACACGGCGTGGTCGTCGACGCCTTGCAGGAGCGGTTGGCGGCCCTGCGCTTCGAGCTGCGCGCCGCCGCCGGTCGCAGCGAGCTCGCCCCGGAGCTGCGCCGGCAGCTCGAGGCCCTGGGCTACCTGCAGTGAGCGGGCCCTCGCGCTAGTCCGACGTGGTCGTCGACCAGCGGCTGGTGTCGCCCAGCTCGAAGCCGTCGGCGAAGATGATCGACTCTTCGAAGCGGTGGAGGCCGCCGCCGCCGTCGACCAGGTAGACCTCGCCCTCCTGGTCCTCGCCGAAGGAGGTGATGAAGAAGGTCGTGTTGGCGAACTCGGTGCAGGTCCAGTTGCCGCCGCTCTCGGTGGCGAAGTAGACCCGGCCGGAGCAGTTGTCGCCCAGAATGTAGGTGCCGGCGAGCGACGGCGCCCGGAGCCCGCGATAGCGGTAGCCGCCGGTGACCGCGCAGTTGCCGCTGCTGTTCGGGCAGTCGGGCGAGCCGACGCCGCCGCTGCTGTAGTCGAGGATGGGGAAGTCGTAGTCGCCGGCCGGACCGCAGCCCGCGGGCTCGAAGGAGGCGTTCGCCTCGTAGCAGTCCCAGCCCCAGTTGCTGCCGCCGGGGCTGCTCGCGGGCTCGAAGTCGACCTCCTCCCAGTTCTCCTGGCCGACGTCGCCGATAAAGAGGTCGCCGGTCTGCCGGTCGAAGCTCCAGCGCCAGGGATTGCGCAGCCCCAGGGCCCAGATCTCGTTGCAGGTGCCGTCCGCGTCGCTGGCGAACGGGTTGTCCGGGGGGATCGCGTAGTTGCCGACCAGCCCGCAGTCCTCGCTGCCGCGGGTCAGGCGACCGCCGCCGAAGGTGGATCCGGAGACGTCGATGCGCAGCATCTTGCCGTTGAGCGCCAGCGGGTCCTGGGCGTTCTCGCAGGGATCACCGCCCGAGCCGCCGTCGCCGCGGCCGATGTAGAGGAACCCGTCAGGGCCGAAGAGGATGTTGCCGCCGTTGTGGTTGCTGAAGTCCTGGACGACGGCGATGATCACGCTCTCCGAGCCCGGGTCGGCGATGTTGGGATTGCCGGTCACGCTGTAGCGGGCGACACGGGTCAAGGACGCTGCCGGGTCGCCCTGGCAGTTGTCTGGATTGGGGCCCGGCGGATTGAAGTTGTAGCTCACGTAGAAGAAGCCGTTGTTCTCGTAATCGGGATCGAAGTCGAGCCCCAGCAGCCCCTGCTCGCCGCCGGCCAGAACCGGTCCGCCGATGTCGTCGCGGATGTCGAGGAACGGCGTCGCCAGCAACTGGGAGCCGTCCCAGATCTTGATGACCCCCTCCTGCTCGACGATGAACAGGCGGCCGCTGCCGTCCCCGGCGTGCCGCGCCGCCAGGGGAGCGTCGAGGTTGCTGGTCACGATCGGGTTGATCTCGATGGTGCCGCCGGCCGCGGCCGGGGCGGGAAGGGCCACGACGAGCAGGAACACGGGGAGCCAGCGGCGCGCGGGGCCGGGAACGCTGGGGATCATGGGCGCCCGGCAGTATAGCGGAGCGATCCCCGGCCGGCCTGCGCAGGATGCCGCTCCCGGCACCTCCACGGTGTAGCCTCTCGCCCCGTGAGTCGGCGCGCCTGGATCGTCGTCGGTGTCCTCTGGCTGGCGCTCCACGCCACGTTGCTCGTGCTCGGGCAATGGCCCGAGCCCCGGCGCCTGCACGGCGACGAGCGCATGTATTGGCAAGCCGCCGGCCGCCTGTTGGTGAGCGGCGAGAGCGAGCTCGAGCCCCTGTGGCCGCCGCTCTACGTCTGGTTCGTCGCTGGCTGCCGGTCCTTGGCCGACGCGCCGTGGCCGGTCGAGCTGGCGCAGACGCTCCTGCTCCTGGCGAGCGCCTGGTTGCTGCGCGACCTCGCGAGGCGCCTGGAGCTGCCGCCCGGCGCCGCCGATGGCGCCGCGGTCCTCGTGCTCCTCTATCCCACGCTGGCGGCCTTCGCGCACTTCCTCTGGCCCGAGGTGTTGCATCTCGCCTGGATGCTGGCGGCCGCCTGGATCCTCGTGGCCCGGCGCCGCAGTCTCGTCTGGTGCGCGCTGCTCGGGGCCGTCCTCGGCGCCGCGCTGTTGACCAAAAGCCTACTCGGGCTGTTCTTGCCGTTGTTCCTGCTGCCCCTGCTTCGGGAAGGGAGCTGGCGCGACCGGGCGGCGCGCCTGGCGACGGCGGGGCTGGCGCTCGGCCTGACGATCGCCCCCGTGGTCCTCGTGAACTGGCGCCAGCACGGCCGGCCGATGATCGCCAGCAGCGTCCGCTTCAATATCTGGGTAGGGCTGAACGACCGTTCGTCGCGCAACTTCGCCGACGAGATCGTTACCGAGGAGTACATCGCCTGGCGACGGAGTGCCCCGGATTTCGCGACCCGGGAGCGGATCCTGCAGCGCAAGATCGAGGGACGGATCGCCGAGCGTGGCTGGCTCGCAGTGCTGCGCGATCAGCTCGGTCGACAGTACCGCCGGCTGCTCCATCGGGATTCCTTCTTCACGGACCAGCTGCCGGGAGGGCTGATCCACGCCGCCGGAAGGGGCTACCCGAGGCCTCCCGCTTGGATCGCCGAGTCCTTGCGCTGGGCGCACTACCTGAGCTACGGCGCGGTGCTCCTCGCCGCCCCGTTCGGCCTGGCCGCCGCCTGGGCGGAACGGCGTGGTTGGGCATTCCTCGGCGCCTCCTTCCTCGCCTACCAGGTGGGGATTCTCCTCGTCCTCCACGTCAAGACCCGTTACCTGCTGCAGTTGTTTCCCCTGCTCTTTCTCGCCGCGGCGGCGGCGGCCGCCGGTTGGACCCGGTGGCGAGCCGAGGGCGGTCGTCCGCCGCTCGGCCCCCTCGGTGTGGCCGGCGCCGGACTCGCCGCCGCGTTACTGCTGGGGCTCGCCTTCCTCGCTGGCTGAGACGGCGCTCTCGGGCCGCTTGGCGGCGGCTTGGATGATCGGCGTGAACTGTTCGCGCACGCCCTGCAGCGAGATGCTCTCGACGTAGTAGTAGTAGGTCGTGTCGGGTTCGATCCCGCTATCGACGTACGAGTACTGGCTGGGAGTATCCGTCGTACCCGCTCCCGGGATGGGGTCGGCCGTCAGGCGCTCGAACGGCCCCTCCTCCGACAGGCCGCGATAGACGTCGAAGCCGAAATTGTCGACCTCGCTGGCGGTGCTCCAGCGCAAGGTGTTCGAGAGGGGGGGCTCCTCGACGAGGGGCGCCGCCAGCGGGGGCACGGGTACCGGGGCCGTCGAGCGACAAGCGACGGCGAGCAGCAAGATGGGCAGCAGGCGGCGGGCGAACGACCTCATGAAGGACCTCCGGAGGTGGGAGCTGGTGCGGGGGTCGGCCCCGCCTCGGTCGATGCGCCGGCCGTGTGCTGCGTCGGATCGGCGGGACCCGCGACGTCGTCGACGCCGAAGCCGTCGACACCCAACCGTTCGCTCCAGACGTAGACGCCGACGGCCGCCACGTCGCCCTCCGGGTCGGCGGCGAGCTCCGTCTGGAAGGCGGCACCGGTCACGGCCAGGGTCTCGCGAGCCAGCACGTGGCCGCCGGCGCCGCGCCACTCCACGAGCGCCTGGCCGTCGAAGTCGGCCGCCGGCACGGCCACGCGCACGACGCCCGGCCGCTCGTCGTCGGCCTCGACGGCGAGCGACAAGCTCGGCAGGGCCACCGGCAGCGCCGGGTCCCCCAGCAGGTTGTACTGGTCGCGGAACGTGCGGGCACGGACCCGTTGCTTGGCGTGCAGCAAAGCCTCGCCGACGGTCGCTCCCGGCTGGGTGAGCTCCGCGAGCAGGTGCGAGCTGAAGTCGCGCCCGGGAGCGTTGCGCCACGAGGCTGCGATCACCGCCGCGGCCCCCTTGTCGGCGAGGCGCAAGAACTTCTCGCCGATCGAGTCGGCGTTCGGATGGTCGAACGGCGCCGAGTAGCAGCTCATGGAGAGCACAATGGCCGGCTTGCCGGTCGGGGCGAGACGATCGAGGTCGTCGAGCGTGAACAGATCGTGGTTCTTCTTGAAGTCCGGCGGCCCGGTGCGCCAGATGTAGCGCCCACCGTGCCCCAGGAAGTGCACCAGGAGCTGCCCCTCGTCGAAGGCCTCGATGAGGCGGCGGGTGTGGTGCTCGTTGGAGGTCTCGCTCGAGAGTGGGTAGACGCGGACGATGCCGAAGCCGCGCAGGGCGAGATCGGCGGCCAGGGCGTCGCTCTGCATCTGGTGGTGCTGCGTTTCGTTGGTGATGAAGAGCGAGCGCGCCCGCCACGGGCCGAGCGGCGGTCGGGTCGCGTAGGCGATCGTCTTGGAGACGATCGTCTCGACCTCCTCGGGCCGCAGGACGGGGAGGCGGCCGATGGCCAGACTCGGCGCGCCGTCCTCGCCGAACACCACGAAGGCGTTGTCGCTCGCCGCGTGCCCCTGATAGGTGACGGTGGGCCAGGTGGGGACGAGGCCGCGAATGTTGGCCTCCGGATGGTCGGCGTAGGGAGTACTCTCGTTCTTCGGGAACTGCTCGAGCACGTTCTTGAACTCCGGCCCGAAAGCCCAATCCGCGTAGTTGGCGTCGACGACCGTCGGGTTCTTGCTGTCCCAGCTCGCGTCGCCCACCAGCAGCACGAAGCGGGGCGCCGGCCGTTGCCAGTCTTGCCAGGCGTGGTGGACGAACTCCCGGATCGCCCTCGGCGTCTCGATGCCGTCGCTGAACTCGTCGTAGACGTCCTCGACGTCGATCAGGGCGACCGCGAGCCCGCGAGAGCGATGGAACTCGGCCAGCGGCTCGACAGCGGCGAGGAGGCTCGGGTGGGCGATCATCAGGTAGTCGGCGCGATGGCGGGTCGTCCGCCACTCTGAGGGTGCGTCACGCTGGATGGCCGACGGCGAGCGCAATGCGTCGTCGGCGACCAGCCACAGCGCCGGATCCTCGGCCTGGGGCACGCGCAGGGGCGCACCGGCCCGCGCCGTGAAGCGCCGACCATCGGTGCGGTAGGCCCTCGTGCCGTGGGCGGGGTCGGTCGGGAGCTCGAGGCAAGCGGCCGCCGGCGCCTGCCAGACCACTTGATCCTGGCCCGCGAGCCGCGTCGTGTTGCGCGGGTAGCCGAGCTCGATCCAGTTCAGGAGCACGACGTCGACCAGCGCCTCGCCCCCCGCAGCGGTCCGTTTGGGCACCCGCACCGTCAACTGATTGGCCGCCGGCTCGAGGGCTCTGCCAGGAAGCTCCGCCACCTCGATGCGCTGGTCGCCCCTGCCGTTGTCCCAGCGGGCGCTCGCCACCGGCAGGCCGTTCCACAGCACCTCGACCTCGTGATCGTCCAGCTGCTGGAGCGTGCGCGGCAGCGCCGACCAGCCGCGCAACGAGATCGTCAGGGCGAGAGGTTCGGGGTCGCGCAACGCGAGGTCGGAGAGGTCCACGTCGAGCTCGAAGGCGGCGCCCTCGAGATAGGTCAGACGGGACCAGTACCAGATCTCGTCGGTCCGCTCGTCGGCCACCCCCGGGAAGCGCACGCGCAGGAGGTCCCGCTCCAGGTGGCGCTCGACTCTGGCCTTGGCCGGCGGGCAGCCCGCGGCGGCGGGCGCCTCGCCGCCGTGCCAGGGCGCCTCCGCGTCGAGTTCCAGCCAGTAGACGTTGTAGGGCGTCGTTTCGTTGAAGTAGGAGACCTCTCCCGGCAGTCGTTCGGCCACGAACTCGAGCCGATCGCCGGGGCCGAAGACGCCGTCGCCGCCATCCTCGACCCAGAGCGGCGCCGGGCGGCCGCGCGAAGAGAGCCCCAGGCGCGCGCTGGGCACGCCGGCCGCCGTCAGGCCCGCCGCCGCCAGCTCCTCGTAGGCGAGCCCGTAGACGCCGGCCTCGAGGATCCGCAGCTTGAAGCGTTCGCCGGCCCGCGCGGCGCCGGTCGCGGCGCCCAGGAGAAGGAGAGCGAGGGTGAGGGAGAGGCGCGGCCGCACGTCAGGGTCTCGATGACGGGGCGGAAGGATAGCACTCGCCGCTGGGCCGTCGCCGGCGGCGCGTTAGACTCCGCCGCTGGATCGCTGATGAGCCCGCTGCCGCGCCGGATCCTCGTCTGCGGGCTGTGCCCGCTGCCCTTCGAGAACACCTCGCAGAACTACGGCCCGGGCATCCGCACCTGGCAGATGGCCTCGGGGCTGGCCGGCGCCGGTCACGCCGTGCGCGTGGTGGCGATGGTCATTCCCCAGGTCTACGAGGAGGGTGAGCTCGAGCGCCATGGCGAGCGCGACGGCATCCCCATCCTCCGCCTCGCCGGAGAGGAGTTCTTCGGGTTGGACACCCTGCGCTCCGAGATCGCCGACTGGGGGCCAGAGGCGCTGGTCGGGGCGACGATCTACGGCTCGCTCGCCCTCGTGCAGTCGGGCAGTGAGCTGCCGCTGTGGGCCGATCAGTTCGGCCACGTCATGGCCGAGGCGCAGGCCAAGGCCGCCCTCGAGGGCGAGAACTGGCCGCTGCCACGCTGGTGGCGCATGGTCCATCCGGTGATGAGCCGGGCCGACAAGGTCTCGACCGTCTCCGAGCGCCAGCGTTGGGCGGCGATCGGCGAGCTCGGCGCCCTAGGGCGTCTCACCGCCGAGACCTGCGGCTACGAGTTCACGGCCGTCGTCCCGTGCGGGCTCACCGATCCGCCGCCCGTCCGCGTGCGGTCGGTCCTGCGCGGCTCGCGCGTGCCGCAGGACGCCTTCCTCGTGCTGTGGAGCGGCGGCTTCAACGTGTGGAGCGACGTCGACACCCTCTTCCACGGCCTGGAGTCCGCCATGCGGCAGGACCCGCGCATCCACTTCGTCTCCACGGGCGGCGCCATCGCCGGCCACGACGCCGCCACCTACGCGCGGCTCGAGGCCCTGGTCGGCGGCTCGAAGCTGGCGCCGCGTTTCCACCTCGAGGGCTGGGTCAAGAAGGAGAAGGTGGGCTCCTACCTCGCCGAGGCCGATCTCGGGGTGCTCACCGATCGGCCGATCTACGAAGGCATGCTGGGGAGCAAGAACCGGCTCGTCGAGTGGATGGTGGCCGGCCTGCCCCTGCTCTACAACCGGCAGGGCGACCTCGGCGAGCTCTACTCGCGCGAGAGCGTCGGCCTTACCTTCCCGCCGGGCGACGCTCAGGGGCTCTGCGAGCAGGTCCTTTGGGCGTCGCGCCAGCCCGGCCCGCTCCTCGCCATGGCCGAGCGCGCCCGCGAGTTCGCCCGCCGCGAGTTCTCCTTCGCCGCCACCACCCGCGACCTGCAGGCCTGGGCGGCGGCACCGCGGCGCGCCCCGGACGCGGCCGTCGGCGGCCGGCTCCGCTCACCGCTCGACTTCGAGGGGCGGGAGGACCCAGTGACGCAGGCGCGGGCGGCCGGCGAGCGGCATGGTGCCGCGAACGTGCCGCGCTGGCGACGCTGGCTGGGCTGGGGCTAGCTCGCGCTCCCCGGCGGCCGCCCGCGCAGGACGCGCAAGGCGGCGGCGAGGCGCGCCGCGAGGCCGCGGGGCGGATGCTCCAAGGCGTCGAGGCGACCGGCGAGCCAGTCGAGGGCGCGTTGGGCCTCACCGAGACCGGCGAGACCGGCTTCGAGCTCGGCGACGGACTGACCGGTCGAGCGCAGCGAGTCCTCGAGGCTAGTGTCCGCCGCGGCCCGTTCGCGCCGCTCGCTGGTGAGCGTCTCTCCCTGCGCGGTTGCCTCGGCTGCGAGGTCGCCCAGCTCGCGACGGGTGTGCTGCAGGCTCTCTCCCAGACCCTGCAGGCTCTCCCCCAGGCGCCGCAGCTCGGGCCCGTGCCGGCCGAGCTCCTCGTCGAGGGTACGCCGCAGCTCGGCGAGTGCGGGATCGAGCTCGCGCTGTACCTGCCAGGCGCGATCGGCGGCGGAACGCGCGGCCACCTGGTGGAGGTGCTCCAAGAGAACGGGTTCGAACGCCGGCGCCCGATGCAGGAACTCCTCAGCGCGCCGATCGAAGGCGACCGGATCCTCGTGGCCCGCCGCT
>CAYXXN010000068.1:0-14316 GCA_964469055.1 uncultured Thermoanaerobaculia bacterium
GAGCCGCGGACTTTTAATCCGTTGGTCGGGGGTTCGATTCCCTCACGGCCCACCAGGTCTAAACTACTTCCCACCAGCGCCGGGCGAGCTCCTTAGCGGACCCCCGTTCTACAAAGCGGCAAGATCATTTCTCGACCAGCTGGGGAGGTGCTCGTCCCCACCCAGGCGTTGCTGCCCGTTAGCGACGGGATGTGATGGACGAGCGGGACCGCAACGGGCCGTGGGCCATCGCGGTTGACGCCGATGGCGACGAACGCCTCGATCATCGCGTTGTCGGGCCCGTCGACGCGGAGCTTCGGGACGACGGGGCCTAGATTGTCCACGCGGGAGAAAGGATTGTCCGTCAGCCGCCAGATCTTTGCGCTCCGTTCACCGGGCTCGAGCGCGAAGAAGTTCTCGAGCCCGCTGGACCAGGCTAGGGCGCCGTTCGCGCGCTCGACGCGGAGCGAGACGGGCTGGCGTGTCGGCGCGTACTGGTTGCCGGTGAGCGATGCGAAGACGATCACCTCCGAGAACGCCGTAGCGTCAGTTCCCGAGTCGACGAGGGCCAGCGGCATCGAACCGACACCCTCTCCAAAGTCATCGCTCAGCGTGATACCGATATCGGTGTCCACCGTGAGTGGGACGATCGCGCCTCCGGCGTCGATTCCCCAAGTCAGAATGTGGAGCGGACGGAGCAGGTCACTGCCGTGCAGTGCCAACCTGATCGACGATGGACTGAGCGGACCCGTATCGAGCGTCAGCGTGCCGAAGACGCTCTTGTAGCCGAATGGGAAGCTGCCCAGGGCGTACACGTTCGCGAAGCCCTCAGGTCCGAAGCGCGGAACGACGACCCACACCTCTGGTGGGCTGACCATAAACTGCGCGTGAACCACATCGACCCCGGCGCTGTTCACGATCAGTGACCAGTTGCTCTCCGACGCGCTGTGTCTAAACTCGCGGACGTGAACGGCAATGCCGATCGAATCGATGATCGCCATGTTCCGCCTCCCGATTGACCGGATGATCCCTTACTTACGCGAGCGGACCAGGAGCCAGTCGTCTCACGAAGGATCCGGGGAGGCCTCGGAAGACAGCAGCATCAGCGCCCGCCGCCGCTCCAGGTTGCGCTGCCAAGGCCCCACGAAGTCACACAGCAAGCCGTAGAGAGTCTCCAGCTGGCCTAGGAGCCGGGCCGTCTGGCGCGCTAGGACCTCTCGATAGTCGGCGACTGCCGATCGATTGGCGGCAAGGTCTCCACTCGCCGCCGGGCCTGCCCGGTCGGCAAGCAGCGCCGCCGTCCGCTGCAGCTCCATCACCGCCGCGCATTTCTGTAGGACTCCCTGGCAGACGTGGTCGAGGGCTTTGGTCTCCATGAACCGAATCCCTGGCATCACCAACAGCGCCTGCATCTTTGGCACGAGTTGCTCGACGAGCTCCCCTATGAACTCCGTGACGCGCTTCCAGTGGGTGGTATCGAAGACGTCGGCCTCGCGTTCCAGCGCGACCTGGAAAGCCACGAGCGCCCGCGGCCCGAAGGGGCCAAAGGCCTTCAACAGATCCGCGATCTGGCACACCGAGCTGTAGAGCATCTCGGTCTCGTGGACGTGGCGAGCGAACCGCCGCGACAGGAAGTAATCGGCATCGTGCCGGCTCCTGGGATCGGCCGCCATGAAAGCACCGAGCGCCCCTTGGAGGAATCCGTGGAGTCGCCCGGAGGCGGTTGCCAGCTGCCGCCGCGCACGATCATCCCAGCTGCGCTTCGGGGCGCTGAGCCCGAACAACGCAGGCAAGGTGGTCTGCTCCAGGTCCTGCAACTCATCGAGGGCGTTCCTGCGCGCCTCGTCGAGTGCCGGGATGCACGAGGCATGCACCAGCAACGGTGCCAGCTCGTCATGGACGCTCCGGGCCGCATCGGCCACGCGGCGGGCCGACAATCGCAGCTGGGCCTCGGAGCAGTGAAGGAGGAAGTAGCTGCTGTCTAGAACCTCCAGTGCCTGAAGGCAGTAGAGGATGCAGCGGAGGCGGGGGTTCTGCCACTTGGTCCGTTCGAGCGCCCAGTCCGTGACCCTGACCCCCGGCGGCAACTCCACCTGAGAGTGGCCGACGATGATCACCTGCTTTGGAAGCGGGTCGTTGCCCCCCATGGCGGCTCTCCCCAAGCCGATCGGGCGCTTGCTCCGGCGGACTTCGTCCGGAATGGCTCTCTCTGAGCGCGCGAGGACTACCACCGAAGCTACAGGGCTGTCAAGTTCCGCTCAGCGTACACGGGCCAGCCCCAGGCGGCCGGGTCTGCCTCTAGAATCGGCACGTAGAGCATAGGGCAGCGCCTCATGGAGCTTTCTGGTCGCCTGGCCACCTTCTCGGCAACGGACGTGCTGCAATGGTGCGAGCACGAGCGGCGGACTGGCTCGATCCGATTCCGGGCTGCCGACAACGAGCTCCAGGTGGCCCTGTCCTCGGGGCAGATCGTGGGCTGCTTCTCGACGAACCCGGCGCAGTTCTTCGCCCGGCACCTCCTGCTCGAAGGGCTGATCAGCGATGCGGAGCTGTTCCAGGTGGTCCTGCGGACCAAGATCGACGGGACCCGCATGGGACAGGCTCTGGTGGCCCTGGGTTCCCTGAGCGCAAAGGAGGTGCGGCGAACCCTCACCCAGCACGTCTTCGATTCGGTGTGCGGCGTCGTGCTCTGGCGCCACGGCGTCTTTTCTTTCTCGAGCTGGCCTCCCGACCTCGGCGACCCCCAGCTCGCGTCAGAGCCCATCAACCCGCTCACCGTCGCCGTCGAGGGCTCGCGATGGCGGGACGAGCTCGAGACCCTGCGCACCGTGATCCCCCATGACGATGTCCTGCTGCGCCCGGGGCCCGCCTGGCCTGGGGACCACCTCGGCCCGCGCCAGCGCCGGATGCTGGCCAAGCTCGATCGGGAGCAGCGAGTGCGGGACCTGTTGCGGACCGTGGGCGGCTCCTACTTCCGCTTCATGCAGGCCCTGGTCGGCCTCGTCAAAGTCGGCAGCCTCGAGGTCCGCCCGGCGGAGGAGGAGGCGCCCGCCAACGACCAGCGCGCCCTCCTCGACAGCTGGGCGCGCGAGGCCGTGGATGGCCTCCTCGAGGAGCTCCAACAAGCGGGCTCGGTACCCCTCCAGTGCCTCGAGAAGCTGTATCCCGTCTACCTGGTCGGTCCCACCGGCGAGGGCGAGGACGCCGCCCTGCGACCTGGCGAGCTCGACGGGACACGCCGGCTCGGCGATTGGCTGCAGCAAGACGACGAGACCCGGCAGCGGCAGGTTCGCTGGCTGGTGGCCGAACTGCAGGCGGGGCGGGTCGCACTCCTCCCGGCGCCGGGCGGCATCTACTGAATCCACTGACCGCTCTCGCCCTGGCGGCCATCCTGGCCGCGCCGGCACGCGGCCAGGCACCGGCCTTCCGCGTCGAGGCGCCGGAGCCGCTGCGCGGCGAGGCACGACGGCTCGAGGCGCTGCCGCCGGGGGTTCTCGCACGGGCCGCGGACCTGGTGGGCGCTCCGTCGGGCGGACCGCCGATCCGGGTGGTCCTCGTGCCGGAGAGTGCGGCCGTCGCCAAGGCGGCGCCGGCCTGGGTCGCCGGCTTCGCGGATGGCGCCGGCACCGTCGTCCTCTTCCCCGAGCGAGTGCCGCGCTACCCGGACACGAGCCTCGAGGAGCTCCTGCTCCACGAGCTGGCGCACGTGCTCGTCGACCGCGCCGCCGGGCAGCGAGCGGTGCCGCGCTGGTTCCACGAGGGACTCGCCTTGGTGGCCGGCGGGCCATGGGACCTGCGCGACCGCTCGCAGCTGACGCTGGCGATGCTGCGCGACCGCGACGTGACCCTGGCCGAGCTCGACCGCCGCTTCGCCGATCCCGGCGCGCTGGCCAGCGCCTACGCCGTGGCGGGCGCCCTCGTGCGGGACCTGCTGCGGCGCCACGGCACGGAGGCGGTGGCCCGCCTGCTGGCCGAGGTGCGCCGGGGCGCGAGCTTCGAGTCGGCCTTCGAGCGGACGATCGGAGTGCAGCCCGAGGCGGCCGCGCGCTCCTTCTGGCGCCGCCACGCCCTCTGGTACCGCTGGCTGCCTGTGCTCACCAGCTCGGCCACTCTCTGGATCGGCGTCACGCTCCTCGCTTTGGCCGCCATCCGCCGCCGTCGGCGCCGCGACGCGGAGCGGATGGCACAGTGGGAGGTCGAGATCCCCGCGATCCCCGATCGCTCATCCGACGCGAAGGGGTGAGGTCGGTCAGCGGTCCAGCTTGGCGAGGAAAACCGCACGCGCGGCGCGCAGGCTGGCGAGGGTCTCTTCGCGTTCGGCGGCGGTGTTCCAGTCGGGGTGTGCGGCCGCGCGCTCGAGGAGACGATCCACCCAGCCGACGAAGAAGGCGGCGTCTTCGGGTGAGGCGAGCGGTGCGCTCTCCACCTCGACGTAGATCGGGCTGGTCGTCGCGTAGGGGTAGCTGTCGAGAATCGGCAGGGTCGGACCTTCGTTCCACGCTTGCAGCGTGCACCAAGCGCTAGTCGGGAGAGTGAGGACGCCGGCGAGATCGTCGACGGTGCTGGAGGACGAAAGAGCCAGCGCGGCAGCGACCCGCCCGTTGCAGACGACTTCGAGATGCTCGATGGGGACGATGGAGCGGAGTGCTGCGGTGTAGGGAAGGGTTGCCGGCGCGCGGGGCGAGCTCACCGTGTCACCCAGCGCCGCGCCCCCCAGCGTGAAGTCGAGCAACGGGCCGTTGGTCGCCAGGCTCCGCCCGGCGCGCAGCCCCTCCAGGAAGAGATCGGAGCGCACGGGTCCCGCCGGGACGGGCACGTAGGTGCGATTCGTGCCCACCGGCCCACGGAGCGAGGCGTAGTTGGCCATCGCGTCGGTACCGGCGCCCGCGGGGATGCGGAAGCCGAGGTTCAGGAGCCGGTGCCAGATGCTCGCCGTCGCGCGGTGGTCGCTGAAGCCCATGACCTCGAAGTAGTCGACCTTGCCCAAGGCGACGTCGACCGGGAAGGCGTGGCTGCGGCCGAGCGACGGGTCGGGCAGCTCTGAGACCTCGTAGGGATGGACGTAGCCCACGAGAGCCCCTTGCGCGTGCGCCAGATCGGCGACGACGGCGTTGGTCGGGTAGAGGCTGACCGCCGCCGTCTCGGGGTAGCCGACATAGTCCGGGAGCAGCAGGTGCTCGGAGAGGCCGAGGAGCCCCAAGTGTCCCCAGTAACTGGTGTGGAACTCCTGGCCGTGGAGGAGGACGCGGTCGGCGGTCGAGGCCGGGTCGGGCGCGCCGGAAAAAGAAGAATAGGCCACGTCCGGGATGCGCTGCTCTTTGTTGACGATCAGGTTGAAGACCAGGTCGAGGTCCTCGGCGCTCGCCTGGGCGAGCAGGCGCTGGGGAGTGTTGCGGTAGGTACCGCCGTAGTTCATGTGCACGTGGAGGTCGCCGCTCAACCGGGAGCCGCCGGGCAGTGCTGGCAAGGGGCGCAACGCCAGCTCGATGTCGACCGTCGCGCCGCCCGCGACCTCGACACTGGTGGCAGCCGGCTCGAGCTCGAACCCTCTCGCCGCCATCACGGTGATGCCGCCCGCCGGGACGACGACCTCGACCGGACCCCTTACGTGAAAATAGCGAGCCGGCTCGCGCTGCGCACCCGGGACCAGCGAGTCGTCGGCGTGCATCCAGGCGTCGTCCGGCGCGTAGGCTCGCCCGTCGGCGCCGGTGAGGAACACGCGTGCCGCCGTCGCGTTCCCCGCCGGATCGCGTACCGTCAGCCGCACCCGGCCCATCGGGCGCAGGTGAACGAGGTCCCGAGCTCGCACCTCCCGCTGCCGGCCACCGACCGTGTCGATGACCCACAGCGACGTCGCGCCGCCGCGGTTCGAGACGAAGGCGATCTGGCGGCCGTCGGGCGACCAGCGAGGCGCCGTGTCGTCGTGATCCCCGTAGGTCAGCGCGAAGGGCGCGCCGCCGGCGGGGGTCGTCAGCCACAGGTTGTGCCACTGCCGCCGGTCGTAGGAGGCGTAGACGACTCGCCGGCCATCGGGAGACCACGCCGGGCGTGCCTTCCAGGTGGTCTCCTCGGCGAGGACCTGGCGTGCTTCGGCACCCACCTCGGCGAGCATCCGCCAGAGACCTCCGGTGCCGTAGAGCGCGTCGCGGTTGGAGACGAACAGGAGCTCGCGACCGTCCGGCGACCAGGTGGGCGAGATCTCGTGATCGACCGGGCCGTAGTAGTAGCGTGGCCGGTCGGTGGCTGTCTCCTCGGTGAGTCGGGCGACGGAGGCGATCCGGTCCCCCTCGAAGTCGGCGACGAAGAGGTGGAAGTGGCCGCTGCCGGCGGTCGACACGAAGGCCAGGCGCCGGCCGTCCGGCGACCAGCGCGGTTCGACGTTGACGTCGCCGCCGGACGTGAGGGGTCGGACCTGGCCGCTCGCGAGGTCGAGCAGCTGGAGCTCGATCGCACCGTCGGCGTCACGGACGAAAGCCAGCCAGCGACCGTCAGGCGAGGCGTCGGGTTGGAAGTCGTAACCTGGGCCCGCGGTCAACTCGACGGCCGTCTGGGTGTCGAGGGTCTGTCGCCAGAGCGACCCTTTGATCGAGTAGTTCACGGCCTTCCCGTCGGCCGACCAGGCGACGGAGCTCGGCCCGGCCGTCAGCTGCGGCAGGTACATCTCGCGGAAGTAGTAGGGATGGGGGTGGTCGATCTGGGGCAGGACCGGCTGGCGCTGCGCCGGTGCCGCACCGAGGGCGGCGATCGCGACGAGCAGTGGCCCCTTCGGGCGCGCTCGCCTGCGTCCCGTCACACCGGCCGCTCGAGGGTCGCCAGGTAGGCGGCGAGGGCGGCGGCGGCCTCGAGGTCGAGGTCGAGGAACTCGATCCCGGCGCGGTGAACGAGTTGACCGTCGAGCTCTTGCGGCACGTCGAGCGAGGCGACCCGGCCGCGGCAGCGCAAGCGATGGCCGTCGAGATCGAGGTCGAGGTCGAGCACCGTTTCGAGCTCGAAGGGCTCGGCTGCTTCGATCAGCATGCCGCCGGTGGAGACGGTGCACACACGGAAGGAAGAGTCCAACACGACCCGCGTCTGGGCGGGCAGCGCCTCGTAGCGCCCGAAGAGGCGATCGCCCGCGCGGTAGGTCGTGGCCCGCTCCAGCAGGCGCCGTCGGTCGGCCAGCGCCTCGTCGGCGTGCTCGGCGAACTGGATGCCCGAGTGATACACCGGCAGCACGTCCCCGTTCGGGCTCTTGGTGGTCCGCGCGAGGACGCTCCAAGCCACGCGGCCGGCGACCGAGAGCCGCTCGCCTTCCCACTCGATCGTGCCGGTGTAGAGCCGGCCGATCTGGAGGGGCAACACGCTCTGCACGCCAATGCCGTCGAGCGACACGTCGACGAGCTCGAACTCGGCGCCGAGGCGGAACCGGCCGGAAGCGTTGCTCACGGCGTGACGCGTCTGACTGCGGCGGTCGGGTCGGGAGGTGGAATCGCCCATCGGCGGCGAGAAGCTTCTACCACAACCAGCGGCAGCGCGCAGCGAGTCGCCGGCGGTATCCTCTCGCCCGTGCTGCGAGGAGTCGGGGGCTTTCTCGGCCTGCTACGCGAGTCGTCGAAAGAGTTCGTCCACGACGACTGCCCCCGGCTGGCCGCGGCGCTCGCCTTCTACTCCCTCTTCTGGCTGCCGGCCCTGCTGGTCGTGCTGGTGGGCGCTGCCGGCCTGTTGAGCGAGGACGCCGCGGTGGAGGAGTACCTGCTCGCCGAGCTCGCCGGCTGGGTCGGTCCGCGCGGGGTGGAGGTCGTGCGCCGGGCGATCGCCAACATCGCGGCAACGCCGTTCCCCGGCGGCAGCACGGCGATCGGCGTGCTCTCGCTGGTGGTCGGCGCGACGGGCGCCCTGGCGCAGCTGCAAGCGGCGCTCGACCGCGCCTGGGGAGTGCCGGCCGGCCGCCGGCGGGCCCGGCTGCGGCACTTCTTCGCTCGCCGCGTGCTGGCGCTGATCGTGCTCCTCGGTCTCTGGGGCGTGCTGATGCTGTCGCTCGCCGTGCGCGCCGCCCTCACGGGGTTCGGCGACGTGCTGGTGCGCTGGCTGTCGAGCGAGTGGTCGCGAGAGCTACTCCTGGGGCTGGACGGTGTGCTGTTCCTGGCGGCGTGCACGGTGGCCTGCGCGGTGCTGTTCCGCATCCTCCCGGACGCCAGCGTGCGCTGGCGCCACGTCTGGGTGGGCGCCGTGACCAGCGCCCTCCTGTTCACGGCCGGCAAGGCCGTCGTCGGCACGGTGCTCGGTGCCGGCGGGTTCGTGGCGCTCTACGGAGCGGCCGGATCGCTCGCCCTGGTCCTGGTCTGGGTCTACTACTCGGCGCTGGCCGTCCTCTTCGGCGCCGAGCTCGCCCACGTCTGGGCGCGGCGCCACGGCGGTTGAAGGGCGGCGGGTCAGGCGCGCGCGCCGCCGGGCTCGGCGTCGTTGCGGGCGGCGCGCGGCGCCAAGAGCGGGGGGTCGAGGCGGAGCCGGAGATAGGCCGCGAAGACCGAGGAGAACATGGTGAGTCGGGCACGCAGCCCGCGCCAGAGGCCCCGCTTCTCCTCCTTGACGCGGTGGCGCACGCCATGCAGGACGGTGGTGCGCACCGGCACGCCCAGCTCGCGACAGACCCAGTTGAGAGCGGTCTCGATCTGGAAGCCGGAGAGGAACTGCTCGGGCACGGCCTCGAAGATCTCGCGCCGCAGGCACCGGACCCCGGAGAGCAGCGGTCCGCAGCGGGTGACCGCCGCGTCGAGCGCGCGGCCACGGTGGCGGATCCCGACGTTCATCGCCGCGCGACCGGCGGCCACCGGCTCGACGAGCTCTTCGAGGAGTCGAGGATCGAGGTCGGTGAGGTCGGCGTCGACGAACAACAGCACTGGGCAGGCTGTGACGGCGACTCCCGCGGCGAGCGCGAAGGCCTTGCCGCGGTTGGGCTGCAACTCGAGCACCCGCGCTCGTGCGGCACGACCGAGAGCGGCGGTGCCGTCGGTCGAGCCGTCGGAAACGAGGATCACCTCGGTCACCGCGGGGGTGCGGCGCAGCGCCTCCAAGACGCCGGGCAGAGTCCGTGCCTCGTCGTAGGCCGCCACCACCGCGGCGACGCGTTGGCGGGCGCCCGGGGCCTGGCCAGTTCCGGCCATCGTGGGCCACAGGATAACAGCCCAGGGACGGCGGGCCTGCCATCCACTATCATCCGCGGCGATGTTCGCGCACGCGATCCGGCTGCTCACGGTGGCCGGCGTCCCGATCCGGGTGGACCCTAGCTGGCTGCTGCTGGCGGCGCTGATCACCTGGTCGCTCGGCGGGCCGACCGGCTACTTCCTGTCGCTCTACCCAGAGCTGGCGCCGTTCGTGGGTTGGACGATGGGAGCGATCGGCGCCCTCGGCCTCTTCGCCTGCATCGTGCTCCACGAGTTGGCACACGCGCTGATGGCCCAGAGGTTCGACGTCCACATCCGCGGCATCACGTTGTTCATCTTCGGCGGGGTCGCGGAGATGGCCGACGAGCCGCCGAGCCCGCGGGCCGAGTTCCTGGTGGCGGTCGCCGGTCCGCTGGCGAGCGCACTGATCGGCGTCGGCTGCTTCGGTGCCGGGCAGGCGGGGAGCGCCGCGGGTTGGCCGACGCCGATCCACGGCGTCCTGAGCTACCTGGCCATCCTCAACCTGGCACTGGTCGTCTTCAACCTGGTTCCGGCCTTTCCTCTCGACGGCGGGCGGATGCTGCGAGCGGCGCTTTGGCGCTGGCGCGGCGACCTCGGCTGGGCGACGGGCATCACGACCCGCATCGGCGGCGGCTTCGGCTTGCTGCTGATGGCGCTCGGGGTCGTCGGCTTGTTCCAGGGTGACTTCATCGGCGGTCTCTGGCGGTTCCTGATCGGGCTCTTCCTGCGCAACGCGGCGCAGGCGTCGCGCCGCCAGCAGGTGTTCCGGCGGATGCTCGAAGGCGAGCGCGTGCGCGACTTCATGGTCACCGACCCGGTCGTCGTGCCTCGCCATCTCTCGGTGCGCGAGTTCGTCGACGACTACGTCTACCGCCACCACCACAAGGTCTACCCGGTCGAGCAGGACGGGCAGCTCTTGGGCTGTATCACCCTCGACGCGGTGAAGGATCTGCCGCGTGAGGAATGGGATCGCCAGACCGTCGGCCGGCTCATCGAGCCCTGCGGCGCCGAGAACACGGTGTCGCCCGACGAGGATGCCTTGCGCGCCCTGGCCACCATGCACCGCACCGGCAACACCCGCATGTTGGTGGTGAAGGACGGCCGGCTCGTCGGCCTCGTGGCCCTGAAGGATCTCCTCAAGCTGCTGGCGCTCAAGGTGGAGCTGGAGGATCCCGCCGAGCGCCCGCTCAGGAAAGCCAGCGACTGAAGAAGCCGCGGTTGGCGGCGACGAGGCGGTAGCCGACCTCCACGGCCCAGACGAGCGGCGGCCAGCGCAGCACGCGCGCCGCGCGTCGCCAGCCACACCGCTCGAGCACCGCGAGGCAGGCACGCCCCGCCCGCAACGTGCGGCCATCGGCGCCGAGCACGTGCACGGCTCGCGAGCAGGCCTCGGCGAGCCCTGGCGTCATGGGCGGCGACGGCACGACTTGATAGGGCAGGAAGAGGAGCGCCTCCCCAGCCCCTCGCTCCAGCGCCCAGTCGACGCAGCGCGCGCAGAACCCGCAGTCCCCATCCCAGAGCACCAGCGGATAGCGCAGCTCCTCCGGCGCCGCCGCGGCCGGCCGGCCAGGCAGCCCGCAAGCTGCGGCGCGAGGCTGGGGCGTCACCGCAGGCTCGGCCATGCACCCATGATGGCGCACGCCACGGTCCGCGGCAACGAGCCGACCCGCGACCGCGTGCTAGAGTTCCTTCGCCGTTTCCGCCCGAAAACCCGCCGTCCCCATCGTCTAGCCTGGCCTAGGACACCAGCCTTTCAAGCTGGCAACACGGGTTCGAATCCCGTTGGGGACGCCAGTGTTTTCAATCACTTACAGAAGCAATGCGGTCTTCAGTCTGTAAGTGCCCAACCTGTACCCAACTGAGCCCCAGAGCTGGCCGGGTTCGGGCTCTCCGATTCAGGGGCCACGCCTCCCTGAAGCTCTGGACAATCTCGCGAAGGGGCTCGCTCAACTCGTCGGACCCCCCCAATCGGTGCCGGGAAAGCCTCGCGGTGCGGTGGATCGGGGACCGACCGCTGCGGACATCCGTGTCCCGCACGGGAGCGGCACTAGTCGATGGTGGTGCTCCAGGCCGAGGTGTCGCCGCTCTCGAAGCCGTCCGCGAAGATGGCGTCCTCCATCCCCACCACCTCGAGCTGGTCGAAGCCGATCCGCCCCTCGGAGCTGCCCCAGGCCGGGCCGAAGCGGAAGACAAGGCTCTCGACCCGCGACAGATCGAGACCGCTGCCGTTGTTGAGGAAGTCGGTCAGGGACAGGCGCACGCTCTCGAACTCGTTGTTCCAGCCGGTTCCCGTGCCGCAGCCGCCGCGCTGGTACGGCTCCTCCACGCCCCCGCCGTAGGCGCCGACGCCGATCGAGCTCTCCCCGCTCAGCTCGTCGACCAGCGTCACGGTGAAGGTGGTGTCGCCGAGCAAGGCGGTGGTCGAGGGGTGGCGGGTCGCCTGCGCGGCGCGGAAGGTCAGGTGGCTGAAGGCGCGCAGGTCGCGTTCTCCCACCGGCACCTCGAACTCCAGGGTCTGCGTATCCCCACTGTCGTAGGTGAAGACGATGCCCCTGGTGTCGTCGCTCGACGTGCCCACCGTCATGCCGTTCATCGGATCGGCCTCGCTGTGGGTGAAGCTCGAGGTGCCGTCGGCGAGCATCCCCTCGGTCAGATCCGAGACCGTGAAGCTCACCGACCCACCGGAGCTCGAGGTCCCGGTGCCCGGCTGGCTCTCGAAGTCGTCGATGGCGAACTTCGAGTCCTGGGCGTCGCCGGCGTAGAACAGGTTGACCACGACGCAAGGCGACGTGGGAGCGCCGATCGGATGGAAGCCCTCCCACTGGCGCCAGAGGAAGTCCACCGCTGGGCGGTTGCCGCGGATGTAGCGCTCGACGAGGGGGAGCAGATAGCCCCGCATCAGCACGTGCGTGTCCGGGCGGCCGATCAGGCAGGGACCGCTCGCCACCGACGAGCCACCGCCGTTGTGAAAGTCCCCGTGGCCGACCCCGTACAGCCCGATGGACTGCCGCAGCCCCCGCGCCCGATCGAGCAGCCGGTAGGGCAGGGCCACCGGGTTGTTGACGCAGCCGTGCACGTCGTCGTCGGCCGCACCCACCCAGACGTGGTAGGGCACCTGGTGAGGATTCGAGTCGTCGAAGGAGAGGAAGACGGTCGGAGCGATGCTCGACAGCAGCCGCAGATCGGACAGCGTGTATTCGACCGGCTCCCAGTCGCCGTCGAAGATCCGGTCGTAGGCGCGCACGATCCCTTCACCGCCCCGGCTGTGGCCGATCCAGACGATGTGGCTCGAATCGACGTGCCCCTCCAGGACGCCGCCGGCGATGGCGTCCAGGTTGCCGAGGAAGTAGTCGGTGTTGGTGAGGGTCGTCGTCGAGGCCGACTCGATCCCCGGCTGGGTGTCGTTCTCGTGGCTCATCACGATGTAGCCGTAGGAGGCGAGGTGGAAGCCGATGTGGTCATACCACTGGTAGTTGTGACCGTTGCCGTGGCTCACCACCACCAGCGGCAGCTCCTCCAACGCCCCGATGTTGGTCGGATAGAAGGTGTCCTGGCCGAGGAAGGGGCCGCCCGAGTAGAGGATCTCGGTGACCGACAGCGGTCCCGACTGGGTTGTGTCGTGGACGGCATAGATCCCAGCGGTGTCGCCGTAGCCGTCGATCAGGTCGCCGGCGCTCAGCTGGCTGTCCTGGTCGACGTCGATGACCAGGTCGTAGCTCACGCCCAGTCCCGTCCCGGCGGCGGCGCTCAAGGTTCCGGAGTCGACGAGGAAGGTGTTGTCCTGCACCGTACCGGCGGTGAAGGCGACCGTCTCGGCGCCACCGCTGCTGACGTCGACCAGCGAGGGATCGGCGTTCCACTCCGCCGTCGTCTTCGCCGCTACGACGTAGAGATCGGCCGTTTCTCCCACCAGCTGAGGGAAGCGGCCCGGGTCGGCCGCCAGGTGCAGCATGTCGCCCTGGTTGACCGCCAGGGTGGCCTCGAAGAAGGGATAGGCCCGCAGCGGCCGGCCCCCGAGCTCGGCGCGGACGACCCCGGCGGCGGCAGCCGCCGTCTGCTCGAGTCGGGGCGCTGCGTCGGACGCCTCGTACCGCCGCACCCGCCCCGGCCAGGAGGGCATGCGTCCGGCCACCAGCGGCGCCCGCAAGCCGCTCACCACATCGCGCTCGTCGGGGGCGAAGAGCTCCACCAGGTCGGCGGCGCGCAGCGAGAGTTCGTAGCGGCTCGCCACGTCGAGCGCGGCGCCGCCGGCGGCGAGCGCCGCCGCGACCTCGCCGGCGGCCGGCACGGCACCTGCCCCCAGGGCCCTGCGTCGCGAGGCCCGCGCCGCGGCGGGCGCCAGGACCTCGGGCAGCGCGTCAGGCTGGGCGTAGAACACCGGTTCCCGAGCCAGGTCGACGAGCTCCGGCACGACTGCGACGACACGACCGGCTCCGCTGCCGGTGTTGAAGACCTCGACGGGCCACTCCCCGACAAACAGGATCGGTGCCAGGACCTGGCGCGGCACGGTCAGCGCCGGATCCGCCTCGACGACCACCAGGTACCCATCCGTCACCGACGGCGTGTCCGCCCGCATGCGGGAGCGGTAGGCCTCGGCGAGCCGGAACGGGCGCGCGTAGAGCAGCCGGGCCGGCACGGTCGCCTCCTCGGCGTGGCTCGGGGCGGCGCCCCACACAGTCGCTGCCGCCAGCATTCCCGCCCCCAGGCGGAAGGCTCCCAGTGCCGTGTGTCCGGCTCTTCGTGCGCGCATCGCCTCCCTCCGTCCGCTCGATGGGCCGAGCGAGGATACCCCCAGAGATCGCGCGCCTCAAGGAGGGTCCGCCGCCCGCGGCTCCAGCCTTCGCCGACCCGACGACGGTCCAGCAACCAACTGTGGCGTGGCCATGACCTCCATCGATGCGCACACCATGATCCCGGACCGCGTCACGGCTCATCCGGCCACGCGAACCGTGCTCGAATCGAGGTCCTTACCTCGGCCTTCGGCGTTGGTGAGGGATGATTGAGATGGCTCCACCCTGCGCCCTGCCGGGTCGTCGGGCGCGCCGTGTGGCGGTCGATCGGCGCCGGTTGCCTGAACGTTAACCAGACGACGTAGCGCGGCCGGCCCTAGGCCGCGCTGTCGGCGATACCGGGAGGGGGAGGAGCCCGAGAGGGTTCCCTCGGAGTTCCCAAC